>NZ_JAWRYD010000194.1:0-289 GCF_046534765.1 Burkholderia sp. SIMBA_062
GAAATCGCCGAAAAGCTTGGCCGCTGGCGTGACGATGGCGTGCGCGAAACGCGCTTCCTGATCGGGGCCGCCGACGGCTTCGATGATGCCGAACGTGCCAATGCCGACCTGCTGATCGCGTTCGGCAAGGCGACCTGGCCGCACATGATGGCGCGCGCCATGCTCGCCGAACAGCTCTACCGCGCGACCAGCATCCTGGCCGGCCATCCTTATCATCGCGAGGGCTGACGCTGTGCGGATGCGTCCCCTTGTCCTCGCAATGGTGGCAGGAGCCGCGGTGATTGCATCG
>NZ_JAWRYD010000070.1:0-7996 GCF_046534765.1 Burkholderia sp. SIMBA_062
TTCGGCGAGCGATTCACGCAGGCGCGTGGATAACCTGTTGTTCAACCGCCTCGCCCACAAAAATGCGGACAGGTTCGTGCTGCCGATCCCGACGAGACGATCAAGGGAATGCGCAGCTTTTACTATGCTCGGTTGACAACTACCGCGACGCTCCTCTTGGCTGTAGTTGCAATCGCGATCTCGACGATCTCGGTTGTCTTAAGCATTTTGCATTCGTAGGCAGAAAAGCGATGAACCGCATCTGGAGTACGGTCGGAACGATCCTCGCCATTCTGATGTGGCTTGCTCCAATCACGCTCGTTGCGACCTGGCTGCCATGCAGGCAAGTTGCGAAGATTGTTGGAATCGATGTCGTTGCACTCATCGTAGCGTGCCGACTACCCGAACCGCTCGTTCATCCGGGCTTCTTGATCGTGCCGTTCTTTGGCGTCATGTTCACCTACGAGGTCCAAACGACGCGGCTGAATGACTGGTTGTTTCATTGCGCGTTCGCTTGGGGAGTTTCTACCGCCGGCTGCGAGTTCTTACGAAGCAAGCTTGGACAGGTCCGCGAGCTGGACGTGTTCAAGAAGCAGTCGGATTGACGAAGGAAAAAGCCAGCAATCGAGTATCTTTTCCACGTATCCGTGATAGGTCATAACTCAATGTCTAAAGACCCAATCATCACCGAACTGGCTGTCTCCCTATGGCAAGACATCGACAGGAGCAAGCTATTTCCGCAAAGCCGGCCGCTGCTAGCGCACTACACGTCGGTCGACAATCTGCGGAACATTCTCACCGGGGAGGAACTCTGGCTTTCTAATCCCCTGAGTATGAACGACCACGAGGAGATGTACTACGGGTTGCGTCTCGCCATACAGGCAATCAGGGAACACCGGGATTTCCGCAGGAGCTGCGAGGAACTGGGTTGCTACGACGCGTTCTTGGGACAGTTCTGGGCATGTCAGCAGCACTTTGATAACGAGCAGGCACTCGACACCTACATCGCATGCTTCTCCGAGCATGATCCGGTCGAGGATGCCGATGGGAGACTCTCCATGTGGCGCGGCTACGGTGGCAACGGCAGCGGTGCTGCGCTCGTCTTCGACACCGCGAAGTTGAACGTGAATCAGGATTCCCCACTGGTGATTGGACCTGTCACCTATATGAGCCGCGAAGCCAGGCAGACGTGGATCAATGAGCTGCTGGATCTGTTGACCGCGACCATCCAGCGATCGCCGATCAACCAAGACGCCTGTGGCAGTGTGGCCAATCTGCTGTTCCAGAGGGTATTGCAGGCGTCACTCTTTTCTAAACACCGCGGCTTCTCAGAAGAGCGTGAATGGCGGGTGGTCTATTTTCCCCGCCTGGACCCCACCGGCATGCTCAAGAGCATGTTTGGGTACTGGATCGGACCCAGCGGCCTCCAGCCCAAGCTGAAGTTTCGCCTCGCGAATCTTCCCGGTGTCACCGCGCCGGACTTTGGGCTCGATAGGCTGGTTCACAGCATCATCCTAGGGCCCACACATAATGCACTGTCGCAGCGAGCGACTCAGCGTATGCTGGAGCTGGAGCGCCCTATGCTCGTGAAGCGTCTACGTGCCTCGTCCACACCGTTTCGGACGACTTGAGCGCCGACAATGGACTTCTATCGCGATATTTGCGTGGTTGAGTACCGGTGACGAATAGGAGAAACCGCGAGGTCGCATATGGATGCCGGGGACCGCGAAGATATGTTGACGAAAGACCGCGCTAAGTGGCTGGCCGCGTTTGACGCCAGGCACGAGGTGAGGAAGCGGGAAGAGCAAAATGGCTTCCGTTGGATGATCGACCATTGTGTGTTGCTGACGTTGGCCGTCGGTGGAATGCTCGTGAAGTTGGCGCAGGATATGAACTAAGAAAAGGATGTCACATGGAAAGCTCTGCAGTTCAGGCGTACGAGGCGTGTGGAATCGGCAAGCGTAGCTCGATGCGGCCAGCCGGGGCCGGCGTGAATAGTCTGGAGTCGTTCCAGCACGACGTTGCGGTAGCAGATCGGTTGGAACGCGACGGAAAGATTCGTATCCATCAGCGGCACAAGGAAGACCAGACCGGCCACGGGTACATTGATCTCATCCTTTTTGAGCGGCTCTCCTGAACCAAGGAAAACGGGGAAGTGGCTATGAAGAGAGATTGGGATCTGCTACGAAAGCAACTGACGGACATAGAAGCAGGACATGATGTCCTCGCAGACATTCCAGATGCGCCGAAATGGACCGATGACCTGACGTGGGAAGCCTACGATGACCTCGCGAAGGGCCAAAGGGCCTTGGAAGAACGAATTGCTGGCCACTTGGAACTTCTCATCGACAGTGGCTACGTGGAAGGGCTACAAGTACTCCGAGGTGCCGATAATCACTTCTCGTACGGCGTGTCTGCCCCGCGCCTCACCATGGCTGGACACGACCTGCTCGATACCATGCGATCTGCCACGATCTGGGAATCGATCAAGTCCACCGCCCGGACTAAGGGCATCGAACTGACGTTCGACGCCATCAAGGCATTCGCCGGTTACGCTTTGAAGCACGCCTTGGGCGCATAGGAAAACAGCGAGCCAGGCGGCGCTCACGAACAACTCAAACAGGGAGAATACAATTGACGAAATATCGATGCGAAAGCGTGACCGATCCGGTATCCGGCAAGGTCTTTATCGAAGTGTTTTACCCAACGGACGCGGAGCAGGTGTTTCGCACCAGTCCGGCACACTTTGCGACGCACCAGGACGCTGAGAAACAGTTCAAGGAATTCTCCGGCGAGGTATTGCCTGACTTTGCCCAACTGCCTGCCGACCCGATCAACAATGGATGGGTCCTTGGCTTTGCCGTTGTCAGCAACTCACCGTGGCATTTCGGTGGCATCTACGCGTCGCAAGACGAAGCAGAGCGCATTGCGGGCCATTTGGGTGGCGCTTATGAAGTTCGGTACGGCTCTCACCAGATCGATTCCGACAACTTCGTCGCCGTCAACCGTTAGGCAACGGAAATCGCCGGCGCTTGGCCGGCACCAAAAAAACAAGAGGAAAAGCATGGTAAGTAACGTTGAAATTCACATTCCGTCCAGCACAATCATTCTCGACTCGGTAACGTTCTGTATCGAGTTCGGCAAAGCCCGAATCGAAGGCGGCCATCCATCCGGCCCCGTGTTTTCTTACGGCGCCGCGCGTGCGATCGTGAGCGAAGGTGACGCGACACGGCTCATTGCAGCAGGCGTCTTCGACGCACGCTAACCCCCGGGAAAACTGCCTGGAGCGTCCGGTATGAAATTCAAGACGTCGAAAACCTTCCTGCCGATGAGTGTCCTGCCTGAGCATGAGGGGAGCTACGACCTCAGGCGCCGTGAGGATGGCGCCGTGACACCGGCTGACTTCGTGAGCAGCAAATGGCAGGTCGATATCGCCGGCTTCGATGGCTGGCGTGGACGGGAATTTGAGACGACGCCGGAGAGCGTGCTGCGGGAGCGCCGCGCCCTGTCGCGTTACCGCTTCGCAAAACACACGACCTACAAGCGGGCGCTACAAGCGGCCGTGCGGCTCGCGCGGTATCACGTCGCGGCGCAGCGGCAGCGCAAGGCGTTTGGCTTCTACCTGATCGCGCACCGCATCGATCCGGATCGGCTGCACGCAGTCGATCGGGCTTGGCTGGAGCGGCATGTGGTCCGTCTTGGAGCAGGCCGCCCGGAGATCGAGGCGAAGGTGAACAAGTTCTTCGCGACGCGGGGCGCACCGCCGCTGCAAGTGCACGAGATCACCGCGACGCGGGGAACGTAGGAAAACTACAAACGTGAACGCTTTCTTTCCTCCCGGGGATATCGACCGGAAACCCCTGCCTCCATCAAAAGCGGAACGAATTTCGTCGCGGCTTATTGGCGTGTCTCTCATGCCGGCATTGGGAGTTTTGTTTGTTGCGGCCGCCGTTAGCGGTTGCGGCGAGTCTAGCGGCGATCCTTTTTCCAAAGCAGGGCTGCAAGTCCAGCAGTCCACGAAGGACGCTGTGACCTATATGGGAAGCAAAGAGACAGTTGCCGGAACCTACGTACTTCAGTTCCGAACTAGGAGTAACAATCTTATGGCATCTCCTAACGGAAACACCGATCGAGCGGCCTATTTGAAAAATCAGGGCCGCGCACTCTTATGGAAGCAAGCAGCATGTACCGATGAGGTAAGCGCTGTGTCTAACAGGCTGGACGCTAATATGGTTACGGCGCAGCTGGTAAGCGAATCCGGGGAGCTTCAATTTGTGGCCGTCTGCCATTGAAAGGATCGAAAAACCATGGACAAAATCAGTGCTGACCAGTTGGCTAAAGGGCGCGAGCGCTTCCTCGACGGCCACCCTGAAATCAAGCGAAAAATCGAAGCTCTAACTCAAGCCGAAGCGGATGCCTTGGGTATCAGTCTTGGACTCCTACGCGAAAGCGAGACGATGCGTGAGCTTCGCGAGGTGGCCCGTGCGAAGGGGATTGATTCAACGGAACTGTTCTGGAGCTGCATCGCTGACACTGCTGAAGAGTTTCGCGCAATGCTGGAACGCCGTGACGCATCGATCAAACGAAGCCTCGGCCTTTGAGGTCGGAAAACGACGATGAGTGAAATTCTCACTGAAGCGGAGAAGTCTTCGATCCGCGGCGTAGCGGCGGGCGACAAGGCGCAAATTGAGGCTGCCCGCGCGACTTTCAATCGTGCGGCACCCGAGCATGGCGTCGACGCGTGCGTTGAGCTGCAATTCATGGCGCGAAGTACTCGCGCCGGTTCCGGATCTGCTGCTTCGCTCGCAGTATCGTGCGGCCGTGCTGAAGCAGACACACTGAATCGGAAACAATGAGCTACCAGACCACCGCTCAGGCGCCGACGGACGAAGAGATCGAGGCCTTAGCGCGCGCACGCGAACCGCAGGTGTGGGCGCTCGATCCTCCCGACTTCTCATCGGCGCAATATCGTCGGGCGTCGATCGAGCATGCGGAGGATGTGCTTCTGGAGAAGCGTGGCCTGCCTCCGGTCAGGACCTACGAGTAACGGAGAACGGAAAAGCATGTCGACAAATGACGCTCATTCGCGCGCGGACCGCGCACCCCGCAACGGTTGGCCGTTTTGGATCGGTGCGGTCCTGACTCTTGTTGCGCCACCGTCAATCATGTTGAACCTTGGAAATGCACAGGCCGCATGGATTACTGCCGCCTGTTGCCTGCTTTTTACGCTGTTGACTCGGGCAGAGGACTTGGCCGAACTTTCCTTGGGTCCACTGAAGGCGACGATGCGAGAGCAGGTCCGGGAAGCTGCTGCCACGGTCGCCGAACTTAAGGCAGTTGCTGCAGCCACCGCAGCCGCGAATCTGACGACGCTCATGTCTGGAAACTTCATGAGCGGCACAAGTCTGCAAAGCCGTTTGGAGTCCTTTGATCAGATCGTCGCGGCTCTTCGTGAGGTTGGTTTTTCTGGTGATGAGTTGCGCGCAATCGCGTCCGACTGGCGGAAGGGAATGGGGCTCATTTATCACCGCGCTATCCGTAGCGCTCTACTAGGTCGAACAAGTGCTCGCGACCACGCCCAGACGGCAACGCCGGAGCAGCATCGAATCGCTGACGCGTTCCAGGAGCTTTGTGTATTCGAGCGCTGGGAGGTGCCAAGTCCCAGCGAGATGAGGCGATTTATGGCTCAAAATGGTGTCAATGATGTAACAGTGAATGCTTGGATCGACGACTATCGACACTATCTCGAAACGGATGAAATAAGGCGCAGAGACATTTTTGTCCTTCAATGAAGTACAGGTAAGAATACAGGAAAACTTTGAAATGGTTTCAGTTTGGGTGGCAAAGCAGAAAGACGGCACGTTTAAGGTAATCGATCAGGTCACTGGCGAGGTCTACGGAACCGTCAAGGACACGCGGGACGTGATCGACTTCGTGTGCGAGAAGACGGGCGATTTAGACGTGCTCTACGTGGATGGTCAGTGATCGGAAAACATGTCAATAGAGAAAATTGCAACTGATAGCGGCACTGCAAAGCCCGCGGTGCCTGACTATGACGATGTTGTGGATCGCAACGAGATTACTCTGCTGATGACTCCGGGGGATCTCGCGGCCGTGAATGGAGATCTGGCGCTGACAAGACGCGGCGATCTTATGATGACGAGCCCGGAGTATCACGCTTTTTTTCGGCTCGTTAATTGGTGGCGCTTCAATTTTCCGGTCCTTTCCGTCATGTTCGACTCGGTGTTCCCGTTGGTCGATGACGTGACACGACTTGACCAGGCGCTCGAAGAGCAATTTGCGATCGCCGCGAAGCAGTCCCCCCACCCAATGACCAGTCTCGACTATGACGCGTATCACCGAATAAATGATGAAAGAGGCGCGGTCGAAGTCGCCCGAGGCGTTTATGCGGGAGCGATCGTAGTAGCGCTGTCTAACGTGCTTCAGTCGTTCAGGGCGGATATCGAAGGTGTCCAGCACGAATGGGACGCAGCTGTGCCTCGGTTTGCAGGGTGTTCCTTTGGTCAGGTAGTAGTCGCTTCGGCTAACAACGTGCGGCACGCCGATGAATGGCAGACGGCACGTCCCCCTACGGCAAGACAGTTGCAGTCGATGCGTGTGCTATCTGCTGTGTTGAACGAACCCCTGGCTCCCGCCGACGGGTCGCGCCATAGATTCGGGAGAGAGGTTAGTCCAGAAGTGTTGCAAGCGATATGCGGTGGGAAGATGGCGAGGCTTGAAGAAAATTTCTTTGATTTCGCGAAGGATCTTTTCCTCCGCAAAGAGCAACGCAATTTGCCGTAGACCACGGAATATGAGGGCATTGAACATGAGTTTGACCACGCTTTCGCAAACGCTGACCGCGAAGACTGAGCATCCCGATGGTTTCTATTACCGCGCGACGTTAGAAGCCGGCACTTCTGACTTATGTCGCCTGAACGTAGCCTACTATCGTGAGGATGAAGACGAAGCTGCAAGCAGTCAGGGCATAGACCTCACTTCGGCAGAGTGCAAAGCTCTCGCCCAGATGTTGCTAGGTGTCGCTGCGGTCCTCGACGCTGAATCCAGCGCGATCTGAACGATCGGAAAATGCCATGTATAACCTGACCGTGGCCGACGCACTTCGGCTCGCCGATCAACACTCTGCGGGACGTCGCCGAGTCGCGCAAGATGCCATGTGGTGGCGAGCTGGACGCGGCGACCGCTGAGCTCCACGCGGAAGCGGCTGCTGTGTTGGATGAATCGATCGAGCAGCTGCGCGGGCACGAATAGGAAAACGGAAGAGACCTATGAAGGCGTGGATTCTGAAACACGGGCGCACTGTGGGCGGGTTGTGCGGCATCGACGCAGCCATCGCCTTTTGGTTCGACCTCAAACCCTTAGGGATTGCACTTGCTGGGGCCGCGGTCGCGTTGGTGGTCTCAGCAGAGCGAGCGAAGAGCAACGCATAGGAAAACGAGGAACGCGATGGTGTTCGATACGATGAAGCGGGAATTGCGCGAGCTGTTCCACCTCGTTCAGCGAACGACCGAGTGGGAGACGTCGGTCGCGTGTGGAAAGGTGAAGCTCGCTGAAGTTCCGGCTAACGCTCGCTCGGCGCACCATGCGCGTTTGGAGCGAATTGTTGAATTGCGCGCCAAGTACGACTTGTAACGGAAAACAACCAGACGCGAGCGCCCCGCACGGCCGGCAGCCGACACGACGCTCCAAATAGAACGCCAAACGACGGAGCATAAACGTTGAACGACGAACTTGAGGCGGCTTTACAGCGCTCGGAGAACTGGATGGTTCAATGCGCTAACGTTCTCGACGGTGTGACCTTCGAAACGTCGTTGCGGAATCGCATAGCGGTTGGTCTTCATCATCTCTGCGTTGAGCACCATCAAGGGGCGCACGTATTGATCGGAACGGGAGTTCGAGGGTCTGCATTTGCTCTGTATTGAACCGCACCGGGAATCGTGGAGGCTGGTTGGTTTAAGTTAATGCAGGCACGTCAGCGGTATTTCCGAGTTGCCTG
>NZ_JAWRYD010000071.1:0-7602 GCF_046534765.1 Burkholderia sp. SIMBA_062
ACGGCTACCGCGACAGCGCTTACTTCTTCCTCAAGATCAAGGCCGCCTATCCCGGTAATCCGTGAAGAACCTTTTTTATTGATGCGCCGCGCATCGTGACAAGAAGCGTGTGCCGCGGACCGAACAGGCGGTCCGGGTACTCTCTGCCCATTGCCTGCGCGCCATGCTTAAATAGCGGGGCTCCCGGTCGCCGGGCGTCCCGCGTGGCGGCACCGGCCCAGGCAAGCATGTCCGATCGGCATCGTGCCGACAGACGACTCCAACGTGCCGCGCCGGCCCGCCCGGCGTGGTCCGGTATATTCCGAGGCATCACGAATTCGAAGTACGGCGAGACGGCGAACGTCGGTGTGATCGGCGTCGCATTGTTCGCGCGGAAGGAAAGCGACGAGGCAGCGCTGCGTCGCAACGCGAATCCGTTCACGGGCAACGACAACGGCTTTGCACCGCCGCCCGTGCCGCGCGGCGAGCGACGCGGCGGGACGAACTCGCCGTCGTCGGGGTGTCGGGCCGTGCGCCTGCCCAGCGCCCGCTTTCAGGTACCATCCCGACCCGCTGGCGACGGGCGACCGTGCCCGGCGTTCGATCGCGCACGATGCCGGTCGACATCGCCCCTTCGTCATGAAACAGAGGAATCTTCGTGAAGTTCATCCACGCGGCAGACATTCACCTTGACAGTCCGTTGCACGGCCTGAGCGCGTATCCCGACGCGCCGGCCGCGCAGTTGCGCAACGCGTCGCGCGAGGCGCTGCGGCAACTCGTGGATCGTGCGATCGAAGAGGAGGTTGCGTTCCTCGTGATCGCCGGCGACCTGTACGACGGTGACTGGAAGGACCACAACACCGGCATTTTCTTCGGCCAGCAAATGGGCCGCCTGCGCAAGGCCGGCATTCGCGCATTCGTGCTCGGCGGCAACCACGATGCCGAAAGCGAGATGACGAAGAAGCTCACCTTGCCCGACAACGTCACAGTGTTCGGCCACCGCAAGCCGGAAACCCACCGGCTGCCGGAATTCGACGTGGCGCTGCACGGGCAGAGCTTCAAGGACAAGGCCGTCGTCGACAATCTCGCGATCGGCTATCCGGACCCCGTGCCGGGTTACTACAACATCGGCGTGCTGCACACCGCGCTCGAAGGCTATGCGGCGCATCCAAACTATGCGCCGTGCACGCTGACGGAGCTGCACGCGAAAGGCTACGACTACTGGGCGCTCGGCCACGTGCACGAGTTCCAGCAATGGTCGGGGCCGTCGACCGTCGTGTTTCCCGGCAACCTGCAGGGCCGCCATATCCGCGAGACGGGCCGCCGCGGCGCGGTGCTCGTGACGATCGAGCAGGGGCGCACGCACATCGAACGTCTGTACCTCGACGTGCTGCGCTGGGAAGCCGTGCCGGTCGACGCGTCCGACTGCTTCACGGTCGCCGACCTGTCGAGAAAGATCGGCCAGTCGCTGGAGGCGCTGCTGAACGTCGATGGCCACGTGCCGCGCGCGGTGCGCGTGACGGTCACGGGGCGTACGCCCGCACACGGCCTCTTTTTCGGGCGCGCGCCGCAACTGCGCGCGGAGGTGCTGAACCAGATCGGCATCATCGGCAACGAACGGCTGTGGCTGGAGAAGGTCCGGCTCGCGACGTCCGCGCCCGAACAACCGCAAGGCGAGAGCGAGCAACTCGAGGCGCTGGAGGATCTCAAGCAGATCCTGGCCGACGCCGCGCACGATCCGGATTTCCTCGCGCTGCTCGAGCGCGACCTGAAGCCGTTCATCGGCAAGGTGCGCAGCGACGTGAAGGAGGAGGTGCCGCTGTTGACGATGGCGCGCGCCGGCGAACTCACGGCGCTGGTCGAGCAGGTCGGCCCCGCGTTGCTCGCGCGGCTGGCAAGGGGGGAATAAGCGATGCGCATCAGCCAGCTCGATCTGATCAAGTACGGCAAGTTCACCGACGAGACGCTGCGCTTTCCGTCGGCCGGCCAGGATTTCCACGTGATCGTGGGGCCGAACGAGGCCGGCAAGTCGACGATCCGGACAGCCGTGTCGGAACTGCTGTTCGGGATGAAGCTGCAGACGCCGCTCGACTTCCTGCACGCGACGCCCGAGTTGCGGATCGGCGGCGTGCTGGAGAGCGGCGCCGGCGCGCTCGCATTCCATCGCGCCCGCGGGCGCAGCCCGCTGCGCACACCCGCCGACGACAAGCTGCCGGACGACTATCTCAACGCCATCCTCGACGGCGCGACGCGCGAATTCTTCGAGCAGATGTTCGGGCTCGACCACGGTCGGCTCGTCGACGGCGGCCGGAGCATACTCGACGCGTCCGACAAACTCGGCCAGGTGCTGTTCGAATCGGCGGCGGGCGTCGGCACGCTCGGGCCCGTGCGCGAGGAACTCGACGCGCGCGCGGGCGAGCTGTGGGCGCCGCGGCGCAGCGGCAGCGCATTCGCGCAGGCGGAGGCGTCGTTCAACGAGGCGGTCGGCGAACTGAAGGCCGTCCAGGTGCGCACGCGCGACTGGGTCGATCGCAAGGAAGCGCGCGATGCGGTCGAACAGGAGATCGAGCAGGCGCGCACGGAGCAGCGCCGTCTTGAAGCGCTGCGCTCGAAGCTCGAGCGCGTGCGGCGGCTGGCGCCGTATCTGAAGGAATTGACGATCAAGGAAGCGGCGCTTGCCGAACTGGGCGCCGTCGTCGAGTTGCCGCCGACCGCGTACGCGGACCTGTTGAAAGCGCAAGGCGATCTCGCGGCCGAACAGAAGGTGCTCGAGGAGCGCCGCGCGGACCTGCTCGCGAAACGGCAGGCGCGCGATGCGATCGATCCGGATGCCGACGCGCTGGCGCTCGAAGGCGACATCGAAGCACTCGACCGGTTGCGCGGCGCATGCATGAATCACGCACAGGATCTGCTGTTGCTCGGCGCGGACGTCGAGCGGCATCTGTCCGCCGCCGCTTCAGCCGCGGCTCAGCTCGGCTGGCCGACCGACGAGGCGTCGCTGCGCGCATCGCTGCCGACTGCACTGTCGCTGAAGACGGTCGCGAACCTGTTGCGCGATCATGGCGCGCTGCATCAGGCGCTGGCCGGCACGCGCGAATCGCTCGACGAGCGCACGCAGGAACTCGCTCAGGCGCAGGAACAACTGGCGCGCCTGTCGACGGTCGATGTGCCGGAAGTGCTTCGAGCGGCGCTTGCCGACGCGCAGGGTTTTCGCAGCAGCAGCCAGCGCGAACAGGCGCTCGAACGCGACATCGCCGCCGCGGAGCGCGCGCTCGCCGATGCGCTCGATGCGCTCGGCCACTGGCGCAAGCCGGTCGACGCGCTGCGCGTGCTCGATGTACCGTCGGCGGCGCGGCTCGCCGCGCTGCTCAACGAAGCAAGCGAGCGCGCGAGCGCGGCGGCCGCCGCACGCGATGCGCGCGACGGCGCGCAGGAGGAACTCGAGCGGCTCGAATTGCAGGAGAAGCATTTCGCCGAGACCCACAAGGTCGTCACGACCGCCGAGGTGCTGGCGGCGCGTGCACGCCGCGACGGTGCGTGGGGCGACATCCGCAGCGGCGCGGTCGATCTCGCAACGGGTGCGCCGGCCGTCGACGATGCGATACGCCTCGCCGACGAACTCGTCGATGCGCAGCTCGGCGCCACGCAAGCGGCGGCGACGTTGCAATCGCTGCGTCAGCAGGTCGAGTCCGCCCGCGCCGTATTGACGCGCCGACAGGCGGCAGTCGACGAGCGTGAGCGCGAGCTGGCCGCGCACCGCGATGCATGGTCCGACCTCGCGACGACGGCCGGCGTGCCCGGCATGCCGCTGGCGGCGATGGGCGACTGGCTCGCGAAGCGCGACATGGTGTTTGCCGCGCAGCTCGAGCTTGACCGCCAGCGCCGCGAATTCGAGACGATCCGCGAAGCGCGGGCCGGTGCGGAAGCTGCGTTGCGTACGGCGCTGCGCCTGGTATCGCGCGGCAGCGACGCCGACGGGCTGGCGGCGCTCATCGCGATCGCCGAGACGTTCGTGCAATCGGCCGAGAAGACGCTCGCGCAGAAGGACAGCCTGGAGGATCGCGCGCGCGAAGCCGAACGCGGATGCGCGACGGCCCGTTCACGCGCCGGCCAGGCACAGGCGGCCTACGATGCGTGGCAAGCACAATGGCGCGATGCGCTCGCCGACGCGAAGCTGTCAGCGAATGCGGTGACGCTGGCTGCAGCCGAAGGGGCGCTCGGGCTCGCGAATGCGGTGAGAGGCGAACTGGCCGGCGCCGATGCGCCGCGCAACCGGATGGCCGCGATCCGCGCGGAGCTGGCCGCGCTCGAGGCCGGCGCACGGCGGCTGGCTGAAGCGCTGGAGCCCGCATGGCTTGCGAGCGGCGACTGGCTGGACGTTGCGCGCCGGTTGACGATGCGCGTGGCGGCCGCACGGGAAACCGCCCGCGCGATCGGTCGTGCCGACGAGGCGGTGCGGCAGGCTGACGGCAAGGTCGCCGATGCGGCAGCCGCGGTGGCGGGTGCGGATGCACGCATTCAGCCGTTGCTGCAACTGGCCGGCGTCGCGTCGATCGACGTGGCGCTGCCGCTGGCCGAGCGATCGGATCGGCAGCGCCAGCTTCGGCAGGCTGTCGATGCCGCGAAGGAGGCGCTGGTGCGCGATGGCGACGGGTTGTCCCAGGCCGCCGTCGAGGCCGAGGTCGCGGAACAGGACATCGCCGACGTGCCCGCGCATCTCGAAGCAGTGAAACAGTCGCTCGGCGACGTCGGCAAGCGCCTGAACGCGCTCGCGCAGCAACAGGTCGTCGCCCAGCAGGCATTCGGCGCGATCGACGGGCAGGCGAGCGCGGCCGTGGCCGAGGCGAAGCGGCAGGAAGCGCTGGCCGCGATGGGCGACGCGGCCGAACAGTATCTGGAAGCGGCGACCGCGAGCCGTCTGCTGAAGTGGGCGACCGATCGCTATCGCGACCAGAAGCAGGGGCCGATGCTGCGCCGGGCGGGCGAGATTTTCGCGGGGCTCACGCTCGGCGAATTCGCGCGGCTGACGGTGGACACCGAACGGACGCCGCCCGCGCTGTACGCGCGGCGCACCAAGGGCACGTCGGTCGAGGTGGCCGGCCTGAGCGAAGGAACGCGCGACCAGCTGTTCCTCGCGTTGCGGATCGCGGCGCTCGAACTGCAACTCGCCAGCCGGACCGCGCTGCCGTTCGTTGCCGACGATCTGTTCATCAATTTCGACGATGCGCGTGCGAAGGCGGGGCTCGAGGCGCTGCGCGATCTGTCGACGCGGACCCAGGTGCTGTTCCTGACGCACCACGATCACCTGCTGCCGCTCGTGCGGGACGTGTTCGGCGCGCAGGTCAACGTGGTCGGGCTGCAGCGCGAGGTAGCCGGCGCGTGACGCCGGGCGGCTCGATGTTCCCGATACGTGGGAATGATCATCGCGTACAGGTAGTATGTGCGGTTCCGAAACGGACGCGACCGGTTCTGCCGGCCGCAGTCCGGCCACACGAGGGATCAATATGAACAAGCTGGTAGCTGCCATCGCATTCGCGGCGGACAAGCATCGCAATCAGCGGCGCAAGGACGACGAAGCATCGCCGTACATCAACCATCCGATCGCGCTGGCCGATGTGCTGGCCAACGAAGCCGGCATCGAGGACGAGCGCGTGATCGTCGCGGCTGTGTTGCACGACACGATCGAGGATACGGAGACAACCGAGCAGGAACTGCTGCGGCTGTTCGGCAAGGACGTCGCGGACATCGTGATGGAAGTCACCGACGACAAGTCGTTGCCGAAGGACGAGCGCAAGCGCCTTCAGGTCGAGCATGCGGCGAACATCAGCCGACGCGCGAAGCTCGTGAAGCTGGCCGACAAGATCTGCAACCTGCGCGACATCGCGCGGCATCCGCCTGCGGACTGGCCGCTCGAGCGCAAGCAGGCGTACTTCGACTGGGCGAAGTCGGTCGTCGACCGGATGCGCGGCGTGCATCCCGGCCTGGAAGGAATCTTCGATGCCGCGTACGACGCGCGGCCGGCGGCCTGACGCGCAGCCATGCCGGCGGCCCGATCCCGATCCGCCGCGTGGTCGCCGCCTGCGGTGGCGGGCGTCGACGTGGGCGGAGACAAGAAGCAATGCGATCTCGTGATCCTGCGCGGCTCGACGATCGTCTGCCGCGCGGCGCGAATCGCGCCCGAAGCGCTGCCTTCGCTGTGTATCGAGCATGACGTGGTGGCCGTCGGCGTCGATGCGCCGAGCTTGTGGTGGACGGGAAGCGGGCGCCGCGCGGCCGAGCAGGCGCTCGCGCGTGAGCGGATCTCTTGCTTTCCGACGCCGTCGCGCGAACAGGCTGTGACCAGTACGTCGGGCTTCTTCGACTGGATGTTCATGGGCGAGCGCGTCTACCGCGCGCTGGCACAGGCCTATCCGCTGCTCACCGACGCACGGTATGCCGGCGGGAACGTAAGCTTCGAGACCTATCCGTATGCGATTACCTGCGCGATGCTCGGCAAGGCGATTGCGTCGGCGAAGCAGAAACGCAACCAGCGCCGGCAGTTGCTCGCGCACGTCGGGATCGACGTGTCGACACTGCGCTCGGTCGACGCGCGGGATGCAACGCTATGCGCATTGACCGCGCAATACGTGATCGACGGAAACGCGCACGCATATGGCGATGCGGCGGGCGGGTACATCCGTGTGCCGATCGTCCGCGAGACGATCGTGCTCGATACGCTCTAGTCACTCACAGGCTGCGGCTGGCCGGTACCCGTGAACCCGTGACTGCAAGGTGAGCTTTTGCGGGGGACGTATCCGATTGCCGACGTCTAGGTGTCGAGCAGTGACAGCAGTTCGGCACGTACGAAGCCAGGGGCATGCGCAACATGTTCAGTCGATACGCCGTGCGCCTCCCGGCCGTGATGCTCAGTCTTCGAGAATGGACTTCGGCACGCTGGAGAGATCGCACGCGTCCGCTTGCTCGAAATAGGCTTGCGCATCGTCGATCATCACGACCGCGACGTCGATCAGTTCGTCGAGCCGCTGCAGCAGCGATTCGCGCCACTCGATGTCCTCGTCGCGCTCGGGCGTCTTGTCGAGCTGCTCGATGATCGAGTCGGCCGTCTGCAGGAACGGGATCGCCTGCTGATAGTTTTCGATCGAGACCATCGCGGCGTTGCGTGCGCCGACGAGCCGTTCGCGATGCTCGTCCGCCAGTTCGGACTCGCCGCTGATGCGCGGCAGGACATCCGAGATGCGTTGCAGAAGCGGCGGGACCTGTTCTTCCAGCATGACGGCGCGCTCGCGCAGCGCGGCATATTCGTCGCGAAGATCGGCGTCGCCGGATTGAGTGGTGCTGTCCATCGTCGGTATGAGTGCGTTGTTCGATCGCGGGATGATACTCGACGGCGCGTACCGGTTTGTTTGTTCCGCGGCGTGGTGACTGGCGCGAGGTGAATACGGGATGCTGTCGACCTCTTATATAGGAGGAAAGAAGGACGCGCGCAGGATCCTTGGCGGGCGCCTCGCACGGCTGTATTTAGAGCGCCACGCACCCCAGCCCCCGTGCGCGGCAGCGCCCGGGGGCTTTTTCAAAATATTTTCACAAAGGGGCTTGCGAAGACGGGATGGGGTGCTTAGAATC
>NZ_JAWRYD010000195.1:0-287 GCF_046534765.1 Burkholderia sp. SIMBA_062
GGGTAGCGCTCCAAAAAGGCCGGCACGTGCGGCAGGACAAACGCATGTGCGAGCGCTGTCGGACAGGCTACGCGCAAAAGCCCCGATGGGTCGACTTTGTTCCTGAAGGACGATTCGGATTCATCCACCGCATCCAGGATGCGCCGGATGTCGGCATAGTAGCGTTCACCCTCCGGCGTCAGGGAGAGCTTGCGCGTAGATCGGTGGAGCAAGCGCGTTTGCAAATGATCCTCCAGTGCCGCTACATAGCGGCTGACATTGGGCTGCCCCAGCCCCAGATCGCGCCC
>NZ_JAWRYD010000196.1:0-287 GCF_046534765.1 Burkholderia sp. SIMBA_062
GCCAAGCAGGAGCGTTTTAATGACTCACGTTGTGACCGAAGGCTGCATCAAGTGCAAATACACGGATTGCGTGGATGTATGCCCGGTGGATTGCTTCCGTGAAGGTCCCAACTTTCTCGCCATCGATCCGGACGAGTGCATCGACTGCGCAGTGTGCGTCGCCGAATGCCCGACCAACGCGATCTATGCCGAAGAAGACGTTCCGGGCGACCAGCAGCAGTTCACCGCGCTGAACGCCGAACTGGCGAAGAACTGGCCGTCGATCACCAAGACCAAACCGGCACCGG
>NZ_JAWRYD010000072.1:0-6675 GCF_046534765.1 Burkholderia sp. SIMBA_062
AGTAGCTCAGTTGGTAGAGCGCAACCTTGCCAAGGTTGAGGTCGCGAGTTCGAGACTCGTCTCCCGCTCCAGATTTTCTGGCAGCGTGTTGTACGGCAAAGCGCTGCAGGTGCAGGACAATGCGGGAGTAGCTCAGTTGGTAGAGCGCAACCTTGCCAAGGTTGAGGTCGCGAGTTCGAGACTCGTCTCCCGCTCCAGGTAATGGGGAAGCCTCGCTTCCCTTTTTATTTGATGGACTGATGGTCCTCGAATAAAAATCTGTCGCTTGCCTTCACGGCATCCGGACAGTCCGCTTTTGGCGCGATAGCAAAGCGGTTATGCAGCGGCCTGCAAAGCCGTTTAGGCCGGTTCGACTCCGGCTCGCGCCTCCAAGTAAGAAAAGAAAAAGCCCTGAGAAATCAGGGCTTTTTCTTTTTCCGGCTCCGTTTTCATTCTTGTGGGAAAGTCGCCTGGAGTGGTCCAAAGTCGCCTCTAACCGCTCAAGAGACACGCGTAACCACGCCTAAGTCGGCTCTTTGGCCGTATAGGCGAGTTCGCATCAGCGCATGGCGCCCAAACGATTACGACCCTCCGGAACGTGGGAATACATCGTCCGGCGTTCGAGGCTCCTTCCAAAGCAGCTTGTATCGATCGTTATGATCGGCCGCATACACTCTTCTACCTCGACCCACCGTACTACGAGACGGGGGGTACGGTGTGGCTTTCCCGTTCGGCGAGTATGAGAAGATGGCGCAGCGTCTGCGATCGTTGAAGGGACGAGCGATCGTGAGCCTGAACGATCATCCCGACATCCGGCGGGTGTTCGACGGGTTCTAC
Source organism: Burkholderia sp. SIMBA_062 (assembly GCF_046534765.1). Classification (NCBI taxonomy): domain Bacteria; kingdom Pseudomonadati; phylum Pseudomonadota; class Betaproteobacteria; order Burkholderiales; family Burkholderiaceae; genus Burkholderia; species Burkholderia sp. SIMBA_062. The sequence continues at coordinate 817 of NZ_JAWRYD010000072.1, forward strand.
ATGAAGACCGTACCGATTCAATATAGGGTCGGTGGCGGCAGGGGCGTCGAACGCAACGAGCTAATCATCTATAGCCGGGATGGCGCGGCACAGCCGGTCGGACTGTTCTGAAGACGGATGGATGACGGGGCGATTGCCCCGCCTGTCTCAAATACTCGCGTAGGTCGGGAGTAGATCCTGATCGACGAGGCGGATCTCGATGCGATTGGCGGTCTCGACGTGCGCGGGGTTGTCCATCGAGAACGGGGCATCGATCACGCTGACGATGATTGTACCGGTCTGTTTTTTGCCGGCTTCGGGAACAGGGATCAGGGCGCGTGCCTCGGGTACCTGTTGTTGCGTGATGACGTGCGGGAGGTACAGCATCCAGCCGACCCCCGGCTTGTCGTCGAAGACCTGTTTCGATATGTATTTCCGTGGGGCGGCGGTGACGTACGCGGGTGCATATGCGGTAGCTATTGCAGCGACGATTTGCCCGATGGACTCGAAGCTTCCAAGTCGAGACGACGTTGCGCTTTCTTCGCCAACGGACAGATCAAAGTCGCATGGCATCGAACCGGTGTCGAATCCGAGAGAAAGAGATGCACCGTCTTTTTTCGCGGCCTGACCGTTCCATATCCCGATAGTCTTCGCGAGGTTCTCCTCGCCGCGGTACTGTTCGGTCAGCACCGCAAGCACGGCCGTGGAGGGCGTTCCGGGAGCCTCATAAACCGAATACAGGCGCGCTTCTTCTTCCGAATTTCCCTGCAGGAACCATTCGGCCAAGCGAGCATCTTTCGCGGCCAACGCGTCGATGACAGGCCATAGGCGGCTCAGTTGACGAGCATAGTCGGAATGCTCGACGTTTGCGGATTCGCGGTATTGGGCAATGAATTGCATGGCGTTACGGTTGGTAGACGGATGGCACGCGCGCCCTGCGCAGATCGGGCAACAGATACTCGCGTGCGCGTGGGGTCATGAAATACCACATCAACTGAGCCGGTGGGTTGCTGTTAACGGCGACGGACTGGCGGAGGATTTGTCTGCGAGTGTCGGTGAAGCCAGTGAAGAAGAATTTTGGGTCACCGTCCTCATCTAGGAACTGATCATAATCGCCCTTCGTTTCCTGTAGCAGGCATGCTTCGCGTTGGAATCCGTCGAAATCGACGCCTTCCCACGTCCACTCGTCACTCCAGCGGCACTCGGCGGTGTCGAATGCGAAGCCGGTGATGCGTGCCTGGTAGCGGTATGACGTCCAGTTTACGCCGTGATTCATGCGCTGAAGTCGTCCTCCCTCAGGCGGGCACTTCTTGCAGCTCTCGCCCGTGCGCGGAATCGCCCGTACGTCCGGCTTTGCCTTGCTTTCGTCCTTTGGTGTATCACCCGACAGACTCCCCGTTCCCGCCACTGCCGCCCCGCCCAATAAGGCGACGCCAGCTCGCGCCAATACCGGCCCAAGCTCCACTGCTGCTGCTTCGATTATCGGTACTACCAACCCCGCCATTTCTAGATCCCCCGTTGTAATCAGGATGTTCGATGCGCCATTTGATGACGCGAAGGTAATCGTGAAAGCGTTCGTCGGCCGAGCGGCCGGGGCGCGTTATCCATGCGCGCGTCGCCGGTTTTTCGTAAAACTTCGGAGCGTATGCCTCGATTCGAAGGAATGCCGCGACGTTCTCGTCGGACCGAATCCCGAGCTGGCGAGCCGCGACGTATGCGTTCCAGAGGCGTGTCGCCAGGGTTTCGTCGTCGGCCAGCTTCGGGTCCGCTTTGATGAGATCCTGCCGAGTTCGCTCGACATATCCGCGTGCATCGATCTCGGCAAGGCCTGCGACTTGCTCGCTTGTCAACTCAAGCATGCGGGTGCACCCCCTTCAGTTTTCCATTCACTTCGACGAGCCAGTTGAAGGTCGGGACGAAGAACTGCATGCGCTGCGTCAATTCCATCAGCGATGCCATGTCGGCCATGATGCGGGCGTCGTAGAAGCGAAGGAGGGCTGTACGGCCATCCGGCAAGCGCACGTCGAGTCGATGGCGCAACTCGTCGGCTAGGGACTCGGTTGGATATGCGCTGATCAGCCACGACACGCCGGTTGAGCTGCCGGCCATCGCGGAGAGCGAACGTCGTACGTTGCCGCCCGCGCGCTCGTAATCGAGCAGCCACGGACCCGCATCGGCGAGCGATGCGTCTGGTGTGCCGTCGAACAGCGCCACGGCTGCTTGCGATCGCTGAGGCGGGCACCCGCCGGCCGCAGCGGCGAACAGGAGACCGTCGACCAGCGCGTACAAGTGCACCTGCATGGGCAACTGCTGTTGCCGCGTGAAGTAGAACGCTTCGATCGAATTGCCGGTCATGGTTCTACCCGCGCGCGATCATCGTTGCAGCATTTTCGGCCGCGGACTTCAGGCATTCGAGGCACAGCGTCGGCGAAGGCGCCAGCGCTGCTGCAGCGTTCGCGACTGCACCGCCCGTCGTCGCTTCACCGGCGCCGACGTCGTCGAGTGTCGCGGACGATTGCGAGGCGATCAGCGTCGCCCCGCAAGCGGTCTTCATGCCTTCGATGGCGGTTTCTCGTCCGCCGAAGTTGTGCGGGTATCGCCGGCCACTGGCGGGCAGGATCGGAAAGACGCCTTTGCATTGAGGGCATAGAACCTTGTGCCCGACGCCGGCAATTGGTTTCCCGTCAATGGTGGCGGTCGCGGAGCCCTCCAGTACGCGACCGCCGTGCGTCGTCGTGTCGCCGACGCAGATCATGGCTCGGGCCATATGCTCTCCGTAGGTGTGGTTTTTGTATGAATTTACCATTTTCGGAAGAGCGGTCGGGGCCGGACGGCACCGTACGCCATGCGATGTCGATGATTACGGTTAATGCCGACGAGCACGCGATCATGTCGCACATGCACAAGCCGGGCGAGGAGAAGCGGTCAGTCGTGATCCTGCGGCCGGACGATTGGGAAGAATGGCTGACGACATCGAACGTCGAGACCGCGCGAGCGATGTTGCAGTTGTATCCCTCAGAGAACATGCTGGGTGGAGCCCAAGTAACTTTGCCCGCCGTTCGCCCAATCTTCATACATTGCCCTGGCGGAGCCCTGCTTGATAAGGCCTCGTGCTATCTGGAGAAATTTGGACTGATTTGACAGACGGTGTCAGTGGCAAGCCTGAAGGCAAGTCCAGGGAGACTCGAAGACAGAATTGTTCAGACTGGCGGGATCGTCGACCCGCGAGGCCTCGGCATGCCGACGGTACCTGCCAATCTTGGCAGGTTGTAGCGGTGTACAGCGTGCACTAGGATTCATCTGATTATTGCGAGCCTGACTCGCATTTGGGGAAGGAGCGCCGTGGTCACGTGACCGCACAAACAAAGTATGCATGAACACTTTGTAAGTGCGCCAAATCACTTTTCTTATAGGTGACATATGGACGAAGCGACTCTCCAGAGCATCAGAAAAGATATCTCCGGGGCCACGTATTACACAGTCAACAAAGCCTTTGGTGCCGCCCTCAATACCAACGACACACGTGATTCGGATGGCGACCGTTTGGCATGGGGTGACGAAGTGTGGTCTGGAGGTTGGACGTACCAATGGATCTTTCATCCAACGGAAATCAGCAATGTATTTAATCTGCTTTGCATTGCCCAGACTTACGCAACCATTCTCAAAGCTGGCGTGAGCAAAGATAGCGACGGCGATCATAAAGTCTACGGCCACGACGGAATAGATGAAAGTCGAGGTGATGACCGATTTAGATGGATCGTTCACTATCTCGATCAAAGTCAGAAAGTTGTTCGCATAGAAAATAAATATTTCGGAGCTTATTTGAAGCTCGGCGGCAAGAGTCAGGGGTCATCGAGAAGCCATATCGCTTATGCTCACGAGGGGCGATATGAGAATGATGATCGATTTATCTGGAACCTTCAGCCCATCTCATAAAATGCGACAGCAATCTCCGTATAGCTACAAATAAGCCCGCTGTTAGCGGGCTTATTTATGTGCTGAAAATTTGCTACAGAAATAGGCGGGAGCCTTGCTGGATAAGCCTTGCGCTTATCATTCCATCCCCTGAATTACGGGACGGAATACCCTTGCCGAGGTCCCCGACGCCGTCCGTTTTCGGCCAATAGCGGTCCTTCAGATAGACTGCCGGAAGCGGACATGGGCGCAATTAGAATTATCTGGATTGGTTGTCACACCGCCTTTCGCGGATTTTTGCTTAGAGAGCTGGATCCCTGTTGACATTCCAATCTCGTGAGGGACAGGGTTTAGGCCGTGCATGATTTCCCAACTTGGAGGTATCACATAATGAAAGTATTTTGGTCATGGCAAAGCGATACGCCAGCGAAGTTAAACAAAGACTTCGTCAAGGCTGCGATTCAAAAGGCGCTGTCTCAGGTATCGAAGGAACTCGGGCTCGCGGAAGCCGAACGCCCAGAGGTCGATCACGACACTAAGGATACGCCCGGCCTGGTTGCAATCGTCGATACAATTTTCAAGAAGATTGAGCAGGCCGAAATATTCATCGGCGACGTTACATTCGTTGGGAAGACCGAGAAAGGTAAACTTCTTCCGAATGCGAACGTAATGATTGAACTCGGTCACGCCATCACGTCGATTGGGCATGAACGCATCGTACTCGTCGCTAACAAGGCGTTCGGGGGCGAGCCAGAAGATCTCCCCTTCGATCTTCGGCACCGTCGCGGGCCAATTACCTATACACTTAAATCCACCGCCACCGAGGAGCAATACGATGCGGCCCTCGAAAAACTCACGAAAGCACTCGTCGAAGCGCTGAAAATGAACTTAGGGGCAGCGATCGACGAGCGTGCTGCAGCGCTCCAGTTCGACCTGCACCCCTCGCGATCCGACGACCGTTCGACATGGCTGCAGGCGGGCGATCGCGTTCAGCATCAGGATTCGACGTCTGCGGCCGGAGAGCGAGAATGGGCCGTGCCTGACAAGCCTCGTTCCTATATGCGACTCGCGCCCGCAAATTGGATACCGAAACCAGCCCGTACCGCACTGCTCGACGGCTCCAACAGCCTGTTCGCATTGGGGCCATGGCGACACGGTGACTATGGGGCCAACCAATATGGAGTTGTAAAAGTGGGTTTCCTTAGGGAGGGCGATACCAGCGAGGCCATCGGCGTGACGCAGTTGTTCAATAAGACCGGAGAACTCTGGGGTTTTAATAGCGCAGCAACATTCGAGAATGGATCGGGCCGGAAATATCTTTGCCTTGACTCGATTGCGCGCGAATGGGACAAGTTTTTGCACGATGCGCTAGCGTTCTTCAAGCACTTTGGCGCGGCTGGCCCGATCCGCATAGAAGCGGGCGTTGTCGGGTTGAAAGACGTGTATTGGCCCGATGAAGTGTGGGGAGCCGCCCGCTCACTCGAAGATGAGGTTCATGCCGTGCGAGTGCATCGCGCCTGGACAGGCGACGAACAACTTGCCTTTCTGACTGAAATCTACAACGATCTACACGATGCCTTTGGCAAGCAGCATATCGCTCCCGAAAATGTTCCGCGACACAAATAGGATCTCTCCCGGCGTTTCCAGATCCCCGATGTCCGCTTCTTGAACGAGCCAAGGTCAGCTTTGGGTCGAGAGCGGCCCTTGCTATTCGGTCTGGCCCGACCGGCCGCATGACGACGTCGCTTGGTTTAAGAGTTGAGGCGTGCGGCAGCGCGGCCAATGTGGGCGGTTAATTGATGCAATGTATTGATTTTGCAAATAATGTGACGGCCTGCAAAGCCGTTTAGGCCGGTTCGACTCCGGCTCGCGCCTCCAAGTAAGAAAAGAAAAAGCCCGCCCTTCTGAACTGACCCCGCAAAGTTGGACAGTTAAAGACTAAGCGGGTAAGGACTGAGTTCTGTA
>NZ_JAWRYD010000073.1:0-5311 GCF_046534765.1 Burkholderia sp. SIMBA_062
CAGATCCTGGCTAACCTCACGGGCCGGGCACCCGTTCACTAACCCGCGAGGTGTTGCACTTCGCTCTTGAAACCGCCAACTGTCGCGGTTGCCGACATTTCGGACTACATTGAAAATTTCTACAATCAGACCCGGCGGCACAGCTATCTTAGCGGCATGAGCCCTGTGCAGTACGAAGCCGCTGCAAAGTCACATTGAAACGATGTCTCCACGAAATCCTAGAACTCCACAATTATACTGACATTTTCTATCGTGTTACGCACCATCAGTTGAATTTCCAACGGATAAGCGCAATTGGCGCGGCGTCACTCCATAATATCGCTTAATTTGTGTAGTAAGATAGCTTTGACTTCCAAATCCACACTCTATAGCAATAGAAAGAATGCTTAATGATGTGTTACAAAGAAGCCATCTTGCTCGCTCAAGTCGCCTCTCTATTACATACTGCATTGGTGTACGAGAGAACTGCTCTTTGAATACGGCAATGGCCGCATATTCGCTCAGCCCGATCTGGCGGGCAAGATCGGCAAGGCCAATCGGCTTGCCAAGTGATTCATCGATGAACTGATTAATCGAATTCGCGCAAAGAGGGTCCAGAAGCTTACCAATGTCCCGACCAGCGTCAACGGAATTTGGATTTCTGCGATATGTATCACTTGGTCGCTCACCAAATCGCTGACGATATTCTCGAATAAAACGGCTTGATGGCGAAAATCCAAAAGCACGCAATGTTCCAACAAAGCTGCGACCATCGCCGGCCGCTAGTGCGCGATGCACACCGCGAAGCCGCGCCTCCATGAAAATCATTTCTGAATGATTCCCAGTTAAGCGGCGAATCCCATTCTCGAGTGCGCTCGCTGGGCAACCGAGAGCATGAGCGATTGCGCCGAGAGTTTTCCAATGTGTCGGATCCAGCTCGATCATTGCGATCGCAGATCGCACGAAGTGTTCCGCTGCATATTGGTCATTTATAATATTTTCGCTGTAGTTATTGCAATGTCTCATCGCAACGAGTTTCAGCATGTGTTCGTATAGCGCGTGTATGGCGATGTCTGGGAGCGGTGCCATGAGCATCATTCGGCGCAAGCAAACTGCCCCAACGTTCCACTGCGTCGCCACTTCAGCGGAGAGCGGCTTAAGGTCGAACCGGATCGGCTCAACGAGCGGTCGGCCAATCCAGCGGGTAACGAATTCATTCAAATCCACTGCGTCTAAGATCACGGAAAGGTGACCAAAACCTTCGGGTCTCGTGTGGCATTCCGAGGTGCCTGTCGACGAGATGGGCATTACGTCGCCGACTGTGCATTGCGCGACGATTCCCGCACTAGAATAAGTGGAACCGCCACGGGTACAGCTCAGAAACAAATAATTAGGGCGCGCTTCGTCAGAACGGAAATGAAACGGCATTTCGTAGTCGACATCATAAATACCAATTCCATGCCATTCCTGCCCACTCATGCTTACATCTCGTTTCTCGGCACGTCGCGCACGAAAGCAGTTATCGGCGTATATCCTCTCAATGAAAGCGGAAACTTCGTCTGGATCGTCACTATGAAAGTGGTGATTTCTTGCCAGTGATTCGCTCATGATGATCGTTTCCCTGGTAATAGTTTGATTAATTATTGCACATTATCCAACAATTGAAAATTCTATTTTGTGCGACTATGTGCGACATTGTAACTAGAGTTACCCCTTACCCCCGGACACCCAGACTGCGGGCGTGCGAACCGAATCAGGTCATTCTTGATTATTTCCCCGTTTCTGTCCCGCGCATGACTGCCAAAATTCGTTGTTCCAAGTTGATGTAGTTTCCACCGAAATGATGCGCGCCCTGCGTCTTGATCACGTCGGCACCCGTGTTCGCGAGCGCCGGGCACATCGTGTCCGTCTCTTCCGCGCCATAGAAGCACTGCACGAGCGCCGGCGGCACCTTCGCGATTTCCGGCGCGACCTTCAGCGCCTTGTCGCTCGCGGGCATGCCGAGCCAGCCCGTCACGCGGATCTGGAAATCCGCCGACGGCGCGAAGCCGAGCAGCGACATCACCGCGACCTTGTCGCGCAGGTCGGCGGGCAGCCGGTTGTACGCGAACGGCATCACGTCGGCACCGAACGAGTAGCCGACCAGCGCCACGCGGTTCGCATGCCAGCGCGCCGTGTACGTGCGCATCACGCGCGCCAGGTCGCGGCTCACCTGTGCGGGGGGCTTCTCGCTCCAGAAGTAGCGCAGGCTGTCGATGCCGACCACCGACACGCCGTCGCGCTGCAGCGCCTCGGCGATCGTCTTGTCGAGATCGCGCCAGCCGCCGTCGCCCGAGATCACGATCGCGAGGCGGTCGCTGCCACCCTTCGCCGGCAGCTCGACGAGCGGCAGGTCCGACACGTCGAGTTCGTCGTTGCTGCTGGTGTCGTGCAGGTGCGACGTGACGAGCGACACGAGCTTCGCGGTGTCGCCGGCCGCGGCCGTTTCGACGAAGCCCGGCATCGCGCGACGCACGATCGTCGGATCGGGCGGGCACGGCTTGAAGCGCGTATCGAGCTTCGCCGCCGGCTGAACCGACACGACGCCGGCGATCGTGTTCTCCGGCGCCATCGCCAGGATCTGCTTCGCGATCGCGCCGCCCTGGCCCACGCCCGCGACGATCGGCGTGTAGTAACGCGCCGACTGCGCCAGGCGTTCGAGCTGGTGGCTGACCGCCTCGGCGTCGCCGTCGAGGTGGTGACAGGTTTCCTGCTTCGCGGCGAGGTTCGCCGCATAGCGCGCCGAATCCACGCCGACCGTCATCGCGCCCGCTTTCGCGAGCGCGTCGGCCGCCTGCTGGTCGGCGGCACCCCAGCCGCGCTCACGCGAGAACAGCACGACGAAGCCGCGCAGCGGACCGCTCGGCTTCGTCACGGTCACGGGGCCGTAGCGGCCGCCCGACACGGTTTCCGGTTTCGCCGCCGCCGGTTGCGCCGCGAACGCGGCGCCGGCCAGCATCATTCCCGCGCAGGCGACTGCCGCCTGCGCGATACCCTTCTTCAACATCATGAGCGCCGACCTCCAGCCAGCAGGGACAGATCCGCGAGCGTGACGAACACGCCGACCGAGCCCGAGGCCGCGAGATAGCGCGGCTCCCAGTGCGGCTCGAACTTGCTCTTGAATGCACGCAAGCCACGGAAGTTGTAGAAGCGGCCGCCGAAGCGCCAGACCATCAGCCCGAACCGGTGCCACGGCGACGGCATCTTCGCCGCCCCCATCCCCGAGAACGGCGCGATACCCAGGCTCAGCTTGAGGAAACCCGCTTCCTTCAGATGCAGCGCAAGCTGCGTAAACAGATACTCCATCGCATACGGCGACGCTTCCGGCAGATGACGCATCACGCCGACCGTCGCCTCGGTGTTGAGGTCGGTCGTCATGAACGTGACGAACGCGATCGGCTTGTCGGCCTGGCGCACCAGCATCACCGACTGCGTCGCGAGATAGCCGTCGTGGAACGCGGCCACCGAGAAGCTCTTCTCGCGCGCATCGCGGCTGTCGAGCCAGCCATCCGAGATGTCGCGCAGCGCCGGCAGCGCGGCCGGCACGTCGCACGGCGCGATCACCTCGACACTCAGTGCGTCCTTGTCGCCGCGGCGCAGCGCGTAGCGCAGGTGCGAGCGGTTCGAGCCCTTCAAGTCGAACCGGTCGAGCGCGATGTGCGCTTCCTCGCCGAGCTTCATCAGCGTGAGCCCCGCGTCGAGGTACAGCGGCAGCGCGTTCGCGCGCACCTGGTAGAACGCCGCGCGGCCGCTGTGCGCGTGCGCCAGCGCAATGAACTTGCTGATCAGCGCCGGCCATTCGTCGCGCGGGCCGACCGGATCGTGCAGCGCGGCCCACGTGCGGCCGTTTTTCGCGTACATCAGGAACGCGCGGCGCGATTCGGAGAACAGGAACGACTTGTCGCCCATCAACGCGAGGCCCGCGTCGCTGCATTCCTGCGCGCGGATGATCTGCTCGGCGTCGAGCAGGTCTTGCGCGACCGGCTTCACGAAACGGCCCGGCGCGGGGCGCAGCAGTTGCCACAGCGCGAACAGCGCGACGAACACGCCGGCCGCGAGCGTGGCGCGCAGCGCGCGCGGCGCGCGTGCGTCGAACGAGAAATGCGACCACAGATCGCGCGTGTACGGCACATCGCGGAACGCGAAGAACAGCACCCACACGGCCAGCATCAGCACCATCGTCACCGACACGAACCAGTTCACCGTGAAGCGCTCGGCGAGCAGCGACGAATGGCGGTTGAAGCGGCGGCGGCTGACGAGCAGCAGCACCAGCAGCGTGCCGAGCACGCCGGCCTCGACGAACGCGAGGCCCTTCGCGAGCGACAGCGCGAGGCTCGCGAGCGTCAACGCGAAGGTCATCCACCATGCGCCGTCGAGGCGGCGCAGCAGCCCGCGTGCGACGAACAGCAGCGCGACGCCGAGCACGCTGGCGATCACCTGCGAGCCTTCGAGCACCCACAGCGGCACGAGGTGGCACCGGATCGCCATCCGGTGCCAGAACGCGGGCGTCGCGCTCGAGATCACCAGCATCCCGCCGACCGCGAACGTGACGAGACTCAGGAACACCGGCGCGAGCTGCGACACGCGCACGGCCTGCTGCGTCACAAACCGGCGCCGCAGCGCGCGCCCCTCGAAGCCGGCCAGCAGGCCGGCCGACAGCACGAGCGGCACGCCGAAGTAGATCACGCGATACGCATTCAGCACTGCCACGTACGCTGAAATGAAGCCCGGGAAGCCGACCGGCATCGCCTGCGCCACGAGGAGCGCTTCCTGAACACAAACCATGCCGACTGCGGTTGTTTGTACCAGCGCGCCACTCGTCGACACGATCCGCGCGGGCGCAATGCCTGTCCAACCTCCAAAACCGATCGCTTTATTTAGCGCCGTTCCAACGATTGTCCGGATCCGCAGCGCGACACGCGGCACCTTCGCAGCGACATAGCACCTACCGACCACATCGCGAGCGACGAGTGCTAGATACCCGAGAGCCATCGCAACCAGCGACACGCTGCACGTGATAGTCGCAAGCCGACGTATATAGCAGGTCACGAATCGAAAACCAACAGGTTCGAGCAGACGTAAAAAAAATGTCGCCAAGGCAGTCGTCACACCGATAACCAATAGCAAATAGCTCTGGACGTTATGAATTTGTTCCACACATAGCCCCCTGAGCCACCAAATAACAAACACACAAAGACACACGATATAGGGCGGCTTCAAATCTGAAGTGCAACACTTTCGTCATCCGTTAATGTCCGCGAATGGCAAAGAAAACGTACCAACAACTGCAACC
>NZ_JAWRYD010000197.1:0-285 GCF_046534765.1 Burkholderia sp. SIMBA_062
ATTGTCTTTATTTCCAATTTCACCTATATAACCCGAATTCACAAGTCCTTTATTTTCATAATGCATGTTATCTAATTGAGCCGAAAACAATTTTTTATTGATTTTTCCAACTTTGGTGGCAGACGGAGCAAATAATGAATCTGAAGACGAGCTCTCCGAAATTAATGGCTCTTTTTTCTCTACAGCAGAGGTAGAAAATGGTTTGAGAAAGTCACAATTAATTTTAAATGGACTAAAATATTGATTTTTAGAAGCTTTTATCTTTTCATTCTTATGAGCCACTTT
>NZ_JAWRYD010000198.1:0-285 GCF_046534765.1 Burkholderia sp. SIMBA_062
TAGCAATCTCGCTTATATAACGAGCGTGTTTATCGGCTACATCGGTACTGACTCGATTGGTTCGCTTATCAAACGCTTCGCTGCTAAAAAAGCCGGAGTAGAAGATGGTAGAAATCAATAATCAACGTAAGGCGTTCCTCGATATGCTGGCGTGGTCGGAGGGAACTGATAACGGACGTCAGAAAACCAGAAATCATGGTTATGACGTCATTGTAGGCGGAGAGCTATTCACTGATTACTCCGATCACCCTCGCAAACTTGTCACGCTAAACCCAAAACTCAAAT
>NZ_JAWRYD010000199.1:0-285 GCF_046534765.1 Burkholderia sp. SIMBA_062
GGCGGATGCGCTGCGCTTCGCCGCCCGAGAGCGTTTCGGCGCTGCGTTCGAGCGAGAGGTAATCGAGCCCGACGTTATTCAGGAACATCAGCCGCGCGACGATTTCCTTGACCACCTTGTCGGCGATCTCGCCTTTCGCGCCTTCGAGGCGCAGCGTCTGGAAGTAGCCGAGCGTGTCGCGCAGCGGCCAGCCGCTCACTTCATAGATGGCGCGCGCGTCCTCGCCCGCGCCGATGCGCACGAAGCGCGCTTCGCGGCGCAGACGCGTGCCTTCGCAGTGCGGGC
>NZ_JAWRYD010000074.1:0-4790 GCF_046534765.1 Burkholderia sp. SIMBA_062
TATTCGACGCTGGCGCCCGTTTCGACACCGGTGAGATTCAACGTACCGACGTTGGAGATGTGGTCGGTCGCGCTGCTGCCGGAATCGGTCGTCAATGCAACACCGGGCGCAGCGGCCGAGGTATCGAGCGTGAAGCTGAACGACGTGGCCGCCGACGTATTGCCCGCGACATCGGTTTGCCGAACTTGTACATCGTTCACGCCTTCGATGGCGTTGAAGCTGGTGTTCCAGGTATGACCACCATCGATCGAGTATTCGACAACTGCGCCAGTCTCCACACCAGAAACGTTGAGTGTACCGACGTTCGAGATGTGGTCGGTGGCGCTGCTGCCGGAGTCGGTGGTCAGTGCAACGCCCGGTGCAGCGGACGAGGTATCGAGCGTGAAGCTGAGCGATGTGGCAGCCGACGTGTTGCCTGCGACATCGGTCTGCCGGACCTGTACATCGTTCACGCCTTCGATGGCGTTGAAGCTGGTGCTCCAGGTGTGGCCACCATCCGTCGAATATTCGACGGTGGCGCCCGTTTCGACACCGGTGAGATTCAACGTGCCGACATTGGAGATGTGGTCGGTGGCGCTGCTACCGGAATCGGTGGTCAATGCAACGCCGGGCGCGGCGGCTGAGGTATCGAGCGTGAAGCTGAACGTCGTCGGGTCCGACGTGTTGCCTGCGATATCGGTCTGCCGAACCTGTACATCGTTCACGCCTTCAACGGCGTTGAAGCTGGTGCTCCAGGTGTGGCCACCATCCGTCGAGTATTCGACGCTGGCGCCGGTTTCGACACCGGTGAGATTCAACGTACCGACATTGGTGATGTGGTCGGTCGAGCTAGTGCCGGAATCGGCGGTCAATGCAACATCGGGCGCGGCGGCCGACGTATCGAGCGTGAAGCTGAACGAGGTCGGATCCGACGTGTTGCCTGCGATATCGGTCTGCCGAACCTGTACATCGTTCACGCCTTCGACAGCGTTGAAGCTGGTGTTCCAGGTATGGCCGCCGTCGATCGAGTATTCGACAACTGCGCCAGTCTCCACGCCAGACAGGCTAAGTGTACCGACGTTCGTGATGTGATCGGCGGCGTTGTTGCCGGAGTCGGCGGTCAGTGCAACGCCCGGTGCAGCGGATGAGGTATCCAGCGTAAAGCTGAGGGAGGTCGGGTCCGACGTGTTGCCCGCGACATCGGTTTGCCGAACTTGCACGTCGTTCGCGCCTGCGACGGCATTGAAGCTGGTGCTCCAGGTGTGGCCGCCATCCGTCGAGTATTCGACGGTGGCGCCTGTTTCGACACCGGTGAGATTCAACGTGCCGACATTGGTGATGTGGTCGGTCGAGCTAGTGCCGGAATCCGCGGTCAATGCGACACCGGGCGCGGCGGCCGACGTATCGAGCGTGAAGCTGAGCGATGTGGCCGACGACGTGTTGCCCGCGATATCGGTCTGTCGGACCTGTACGTCGTTCACGCCTTCGACGGCATTGAAGCTGGTGTTCCAGGTATGGCCCCCATCGGTCGAATATTCGACGGTGGCGCCCGTTTCGACACCGGTGAGATTCAACGTACCGACATTGGAGATGTGGTCGGTGGCGCTGCTACCGGAATCGGTGGTGAGCGCGACACCGGGTGCGGCGGCCGAGGTATCGAGCGTGAAGTTGAACGAGGTCGGGGCGGATGTGTTGCCAGCGATATCGGTTTGCCGAACCTGTACGTCGTTCACGCCTTCGACGGCGTTGAAACTGGTGCTCCAGGTGTGGCCACCATCGATCGAGTATTCGACAACTGCGCCAGTCTCCACACCAGACACGTTGAGTGTACCGACGTTGGTGATGTGGTCGGTGGCGTTGCTGCCGGAGTCGGCGGTCAGTGCAACGCCCGGTGCAGCGGACGAGGTATCGAGCGTGAAGCTGAACGACGTCGGATCCGACGTATTGCCTGCGACATCGGTTTGCCGAACCTGCACGTCGTTCACGCCTTCGATGGCGTTGAAGCGGGTGTTCCAGGTATGACCGCCATCGATCGAGTATTCGACAACTGCGCCAGTCTCCACACCAGACACGTTGAGTGTGCCGACGTTCGAGATGTGGTCGGTGGCGTTGCTGCCGGAATCGGTGGTCAATGCAACGCCGGGCGCGGCGGCCGAGGTATCGAGCGTGAAGCTGAACGACGTCGGATCCGACGTATTGCCTGCGACATCGGTTTGCCGAACCTGCACGTCGTTCACGCCTTCGATGGCGTTGAAGCTGGTGTTCCAGGTATGACCGCCATCGATCGAGTATTCGACAACTGCGCCAGTCTCCACACCAGACACGTTGAGTGTGCCGACGTTGGTAATGTGATCGGTGGCGTTGCTGCCGGAGTCGGTGGTCAATGCAACGGCGGGCGCGGCGGCCGAGGTGTCGAGCGTGAAGCTGAACGAGGTCGGGGCGGACGTGTTGCCCGCGACATCGGTCTGCCGGACCTGTACGTCGTTCACGCCTTCGATGGCGTTGAAGCTGGTGTTCCAGGTGTGGCCACCATCGGTCGAGTATTCGACGCTGGCGCCGGTTTCGACACCGGTGAGATTCAACGTACCGACATTGGTGATGTGGTCGGTCGAGCTAGTGCCGGAATCGGCGGTCAATGCAACATCGGGCGCGGCGGCCGACGTATCGAGCGTGAAGCTGAACGAAGTCGGATCCGATGTATTGCCTGCGATATCGGTCTGCCGGACCTGTACATCGTTCACGCCTTCGACGGCGTTGAAGCTGGTGTTCCAGGTGTGGCCACCATCCGTCGAGTATTCGACAACTGCGCCATTCTCCACACCAGACACGTTGAGTGTGCCGACGTTCGTGATGTGATCGGTGGCGTTGTTGCCGGAGTCGGTGGTCAGTGCAACACCCGGTGCAGCGGCCGAGGTATCGAGCGTGAAGCTGAGCGATGTGGCAGCTGACGTATTGCCCGCGATATCGGTCTGCCGAACCTGTACGTCGTTCACGCCTTCGACGGCATTGAAGCTGGTGTTCCAGGTGTTGCCACCATCCGTCGAGTATTCGACAACTGCGCCGGTCTCCACACCAGACACGTTGAGTGTACCGACGTTGGTGATGTGGTCGGCGGCGCTGCTACCGGAATCGGTGGTGAGCGCGACACCGGGCGCGGCGGCCGAGGTATCGAGCGTAAAGCTGAACGACGTCGGATCCGACGTATTGCCTGCGGCATCGGTTTGCCGAACCTGCACGTCATTCACGCCTTCGACGGCATTGAAGCTGGTGCTCCAGGTATGACCGCCATCGATCGAGTATTCGACAACTGCGCCAGTCTCCACACCAGACACGTTGAGTGTACCGACGTTGGTGATGTGGTCGGCGGCGTTGCTGCCGGAGTCGGTGGTCAATGCAACGGCGGGCGCGGCGGCCGAGGTGTCGAGCGTGAAGCTGAACGAGGTCGGGGCGGACGTGTTGCCCGCGATATCGGTCTGCCGGACCTGTACATCGTTCACGCCTTCGACGGCATTGAAGCTGGTGTTCCAGGTATGGCCACCATCGGTCGAATATTCGACCGTGGCGCCCGTTTCGACACCGGTGAGATTCAACGTGCCGACATTGGTGATGTGGTCGGTGGCGCTGCTACCGGAATCGGCCGTCAATGCAACGTCTGGCGCGGCGGCCGAGGTATCGAGCGTGAAGCTGAACGACGTGGCCGACGACGTATTGCCTGCGACATCGGTTTGCCGGACCTGTACGTCGTTCACGCCTTCGATGGCGTTGAAGCTGGTGTTCCAGGTATGACCACCATCGATCGAGTATTCGACAACTGCGCCAGTCTCCACACCAGACACGTTGAGTGTGCCGACGTTCGAGATGTGGTCGGTGGCGTTGCTGCCGGAGTCGGTCGTCAATGCGACGCCGGGCGCGGCGGCCGAGGTATCGAGCGTGAAGCTGAACGACGTCGGATCCGACGTATTGCCTGCGACATCGGTTTGCCGAACCTGCACGTCGTTCACACCTTCGATGGCGTTGAAGCTGGTGTTCCAGGTATGACCGCCATCGGTCGAGTATTCGATCGTGGCGCCGGTTTCGACAGCGGTGAGATTCAACGTACCGACATTGGTGATGTGGTCGGTCGAACTGCTCCCAGAGTCCGTGGTCAGCGCAACGCCGGGCGCAGCGGCCGACGTATCGAGTGTGAAGCTGAACGACGTCGGATCCGACGTATTGCCTGCGACATCGGTTTGCCGAACTTGTACGTCGTTCACGCCTTCGACAGCATTGAAACTGGTGTTCCAGGTATGACCCCCATCCGTCGAGTATTCGACAACTGCGCCAGTCTCCACACCGGACAGGCTAAGTGTGCCGACGTTCGTGATGTGATCGGCGGCGTTGTTGCCGGAGTCGGTGGTCAATGCAACGCCGGGCGCTGCGGCTGAGGTATCGAGCGTGAAGTTGAACGAGGTCGGGGCCGATGTATTGCCCGCGACATCGGTTTGCCGGACCTGTACATCGTTCACACCTTCGACGGCATTGAAACTGGTGTTCCAGGTGTGGCCTCCATCGGTCGAGTATTCGATCGTGGCGCCGGTTTCTACACCGGTGAGATTCAGTGTGCCGACATTGGTGATGTGGTCGGTGGAGCTGCTGCCGGAATCGTTCGTGAGCGCGACACCGGGCGCGGCGGCCGAGGTATCGAGCGTGAAGCTGAACGAGGTCGGGGCCGACGTGTTGCCTGCGACATCGGTCTGCCGGACCTGTACATCGTTCACACCTTCGACGGCATTGAAACTGGTGTTCCAGGTGTGGCCTCCATCGGTCGAGTA
>NZ_JAWRYD010000200.1:0-283 GCF_046534765.1 Burkholderia sp. SIMBA_062
GGGCGGCCGCTGCGAACAGGCGCCGCATCAGCCCGCCTCCGCGGTCTGGGCCGTGGCGGCGGCCGCCTGACGGGCGACCAGCTCGCTCACCGGCATGTCCTCCACCACCTTGCCACCATGGAGCATCACCACGCGCTCGGCACTGAGGATGGTCTCCGGGCGGTGGGCAATGATGATGCGGGTCAGGTCGAGGGACTGGATGGCCTGATTGACGGCCTGCTCGCAGGCCACGTCCAGGTGGCTGGTGGCCTCGTCGAGCACCAGGATGCGCGGCTGCTTGTAG
>NZ_JAWRYD010000075.1:0-4329 GCF_046534765.1 Burkholderia sp. SIMBA_062
CGGGCGCACGACGCAAAGCAGCAGTTTTTAACCTCGGACTCTAACTGCAGTTCGGACTAAAACCGGGGGCAGGTCACCCGAGCGACGTGATTTAGCGCACATAGTGCATTTGATGCGTCTTATTTCAGACTGTCTCAGGTGCTTTAATCTTCGGTTGAGAGCAGCTTATCGGTTCGCTGGTTGCGATACTTCGCCACTGGAAGAAGTAGACTTTAAGATCGAGGAATTCAAATCCGGCATGAAATCGACCTATGAGCACTGGTTGAAAATCGAATACGGACCTTCGTCAGATTTTTCGGAACACAACATGGCGTGAGCGTGACAACCTGGAAATTTTAACCGACGACTCACCTTACTAATCAATTTGCAAAATTTGCGATTTAATTTCGATTGCAATCCTTTTCCCAGTTAACTCGATTTTCTGCCTTGTCGAGAGCTCACATTCCCACGCAACGAGAACCTTCCACCCTAGCTCGTTAAGTTGTGCAGAAACCCGTTTGTCTCTATCAATATTTTTCTTGAATTTCTCCATCCAGAATTGCGTGTTGCTCTTGGGAATGGTGGCAATACTGCACCCAGCATGTTGATGCCAGAAACAACCATGGACAAATACAACAGTCTTGTAACGTGGAAATACTAGGTCAGGTTTTCCTGGAAGACCGGCACCGTGAAGGCGGAAGCGTAACCCTAGTCGGTGCAGGGCCCTCCTCAGTGCCAGCTCGGGCTGGGTGTCCCTCCCTCGGATCAGGGACATCCGTTTCGAGCGCTCTCTGGGAGAAAGAAAATCGACCATCGTATTGTCTTATGTATTCGTGGGGGCAACCTTCGACAGTTCGTAGAATGGCGTCCCCCTAATGAATTCCCCAGCGACGTCATGCGTCTTATAAAGACACTCGTGCAGACCCAGCGCCTTGATACGCTCAGCAGCCTGTTGCAAGGCGGCCGGATCGCTCAAACCAAGCGGCCCGAGATCCTTCCCGGATAGGTTCGGTACCTTGTGCAGAAACCATGTGAGCAACATCTCACGGTAGTCCGTGGCCCCAGCCTTGAAATGACTAAGGTACTGGGATGCAAGGATAACGCCCATGCCGAATTCACGCCCCTGCAGCAACACTTTCCGCAAGACATCAAACTCGTATTGCATGATGTTGTCCGCTTCGTCCACGAGAAGCATCGAATCCACAACTCGCATGTCCCCGTTCATCCCAAGAAACGGACGCTTCGGGACCTTTAGCATGCGCTCATAGAAGACGTTGAGCATGATTGCAACCAACATGTTCTTGGTACGATCGTCCTGACCAAGGTCGTTCAACGCAATGACCACGACCCCCCTCAGGAATTCGTCTGATTTGGTAATCGTGGCTCGGTCCTCGGCGAACAGCTCCATGTCGATGATGTCGCCAAGGATGCCTGAAAGAGAATCAACGCCACCTTTCAGAGCCGCCACATAGTTACGATGAACATCGTGAATTGTTGGATACGTTCCGTCCGCGTACGTCTTGTAAGCATCCTTGATCGCGTTCTTCAGCCTGTCGCGTTGCACTGGCCCAATTCCGGGATAGATTTTGTCCAACACATCTGCAAAGAAACGATAGCGCTCAAGCCAAGGGCTAACTGCTTGTGATGACGCAGATAGGTCAAACAAGTTTAATGGTAAGTTATGCGGCTTGATCACGCGTGCGCCAGTGGCCACAACGAAATCCTTGGCACTATAGTCCTTCTTGTAGTCGAAAATGAGGACATTGGGTCTAACGCCCCTATTCCCGCCCTCGCCACTGGCGATTTGATACACAAGTGACTTCAGCAGCTGGGTCTTGCCCGTACCAAGATCGCCTACGACGCCCATGTTCATTTGGTTGAGCGCTGTGTTACCTAGATTGAGGTGACGGACTTGAGACCGAAAGCCATCTAGAGTGGCCCCGACTATCAAGTCCAGCCCCGTTTGGCTGGAACCATCAGTTACGTCCTGAGCTGCTGCCACAGACATTTCCTGTTTGGGTACAAGCGCCTGAGGCGTTTCCAATTCGGTGGCACTGAATTTCTGCTGTTGGCCTGTGACGCCATCATATCTTGTCACAGGCGTCATCGTCGGCGCATCTTCCGGCGCAAGGACTGCTTTCGTGGGCTCGACCGTCGGAGGCGGTTGTGTAAGCGTGGCGGCATCAGCAGTCACCACTGACGGCAGCAGACTCCAATCGGACAAGGTGTCCCTCATCAACTGGTATAAAGCACTCGCCTGACTACGAACAATAAGGCTCGCGTCTTTCTGCGACAGCTCAATCGTCTCGGAGAAGCCATCGTTATCGGTGTCGCGTGGACCACTATTAGCGGTCCCGTCGATTACGATCAATCGCCCATGGTCATCTATTTCCACAGCCATCTCCGAAGAGAGAATTGCCTCCATGACCTTGGATTGCAAGCCAGACCATTCGCTAGCACGACCGCTTTCCGCCAAATGCTGGCTGTATACGCGGAAACCATATCCAATCATCGAAACAATCAAGTTCTGGTATGCCAACCGCCAAAGCAACATTTCCTGATCATCGGAATAAACTTGCCGCAAAGCATGCAACAAGTTGGACAAAGACCTTGCCTGCCCTAGCGCTTCCTGGCGCAGTCCAGCAGCCATCTGCTCATCGCCACCACGATTCTTCACTTCGACCGGGGTTAACTTACATCTGACAGACGAATCGCTGATCACCAAGCCAACCACGAACAGATCCGGGCGCTGCATGCTTGGTTTCTTGATGGCCCTCCCAAGATCATCTAGATAGCGCTGGAATGGGTCGACGGGGATCACCAGGGTGATCTGGTGCTCACCATCGTTTTCTACCCATGGATGCAACAAGCCATCGATCCCGCCGGACGTCCTGAAGCTATCCTGTAACAATCGGGTTGCAACAAACAGGCCTAGTTCCCCAGCGGCTCCGGAATTGCCAGCTGACAGTCCACGCACGGTTGGGATGCCACGTCGTGCGACTTCGTGAACGATGGCGGACAATTGCTCACGCGAGAGATCACCACATTCTGGCAAGCGCTTTAGCACTATCCGCATCGTCTCGATATCCAAATCACTGATACTCGAGAGCAGGTAATAGCCGTTGCTATCGCCAGACCTACCAGAATACGACGGCAGCTCATAGTCCCAAAGGTAAGTACCTTTAAGCCAATTGCCAAGGAAGCAGGCAGGATCCACCGCCGAGGAGGAAACAGCCACAAATTCCGCCTTTTCCAACGACTTCTTGACTGCATTGATGCTGGGTGCAAAGACATAGCCCATCGGACTCAATGCCCAGCCTTCTAGCCTAGCAATTGCCTTTGCCGTATTGTCTGCGATGCCATCGCCGGATATACATGCCGGGCCTGCGACGCGTGATTCACAGAGGAATTGGCCACCACCGGTTTTTTGTTGTTCTCTGATCCTTGCCCGAACCAAACCGCCCACACCAAGCGGAGACGACAGCTTTGTTGGCAAGGCAGCGGCATTCGAGGTCTCCAGTTGCGCAATGATGGCGAGATCGTGCGAATCGGTCGACTCAGGGGCCGAATACCATTGAAAGGCATTGGAGGTGTCCTCTGCCAGATTCGCGACCTCTGCATCGTCCGGGCGCACGTCCTCGCCCCTTTCGTCGAACACATGGACTTCACTCGCGCTAATGCTTAGCACGCTGCGACGGCTGCTACTCTCGTCTGAAAAATGCTCACGCCCCCAAGACAAGATGCCTTCATTACAAGCGTTGTTTTGGCCAGCCGCACTGGAAACCAACACACCTATGACCGGCTTGGCAACCAGCATCTCGCAGATATCATCCATTGCACGATGAACCTGTGAAACACTAAAACCGCTTGAGATGCCACCAACCAACAGCCCCATCTCGCGGTCCAGTGGGGCAGATGCTCCCGACCTGGCCAATCGATCCAATCGGCTGGTGTTCCAGAGAATTCCCCAGTAATCGGAGCTGCACTCCACCGAGAAATACACGACATCATGCATACCCCCGGTGGCGTCACGCAGCGGCAGCACGATGGCGTCCGGCACGCAGTCCGAGTCCATGATGGTGGCCGCCGGGCAGGGCAGCTTTCTAGATGCCAAATACATCGCACGTTGCGCGAGGCATTGCCAGGCGAACCGGATCGGGTGGAGGGGCGAAACAATAATCGCGGTCGGGATTTGCTCCAGCGTTACACGATCGCTTTCCAGTCTCATCACTAAACCGATGTCGCACCAGCACGCTTCCGTTGGTGACGACGATGACCTGCCCCCGGTTTTAGTCCGAACTGCAGTTAGAGTCCGAGGTTAAAAACTGCTGCTTTGCGTCGTGCGCCCGG
>NZ_JAWRYD010000201.1:0-283 GCF_046534765.1 Burkholderia sp. SIMBA_062
TGTTCGACCAGCATCGGCAGCAGCGTGGCGTATACGTCGCCCACCTGGCCATGGGCGAGCCGCACCTGCTCGCGCAGGGCCGAGATCGGCTGGATGTCCGCGCCTGTGCGGGCATAGGCGTCCAGCAGCGTGTCAAAGGTGTCGAGCAATCCCTGGCTCAGTCGCCGGTCGAGCAGGGGCGTGTCGGCCATTTCCAGCAGGCCGGGCTTGAGTGTCAACAGCAGGGCGGCGAGGTTGCCGCTGTCCACGCTCGAGACATACAGCGGTAACAGCGGCTTGAGGG
>NZ_JAWRYD010000076.1:0-3669 GCF_046534765.1 Burkholderia sp. SIMBA_062
CTCTACGCCGATGATAGTGCGGATTCCCGTGTGAAAGTAGGTAATCGTCAGGCTCCCTAAGCCAAGAACCCCCGCCCAAAAGGCGGGGGTTTTTGCATTGGCGCGGCGGAAAAGGCGATGGCAGAGAGGTGGGCTACTGGCGCTGGTGGGCCGGTGGGCCCGTGGATCGGCCAGGTCGGCCCCTCACTCTTCCTTGATTCACTGTCATAGATGAACCTCTTTGGGCAACACCAATGAAAAAACTCATCCCGCTTCTGTGTTGCTTCGCCCTGCCGGGCTGGGCTGCGCAGTCTCACGCTGACTGCGTCCATGCGCCGTTTCACGCAAAATTCCAGGATGCAGACGGCGATGTGGGCCCGTTCGCCAATATGAAGTTTTCCCTGATCCGGGTGTCGGATGGCGTCGTGGTCTATCAAGGGACAATCGACGACCAGGGCCGAGCGGACTGGAGTGATGCGTGTCGAGGTGAGCACTACAGAATCCGTCAGGATGGCCTGATGGGCAAGTAACATCGCCGATCTTCTCCGATATTTGGCCCAAATGCGCGCTTTAATGACGTCACGCGCTGTATGGCCGGTTGCCGAGCCAAGTCGAATCTATGCGCATAAAGTAGTTTGAGCGCCACGTGTCGGCAGCACGACGTTCGGATGCTTCAGGGTAATATCGCCACTCGTCCGGCTTCCACGCGCGTGATTGCCGGTGTATTCCGTCTTCCGCAACTGCATCGTTCATGACTTCCAGCTCTGCTCAGAGTGGTCGGACGACCGACTTCTTGCCGTATCTCGTCGCCGCGACTTTCTTCATGGAGTATATCGACACCACCGTGATCGCGACCGCGCTGCCGCAGATGGCGCATTCCTTCGGCGTCGGGCCGAATGCGCTGAGTCTCGGGATGACGGCCTACATGCTGGCGCTTGCGGTATTCATCCCGATCAGCAGCTGGATTGCGGACCGATACGGTTCGCGCACGGTGTTCGGCAGCGCGATCGTGATTTTTACCGGGGCATCGATTCTCTGCGGGCTGTCCAACGGCGTGGTGACGTTTACGGCCGCACGCCTGCTGCAGGGCGTCGGCGGGGCGATGATGGTGCCGGTCGGCCGGATGATCGTCGTGCGCAGCACCGAGAAAGCCCGGCTGATGCGCGCGATCGCGACGATCACGTGGCCGGGTATCGTTGCGCCGGTCGTGGGGCCGCCAATCGGCGGCTTCATCACGACCTTTGCGTCATGGCGATGGATCTTCCTGTTGAACGTGCCGCTTGGCCTCGCCGCGCTGGTCTGTACGTGCTTGATCGTCCGCAACGCGCGCGCGGACGAACAGCGGCCGCTCGATTGGGTTGGGTTCGTGCTGGCGGGCGGTGCACTGACCTGTCTGCTGCTGGGTACCGAAACGGCTGGTCAGCAGGATGCGCAGTTCACGCATGCGGCCGTGCTGGTCGCGGCCAGCGTGTTGTTCGGCATCGCCGCGTGGCTGCACGCGCGGCGTTGCGCGCACCCGCTGCTCGACTTCACGACGCTGAAGGTGCCGACCTTCTCGGTCACGGTGCTCACCGGATCGGTCACGCGGATTGCGATCAATGCCGTGCCTTATCTGCTGCCATTGCAGTTCCAGATCGGTTTCGGGCTGTCGCCGTTCCAGTCCGGATTGCTGTTGCTGGCGAGCGCGGTCGGCAATCTCGGCATGAAGGCGGGCACGTCGTGGATCCTCGATCGTTTCGGGTTCCGCCGCGTCGCGCTCGTCGACGTGACGATCGTCGGCTTCTTCACGATCGCATGCGGCTGGCTGACCGCATCGACGCCGCTCGCGATCACGCTGCTGGTCGTATTCGTCTACGGGCTGACGCGCTCGATGCAGTTCACGACGCTGGCGACCCTCGCCTATGCCGATGTTCCGTCGCACCAGACGAGCGCCGCGAGCACGCTGTGGAGCGCCGCGCAGCAGATGACGATCGGGATGGGGATCGCATTCGGCGCGCTGGCATTGCGGCTCGCCGCGCTGATGCGCGGCGATGCGGCCGGGATTCACTACGTGCTCGACGATTTTCGCTGGACGTTCGTTGCCGCGGGCGTGCTCGCGCTGCTGACGTTGCCGGGCTATGCGCGGCTCGCATCCGATGCCGGCGACAGACTTCGCGCGAGTGCGGCGCGAGGGTAGGTTGAACGGCCGGTCACGCATGAATGGCGACGGGTGCGTACTGTCGCGCTCAGTCGCTCCGCTCACTTGACGGTTCGGTGCGTCACGGGCGCGATGAATCTTCGCGCATGCATTTCATGAACTGACACGGCCGTCGTGCTGGCGACGCCCCGGCGCCATGCCGCGCACGCACGAGTTCGGACATGCTGCGGCACCCGACGCTACCGTTCTCGCGTCGCGTGCCGCTACTGAGCATCATGAAAGATGATGCCGACCGTATGGCGGTGCCCGGTCCGGATACGGCTCACGCCGTGACGCAGGTTGACGCGATAGACGCCACGCGTTCCTTGCACGGGCCTGCCGTGCACCGCGAAGATCACGGCGTCGCCTTGTGTCAGCGGCACGACTTCCGCACGCGATTGCATCCGCGGCCGCTGTTCGGTCAGCACGAACTCCCCACCCGTGAAATCCCGGCCCGGCGCCGACAGCAGGATCGCGACCTGCAGCGGAAAGACATGCTCGCCATACAGGTCCTGATGGAGGCAGTTGTAGTCGTCCGGCCCGTACTGCAGGATCAGCGGCGTCGGTCGCGTCTGTCCCGCCGCGTGGCAGCGCTCGAGGAATGCCGTGTGGTCGGCCGGGTAGCGGACGTCGATCCCGAGCGCCTGGTTCCAGCGATTCGCGATCGGCGCGAGACGCGGGTAGATCGCGGTTCGCAACGTGTCGACGATTGCCGGCAGCGGATAGGCGAAATACCGGTATTCGCCGCGGCCGAAGCCATGCCGCGCCATGACGACGCGCGAACGGTAAAGCGCATCGCGCGGATAGAGCGATGCCAGCGCCGTGCATTCGTCGGCGCACAGAAGGCCCGGTACGCGAGCGCACCCATAGCGATCGAGTTCGGACCCGACGGCGGTCCACTCGACTGCGCTCACGCGTTGTACGAGGTCAGCAGATTCGATGGCGGGTTGCAGATCGGCGATGTTCACGGGTGTACCTCGTTCGTCAGCGATGGGGACAGAGTGTCGTGTGGGCATGTCGCGCGCGCCGGAATGTGCGCCCGCGGTCGCAGCGGGATGGTCGGCGAGGCGATGTCGGGAAGCGTTGCGAGCACGACAGTGTCCCCGATGAAAGTCGATGAACCAAGTCTACTGTCGTCGGTGCGACGGCGCGCTCCAGATCTTGCGCTTCAATTCGGCTGGAGGAGGCAGATCGCGGCGCGAGCAGTCGGCCGCAACGGCGATTCATTGCGATGTCGTTGCGCGACCGACCGGAATAAGCTCAGCGTAGTGTGCGCGACACGAACACCGAGCGGGCCCGCGAGGCGAAGGGGCGAGGAAGCCGGAAGGTTAGAAAGCGAGAAGGCGAGAAGGCGAGAAGGCGAGAAGGCGAGAAGGCGAGAAGGCGAGGAGAGGTCGGGATGAACAGACGCAGTACCCGAGCCGAATCCTCGACGGCGGACCTATCCGTGATTTCGTGGGCGGGGCATATCATGAGGTGTAAAAGTCATGGATATGCCGATGAAGAAGAAAAGA
>NZ_JAWRYD010000202.1:0-282 GCF_046534765.1 Burkholderia sp. SIMBA_062
TCGTTGGTCTCGTGGTTGACCATATTGGGAATAGGCCGGACATCCAGGCCTTTGCCGATGGCGTCGTGCAGGTCGACCAGGAAGCAGGACAGGCCTTCGGACTTTTTCTTCACATCGGCCAGCGGCGTGGTACGCGCCAGCAGGATCATCATGTCCGAGTGCTGGACGCGGGAAATCCATACCTTTTGCCCGTTGACCACGTAACGATCACCCTTCTTGACCGCTGTGGTACGTAGCTTGGTGGTATCGGTGCCGGTGGTAGGCTCGGTCACGGCCATGGAC
>NZ_JAWRYD010000203.1:0-281 GCF_046534765.1 Burkholderia sp. SIMBA_062
GTGATGCCGCCATCGCTGCTGCTCACCGCCGTCAAGGTGCCGTTGGCAATCGTCAGGTCGGCATTGGTGAAACCTGTCACCGCCTCGCTGAACGTGATCGTCACCGCAGAGGTTTCGCCAATTTTCAAAGCGTTGTCCGCAACAACGATGGTCGCCGTGGGCAGCACGGTGTCGACCGTGTAGTTGGCCGAACTGGTGGTGCCCGAGCCCGCGTTGCCGGCCAGGTCGGCGACACCAGCGTTGGCCAGGGTAATGACGTTACTGGCATCGCTGACACCAAG
>NZ_JAWRYD010000204.1:0-281 GCF_046534765.1 Burkholderia sp. SIMBA_062
CCGTTCTTCGTGTTTCCGCCGGAGATTCGACGAGTTGTCTACACAACGGATGAAATGCACAAGTCCCGCACCGCGCTTCGCTCGTTCGCTATGTTCGCGCCTGCGGCCACCGTATCGGCGCGCTGTCTGATTTGGGGCGCGACTGTTTCCACCGGTTAAACAGTCTCTGATAGGTTCGCTCAGACTGCTCGGCCACGGCTCGCTCTTGCTGACGCACACTCTTCAGACTGTAGGCCGCAGCCGAACCTTTGCGCGGGCCATGCTGCGCCGGCATTCCAGCC
>NZ_JAWRYD010000077.1:0-3657 GCF_046534765.1 Burkholderia sp. SIMBA_062
CACTTCATTCGCTGTGACCAGCTTATGGCGGGACTTGCACCCGCAGGAGTGCGCCCATGCTGGGCGCACAAGCAAAAAGCCCCCGCGATGCGGGGGCCGGACGTGATCGGCAGTGCGTGGCGCGTCAGACCGCCTGGATATTCGCTGCCTGCTTGCCTTTCGGCCCAAGTTTCACCTCAAAGGAAACGCGCTGGTTTTCCTTCAGCGTTTTGAAGCCGTCCATCCGGATTTCGGAAAAGTGCGCGAACAAATCTTCACCGCCGTTGTCTGACGTAATAAAGCCGAAACCTTTAGCATCGTTAAACCATTTTACGATACCGGTATCCATACCTTTCTTCCCCACTGGTTTAGATCAAAAAAGCTACTGATATAGCCGCCTCCCGAAATCCCGCAACGGCGCGCCGATACCCACCCCCAGCGCTCCGCCCGGGGACGGAGTGCTCACTTTATAAATTGGACAATCCGGGTGCGTCAAGAAAATTTTTGGCGTTTTCTTTATCAAAAAAACGTCAATACCATTGGAATCGGTACACCAACCTCTTTTATTAATTGATTCGCATCAAAAACCTGTCAATATTACCGGGATCGGATCCCCAATAATCAATGCAGTGAAAAACCTACCGGGAAAAATCGGGTCGGTAAAATCCTCGGGTTTTTTCGGGTTGCGAAAAGCGGGGGACGTTGCGATGCTGGTGCCAAGCAATGGAAGGAGAAGGGTCATGTGGCTGGACGGAATCAAGCGCTTCGCGAGCCGGCTCGCACGCGCACGCCGCAAGTCCCGCGCGCTGGCCGAGCCGCGTGAAGCGCCGTGCGATACCGAGTTCGATCCGAACTGGCACGGCGATCATTGGCAGAACCTGCTGGCGTCGCCGCTGGACGCCCGTCACTACGTGATGGAAGACTGGACGTATACGCCGCTGCAAGCCGAAGCCGACGATCCGCCGCCGGCCGCCAAGCGCAAGCGGCGCTCGTACATGCAGTAGGGATCGGGAAGACCGGGCAAAAAAAAGCGCGACTGGGAAGTCGCGCCGACAAAGGTTTGGAGATCTTTTCCGTCAACGAAAAAGTCTGCTTCGGAAAGCAGAGATCGCAGTATAGCGAGAGAACATCCTTTCATTATCCATGCTCCACACAAACCTCTATTGCCGATGTGTCAATAATCGCGCTAGGCCAACCCTCGCCTGCCACTGAGCGCCTGTCGCGATCGCGCAACGCCTCGTACGCAGTCCTGAGTAGCATTTGCGCCTGCTGCGCCGCCGCAAAGTCTTGATGGCCGTGGCTCTGCGCGCATGCACCTATTTTTTGCGGGATTCAAAATACAGTATTGCAGGAAGCGGTTTTCTTCCACGCCCGGACCGATCCGTACACTGCAAATGGTTTTCCGACGAGGGTGCCGCGCCCCACGCGCACGGCGTCGCCGACCCGCGACGCCGCCGATGCCCGCAGCAGGTTCGATCGACATCATCCTGTTTGGAGACAGATCATGAAAAAGACCCTGATCGTCGCCGCATTGGCGGGCGCGGCTGCCAGCGCCGCCCATGCGCAAAGCAGCGTCACGCTGTACGGCCTGATCGATGCCGGCATCACCTACACGAACAACCAGCATGGTCACAGCGCGTGGCAGGAGACGAGCGGCTCGATCAACGGCAGCCGCTGGGGCCTGCGCGGCACCGAGGATCTCGGGGGCGGACTGAAGGCGATCTTCACGCTGGAAAACGGCTTCGGCATCAACAACGGTTCACTGAAGCAGAACGGCCGCGAGTTCGGTCGCCAGGCGTTCGTCGGGCTCGCGCACGAAAGCTACGGCTCGCTCACGCTCGGCCGCCAGTACGACAGCATCGTCGACTTCCTCGGCCCGCTGTCCCTCACCGGCACCCAGTACGGCGGCACGCAGTTCGCGCACCCGTTCGACAACGACAACCTGAACAACTCGTTCCGGATCAACAACTCGGTCAAGTACCAAAGCGCGAACTACGGCGGCCTGAAGTTCGGCGGGCTGTACGGCTTCTCGAACTCCACCGGTTTCGCGAACAATCGCGCCTATAGCGTCGGCGCGTCGTACAGCTACATGGGTTTCAACGTCGCGGCCGCGTACATGCAGCTCAACAACAACATCAACGCGCTGGCGCTCGCGGCCACCGACCCCGGCGCGGTGGCCGGCGACTGGACCTTCGCAGCCAGCCGGCAGCGCACCTGGGGCGCAGGCCTGAACTACACGTTCGGGCCCGCGACGGCCGGTTTCGTGTTCACGCAGACACGCCTGACCAATTCCGCCGGGATCAGCGCCGGGCAGTCCGGCGTGTCGAGCGGCATCCCGCTCACCGGCGGCACGCGCTTCAACAATTACGAGGTGAACGGCCGCTACGCGCTGACGCCGGCGTTCTCGCTCGCGGGCTCGTACACGTACACCGACAGCCGTCTCGATGGCCAGACGCCCAGCTGGCACCAGTTCAACCTGCAGGCCGACTATGCGCTGTCGAAGCGCACGGACCTGTACTTGCAGAGCGAATACCAGCGGGTCAATACCAATGGGCTGGCGATCGGCGCGAACATCAACGGACTCGGCGCCGCGTCGTCGACGAACAAGCAGATCGCCGTCACGGCCGGCATGCGCCACCGCTTCTGAGCGATACGATTGGCCCCGGCCGTTCGACCGGCACCGTCATGACGAAGCGCCCCGCCCCGGGGCGCTTGTTCGTTTCAGCGCGGCGTGGCGCGGATGCGTCGCTTCGTGCTCACGCGTTGCCCGGTGCAGGATAGCGAACGTCGAGCACGTCGATCGGCTGCGGACCGGCCGGCGTCATCAGCGTGACGGTATCGCCGATCTTCGCCTTGATGAGCGCCCGCGCGACCGGCGAAATCCAGCTGACGCAACCGTGATCGAGATCGACCTCGTCGATCCCGACGATCGTGATGGTGTGATCCTCGCCGTCCGGCGTCGCATAGTCGACGGTCGCGCCGAAGAACACCTGGTCGACGTTCTCCTGCCGGCTCGCATCGACAACTTCGGCGAGATCGAGCCGCTTCGTCAGGAAGCGGATCCGGCGGTCGATCTCGCGCAGCCGCCGCTTGCCGTAGATGTAATCGCCGTTCTCCGACCGGTCGCCGTTCGACGCGGCCCACGACACGAGGCGCACGACTTCGGGACGCTCGACGTCGATCAGGTTCAGGAGCTCGTCCCTGAGCCGCTTGTAGCCGGCCGGCGTGATGTAGTTCTTCGTGCCCGCCGGGATCGCGGGTTGACTCGGGTCGAGATCGTCGTCGTCGCCGTCCGACTCTTTGACAAACGCCTTGTTCATGATGCGGATTCAAAATCTGGATGATCGATGCTTCAAGGGTACACGAAGGCGGCCGCACAATATCGTGCGACATATTTTGCGGATAAGGCTTCCCTTTTTATGCGACTCTGCTATACTTCCGCTTCTGCGTGCGGCTGTAGCTCAGTTGGATAGAGTACTTGGCTACGAACCAAGGGGTCGTGGGTTCGAATCCTGCCAGCCGCGCCACCTTTTTCGAGGGCCTTCCGAACCGAAGGCCCTTTCAGTTCAAAGTAGTAGTATTTTGTTTTTGCGTGCGGCTGTAGCTCAGTTGGATAGAGTACTTGGCTACGAACCAAGGGGTCGTGGGTTCGAATCCTGCCAGCCGCGCCACCTTTTT
>NZ_JAWRYD010000205.1:0-281 GCF_046534765.1 Burkholderia sp. SIMBA_062
CAATGAAATGGCCTTGCGGCAGCGTGATTGCGGACGGATCGAAATCCAGCGACGGAGTAGTCATGCTCTGCCTGTTCGAAAACCGGTTAGCCCGGCGATGGCGCGCTCGCGAGTCGTCACGTGCGCGGCTTCGCCGCTTCAGCAAGTGGTGGTTCGATGCCCTGGCGGCAAAATGAACAACCACGCGTTGAAATTCATTATAGTGAACAGAAGAGGCTTGGCTAGTGATCAAAAATAATTCTGCGAAAAGCATGCTCATGCGCTTTGCTTACGCGAGAAAC
>NZ_JAWRYD010000206.1:0-279 GCF_046534765.1 Burkholderia sp. SIMBA_062
CGTGCAGGGGTTATAGACAATCTTCCGGCCGATGACTTCGCTGATCTTCTGCGCGATCTCGTGATGATCGAGTTCGACCGGCCCGCACAGCTCGTAAGCCTTGCCGATATGCGCGGACGGCTGCGTGAGCACCGCCGTGATGAAGCGCGCCTGATCTTCCGCCGCGATCGGTGCGTGACGCCCTTCGCCATAAGGCAGCGTGATCTGGCCTTCCTTGACGATCGTGTCGCGCACCCACGGGAAAATCAGCCATTCCGAAAAGAACGTCGGACGAATGTG
>NZ_JAWRYD010000078.1:0-3345 GCF_046534765.1 Burkholderia sp. SIMBA_062
TGGACGGTGGCGCCGGTTTCGATCCCGGTGACGTTCAGCGTGCCGACGTTGGTGATGTGGTCGGTGGCACTGCTGCCCGAATCGGTGGTCAGCGCAACGCCGGGCGCAGCGGCCGAGGTATCGAGCGTGAAGCTGAACGACGTTGCCGATGACGTATTGCCCGCGATGTCGATCTCGCGGACCTGGACGTTGTTCACGCCCTGGACGGCGCTGAAGCTCGTGTTCCAATGCGCGCCGTTGTCGACGCTGTACTGGACGGTGGCGCCGGTTTCGATCCCGGTGACGTTCAGCGTGCCGACGTTGGTGATGTGGTCGGTGGCACTGCTGCCGGAGTCGGTGGTCAGCGCAACGCCGGGCGCAGCGGCCGACGTATCGAGCGTGAAGCTGAACGACGTGGCCGACGACGTGTTGCCTGCGACATCGGTCTGCCGAACCTGCACGTTGTTCAACCCTTCGACGGCACTGAAGCTCGTGTTCCAATGCGCGCCGTTGTCGGTGCTGTATTGAATTGTAGCCCCCGTCTCGATACCTGAGAGGTTCAACGTACCGACATTGGAGATGTGGTCGGTGGCGCTGCTACCGGAATCGGTGGTGAGCGCAACACCGGGCGCAGCGGCTGACGTATCGAGCGTGAAGCTGAACGACGTGGCCGACGACGTGTTGCCTGCGACATCGGTCTGCCGAACCTGCACGTTGTTCAGCCCTTCGACGGCACTGAAGCTCGTGTTCCAATGCGCGCCGTTGTCGACGCTGTACTGAACGGTGGCGCCGTTTTCGATGCCTGAGAGATTCAGCGTACCGACATTGGTGATGTGATCGGTCCCGCTACTGCCGGAGTCGGTAGTCAGCGTAACACCCGGGGCCGTGGCCGACGTATCGAGCGTGAAACTGAACGACGTGGCCGACGACGTGTTGCCTGCGACATCGATCTGGCGAACCTGCACGTTGTTCAACCCTTCGACGGCACTGAAGCTCGTGTTCCAATGCGCGCCGTTGTCGGTGCTGTATTGAACGGTGGCGCCGGTCTCGATGCCCGAGAGGTTCAGCGTACCGACGTTGGTGATGTGGTCGGTGGCGTTGCTGCCGGAATCGGTGGTCAACGTAACGCCGGGCGCAGCAGCCGAGGTATCGAGCGTGAAGCTGAGCGACGTGGCCGACGACGTGTTGCCGGCGACATCGGTCTGCCGAACCTGCACGTTGTTCAATCCTTCGACGGCACTGAAGCTCGTGTTCCAGTGCGCGCCGTTGTCGACGCTGTACTGAACGGTGGCACCTGTCTCGATACCCGAGAGGTTCAACGTACCGACATTGGTGATGTGGTCGGTTGAGCTGCTACCGGAATCACTGGTGAGCGCGACACCGGGCGCAGCAGCCGACGTATCCAGCGTGAAGCTCAGCGATGTAGCGGACGACGTGTTGCCGGCCACGTCGATCTGGCGGACTTGAATGTTGTTCAGCCCTTCGACAGCGCTGAAGCTCGTACTCCAATGCGCACCGTTGTCGGTGCTGTATTGCACGGTTGCGCCGGTCTCGATGCCGGAGAGGTTCAACGTGCCGACGTTGGTGATGTGGTCCGTGGCGCTGCTGCCGGAGTCGGTGGTCAGGGCAACACCCGGCGCACCAGCCGACGTATCGAGCGTGAAGCTGAACGACGTGGCCGACGACGTGTTGCCGGCGACATCGATCTGTCGAACTTGCACATTGTTCACGCCTTCGAGGGCACCGAAGCTCGTACTCCAATGCGCACCGTTGTCGACGCTGTACTGCACAGTTGCGCCGGTTTCGATGCCCGAGAGATTCAATGT
The DNA here is from genome assembly GCF_046534765.1 of Burkholderia sp. SIMBA_062. NCBI lineage: Bacteria > Pseudomonadati > Pseudomonadota > Betaproteobacteria > Burkholderiales > Burkholderiaceae > Burkholderia > Burkholderia sp. SIMBA_062. The sequence goes on from NZ_JAWRYD010000078.1 coordinate 1,806, forward strand.
GCCGACGTTGGTAATGTGGTCGGTTGAGCTGCTGCCGGAATCACTCGTGAGCGCGACACCGGGCGCAGAAGCCGACGTATCCAGCGTGAAACTGAACGAGGTCGGGGCCGACGTATTGCCCGCGACGTCGGTCTGCCGAACCTGCACGTTGTTCAACCCTTCGACGGCACTGAAGCTCGTGTTCCAGTGCGCACCGTTGTCGACGCTGTACTGCACAGTTGCGCCGGTTTCGATGCCCGAGAGATTCAGCGTGCCGACGTTGGTGATGTGATCCGCGGCGCTGCTGCCGGAATCGGTAGTCAGGGCGACACTCGGCGCAGCGGCCGAGGTATCGAGCGTGAAGCTCAGCGACGTGGCCGCCGACGTATTGCCCGCGACATCGATCTGTCGAACCTGTACGTCGTTCACCCCTTCGACGGCGTTGAAGCTCGTGTTCCAATGCGCGCCGTTATCGACGCTGTACTGCACGGTGGCGCCCGTTTCGACACCGGTGAGATTCAACGTACCGACGTTGGAGATGTGGTCGGTGGCGTTGCTGCCGGAATCGGTCGTCAATGCAACACCGGGCGCGGCGGCCGAGGTATCGAGCGTGAAGTTGAACGAGGTCGGGGCGGATGTGTTGCCAGCGATATCGGTTTGCCGGACCTGTACGTCGTTCACGCCTTCGACGGCGTTGAAACTGGTGTTCCAGGTATGACCACCATCGATCGAGTATTCGACAACTGCGCCAGTCTCCACACCAGACACGTTGAGTGTACCGACGTTGGTGATGTGGTCGGTGGCGTTGCTGCCGGAGTCGGCGGTCAGTGCAACGCCCGGTGCAGCGGACGAGGTATCGAGCGTGAAGCTGAACGCCGTCGGAACCGATGCATTGCCCGCGATATCGGTCTGCCGCACCTGTACGTCGTTCACGCCTTCGACGGCGTTGAAGCTGGTGCTCCAGGTATGCCCGCCATCGGTCGAGTATTCGACGCTGGCGCCCGTTTCGACACCGGTGAGATTCAACGTACCGACGTCGGAGATGTGGTCGGTCGCGCTGCTGCCGGAATCGGTCGTCAATGCAACACCAGGCGCGGCGGCCGAGGTATCGAGCGTGAAGCTGAACGACGTCGGATCCGACGTATTGCCTGCGACATCGGTTTGCCGAACCTGCACGTCGTTCACGCCTTCGATGGCGTTGAAGCTGGTGTTCCAGGTATGCCCGCCATCGGTCGAGTATTCGACGCTGGCGCCCGTTTCGACACCGGTGAGATTCAACGTACCGACGTTGGAGATGTGGTCGGTCGCGCTGCTACCGGAATCGGTCGTCAATGCAACGCCGGGCGCGGCGGCCGAGGTATCGAGCGTGAAGCTGAACGACGTGGCCGACGACGTGTTGCCTGCGACATCGGTCTGCCGGACCTGTACGTCGTTCACCCCTTCGATGACGTTGAGGTTGGTGTTCCAGGTATGACCACCATCGATCGAGTATTCGACGCTGGCGCCCGTTTCGACACCGGTGAGATTCAACGTACCGACGTTGGAGATGTGGTCGGTCGCG
>NZ_JAWRYD010000207.1:0-279 GCF_046534765.1 Burkholderia sp. SIMBA_062
GTGAGCCAAGGATCGCTCGGGACGGGACGCCACGCCTGACGCAGGTCAAACTTTCGCCGTGTCGCAACCGCGTTTTTCCATTGATGTAAATCAATTGCGTGACGTCGGCGAATCCGAAGATGGGTTCAGGCAAGACGTTACGTAACGGGGCGTCCCGGGGAGGAGCAGACCATGTACGAGAAAATCCTGATGGCGTTCGACGGCAGCGAAACCTCGCTGCAAGCGCTTGACGAAGCGCTGCGCCTCGCTCAACTGGCTCACGCGAAACTTTACGTGGCG
>NZ_JAWRYD010000079.1:0-2733 GCF_046534765.1 Burkholderia sp. SIMBA_062
ATCGCTGCCGTCAGCGTCGTCTTGCCGTGGTCAACGTGACCGATCGTTCCAACGTTGACGTGCGGCTTGGTCCGCTCAAACTTTTCCTTGGCCATTTTCCACTCCCGAAAGGAATTTCACATGTTGCGCCGCGCGCAAACAGACACTGACTTTTAACTGCTGGTGCCCATGGGCAGGATCGAACTGCCGACCTCTCCCTTACCAAGGGAGTGCTCTACCACTGAGCCACATGGGCGGTATTACGCTTCAACTGCACGAACTGGAGCGGGTGAAGGGAATCGAACCCTCGTCGTAAGCTTGGAAGGCTTCTGCTCTACCATTGAGCTACACCCGCACGGGCCACAAACGATTCCCTACCGCTCTTTGCGCTGATGTTCTGGTGGAGGAGGTTGGATTCGAACCAACGTAGGCGTAAGCCAACAGATTTACAGTCTGCCCCCTTTAGCCACTCGGGCACCCCTCCGTAGAGAACTGACGATTATGGGGGTGCATCGCACTCTTGTCAAGCACATCCGGAAGATTATTTTCACTCTCTTCCAGCGCGCTGCGCGACTCACCCGACACCCACGCTCGCCCGGCTAAGGCAAGCACGAGAGGATCGCCACACGGCGCCCACATCCTCGTCAGACTCCGCCTTCAGCATCGATTTGCATCTTCGCTGAAAACGAAAGACCGCCATCATACGGCCTCCTGCGCATAATGCCAAGCGGGTAGATGAAAAAAATCCGCAATTTCCATGCCGGGCGGATCCTCAGGGCGTCCGGAGAGGGGTTGGAGCGGGTGAAGTTCGTTATCAGGAACGCGCCCAGGCATGGGACGGCCGATGCTCTGTAGTGGTTGTCGGTACACCAACGCTGAAACCGGATTCGGAGTAAAAGGGGCTACCGCTCTCGTCGACGCCCCCGGGGCCCATCTAACCGTCAGGAAAGGCGCCATCCGGTCGGCGTCCACTCCTCGCCCCAGACAGAAAGCCGCGCGTTGCCAATCCGCGCCGTGCGATCAACCCGACTCCCTCGGCTCTCACGCTGTATGCGAAATCCTGCCTTTCGGCGTACAGCGCACGGGTGCCCGGGTGCTGCGCGATCTTTCTTGTTCCCGCGCGCTGCTCTTCGCAGCTTCCTCCGCCCATGCGGGGAAGCCCAATTGCGTGGCGCCGCGCAGAGAGGATCGCGGCAATCCGATAGCAGTCGCTATCCGAGAGCCGCGCCTCAGGGCGCGGGGAAAACACGGTGGTCGTCGCGGAGGGTGACACGTTAAAGCCGGCCATTGACGCCGGGTGCGCGATCACGGCCGAAAACGGATGACACCCGCGCGCTCGACCGCACGCGCGACCGCGACGCTCGCGCGGCACCCGCCTCCAGTTCGCGAGCGGCAGCATCGGCGTCGCCGACTGGAAGGGCGGCGCCCCGCCCGGCGCGCGCATGCGATCCATCGCGTGAGTGTGCATACGCGCCAGCGGCGCCGCGAGATGCAATCAAGTTCGCGTGGCTGCCGGACGGACGCGTCGACCTACCGTATCGCGGTGCGCAACGACCATGACGCCGCCCGGGCGACGCCGACAGCTCTGCCGGCTTTGGTGCCCCGCAGCTGCTGATACGCGACGATCCGCGCACGAATGCGTGTCTGCCACACCGGCTGCGCGGCGGGGGCTCGGCGACCGTGCGGCTGCGCAGCCCGCCCCGTGCAGGCCCTCCGTGCATGCCGACCAACATGAGCGCTTGGTCGCCTATCGCAGTGAAGCCGCGCTGTACGCGCGACATCCTTCGTATCGATATGACGCTCGCCGTGTTCAGTTGAGCGCGGATAGCGACTGTTTCGGCGGCACCGCCTATTCGCTCGTCGAAGAAATCCATGTCCTTCGAAACGGGCAGCCTGTTCTCATCAAAAGCAACAGTGCGGGCTTTGACGAAATCGGACCGCCAGACCAAGTTTTGTCTCCGTGTCGTCTCGATGTCGGCGGAAGGCTTGACGGCAATTCCGCTCAGCACTCGGGCGCCGAGAAGCACGCTCTTGCAGGTACGTTCCTGCCCGCGAACGTCACGGATTTGCCGCCAGACGCATCGGTTGCGCGCCGACACCCCGAACGACCTCACCGATATTGAACGGAGATAGCCGAAATATGCATGCCGATGGGCCGCGATAATGGTTGCCGCGGCGTGACGAGTCGGCGACTTGTGCAATGCGCTCGAGGCAGTAAATAACGGAGGAAAGCTCAGGAAACGAGATCATTCCGGGCATGAAGGGACCACCAACGACAGCCGGACGAATGATGAACCCGTTGCCTTGCACAAGGGCGATCGGCGGGGTTTCCGAGGGTCGATCGTTCGAATGATGGAAGCTGGCGTGGAGCTCAATGGCGGCGTAACAAGAACCTACGATGCGGCGGATCCCGCTGCGCGGTTTCGATGCTGTCGATCGTGATGAGAACCGGGATGCCTCTGCCTGACGTCGTCAGATCAAACCAAACGATTCGGCGTCGCGCTGATTCCCGCTCTGCGAGCGGTGCAAGCCCCTGTCATGGGCAGAGATGGCGACGACACAGATGCGGCGTGCGTGAGGATCCTGCCCGGCCAGCCCACCTGCTCGCCGGCGCCAGCCCCCACCTCGCTGCGATCGCCCTTTTCCGCCGCGCCAATGCAAAAACCCCCGCCTTGTTGGGCGGGGGTTTCTGGCTTAGGGAGCCTGACGATTACCTACTTTCACACGGGAATCCGCACTATCATCGGCGTAGAG
>NZ_JAWRYD010000007.1:0-258281 GCF_046534765.1 Burkholderia sp. SIMBA_062
GGCAGCGGCCCGCGGGCCGCTGCCTGACGCGCTACGGTTTGTCTTTTCTTCTTCATCGGCATATCCATGACGTTTACTCCGCATGATATGCCCCGCCCACGAAATCACGGATAGGTCCGGTCGCTACCCGATCCGGCACACAAGCGTTCCCCTTTGCACGCGCCGACGCCTCGCGGCGAGGCGGCCTATCAGGCCGTGGTCGGGCGGTGGCAACAGCATGTCCGCGACATCGCCGGCGACTTCAGTTCGGCTGACCTGGATGCAGCGATCCGCGTGCTGCCGGCCTATCCGTCGTCCGCCGTCGCGAGCCCGCACCTGTTCCAGAAAGTCGGCGTGGCCGGTATCTGCACGGCGTGAGGGCATGATCTGCCCGGCGAAGTTTAAGAAAACATCCTGGCGGCTGGTTGTCCAGTCCAGTAATCAATCGTCCCTGGCGGGCGGCCCAACCCGTTTGCAGAAGCACGTTGTACCCATCCCGGTTGGGTGGCTGGATCGTCCCCGGCGGCAAATGCCCTACCCCCAAACACCGATGCGGCCGTTCGGCGTAGCCAAGTGCGTTGCTCTGATCATCGCGTCAAAGTAAGACGCGAAAGCGTGAAGAACTTTGCCTGCCGCCACACAAACGGTAGCCATCCCGTCCGGTCTACTATTGAGATTCATGCGAACAGCGACAAGCTGCGGTGACTCGGCGAACGCCGATGCGTCGCCCGGTGCATGTCTGCCTGGAAGATGAATCATGGCGTGCTTTCCCTGTTCCGCTCAATCAAGCAACCAACCGTTATCGCCCTCGACCAGCGTGCCGCCGTGGCTGGTGGTGTCACCCTCGCGGGCGACCGCCCGGCCGCCAAACGTGGTTACGCCCCCGGTGACGATGACAGCACCGCAACTCGTAGAGTCACCGACACAGGCCGCTTTTCTCCCCCCGACTGTCACGCCGTCCGTGCCGCTGATAACAGTTCCAGGTCCGTGCAATGGACAGACATGGCGATGGCCGACAAGCACAACGGGTCGCATGAAAATCTCCGATGGTGATATTGATCAGCCGTTACTTTCCAGCGGCGGCACTCTGTTCGCCCACGTACTTCCACTGGAAGCTGAAGGGGTCCACACCCCGGTCCCCCGGCAGGTTCGGCAGTGAATCCCCTTCCTTGACGAACACTTCGTGATAGCCGCCGAGCCGTTCGATGCTCTTGCCCGTCGCGGCCCAATAGCCGGTCTTTGGCGCGTAGTCACCCGGACGGGCGTACGGCAACGCGGGGACCTGCGTACTGGCATCCACTTCGCCAAGGAATTCAATGTGCCTTCCCTCACGCGCCTCTTCATTGGTCGGCTTGTAGACCCTGAAATAGAGGCGGTTCGACGGCGCGTTATCCGTGATCGGGTACATCATCCTGCCCTTGCCCGTATCGGTACGGTCCAGAACCTCGCGCACGTCAATCCAGTCGAGTTGCGTTTGCCAGTAGACAATTTCATAAACGTGCGTACCGGGAAGGAACTGCGTATTCATGATTACAAATTCGTCTGCAACCTCGCCCACCCATTTTTCCTTTGCCTTCATCACATAGGTAGATCGCTTTATATCTTCGTCCCGCGGAGCAGCGACATAAGGCTCGATGTCACGGTGTTTGGGCGGGGCAGGCAGAACCTCCTTACCCTCGGAATATAGCCGCATCAACGGACCATCCGGCGTGGGCTTGCCTGTTGTCTTAACGTCCCCATTGCTCGGATTTATGTATGTGGTGTAGTACCGTATTTTGACGCTGTCATTGCGCACAATTGCGTCATGAAACCTGATCTGTGTGATCAGCGGGTTCTTGACCCAGGTTACCCGCTCATTCGGCACGACACCCGTCTGGTTTCCACTTTGCTTGTCGGTCATAGAACTTTTCGTAGTTTGGTTCGAAGACGGCACCGCGCGCTGTTCCGTATGGGATGAACAGGCGATCAGCACCGCCATCCCCCAGATCGAAACAACGAGACGGGCACCGTTCATTGTCAGACGGTCAGGCTTCATCCTTCGCGCTCTCGATAAAAAATGCAATACTTTCGGCATTAGCTAACGCCCTGTTGGGCGCGAACTCGGCGAGTACCCTTGCCCGGCGCGCCCCATAGGCAGTCTGTCCGTTGTATCTGTCAGGGTCATGTGCCCCGTTAACATCGACCTTCTGGTCCTTGGCATGAGCGGTATTCTGCAAATGCGCCACCTCGTGCAACTGGATTTCCATACGGTTCTGATCGACCGGATCCCTGTTATTAAAGCTTCGGAAGAATGGACCATACTGGCAAGCAATATTGACGTATTCCATCCGGAAGCCTGATTGGGCAGGCTTGAGCGCCTTGGCCGGATACACCCCCGGCTGCACATAGGCACCTGCCTCAAAACCCAGTGCGCCCTTGACCACCCGTTGCATGGATATATGGCGGAAGAACTCCCGCATGCCTTTCAGGTAGTTGTGGACGTGATGCCCGGCAGGCTTCGCTGCAAGCTGTCCGTGCAACGTTTCCGGAGCAGCGATGTCATTGGGCGTTACGCCAAACCAGTATTCGAAGTTTGACCAGAGATCGTGATGAGCAACATTGTGAATCGTTTGCAGGGTCGCATACTCCCTGACGACTGGCGCCCGCGCCGAGGGCGCATCAGGCATGGCGGCGTTGGCGTCCGCCCAGGGTTCGAGTTGTTTGAGGCGCTTCTCGATCAGCTTCAGGCAGGTTATCCAGCTCTGCCGGATTTCCAGTTCGAACGCCTCCTCGGACAGCGTTGCGTCCGTTGCGAGACACTCCCGCATCTGGGCCAGAAAGCCCACTGGGTGGAAATGCCAGTTCTTCGCATCCATCGGCGTGGATAGCGGCCTCATGGCATTGTCCACACCGTCCTGCTGTACCTTCGCGTCGCTCCAGAACTGCTGACGCTGAATATCCTGCAAGAACGCCTTGAACTGGCTGTCGGATAATTGCGGAAGCGGCGGATGGCCGCCTTGCTGAAGTTTGCCATATCGCTTGCTGTTGTTACTGTTGTCCCATTCAGTGTGGAACCGGACAGCGGCGGTGCGCAAGATCGCGTCAACGCCATCAGCATGAAGATCATCGAGACTCAGGCTCGCAGAAGACTTGTGTGCGGCAGACAGGATTTTCTGCATGACCGCATCGTCGTCCTCAACGAAGCCGTCGTCTGTCGTATTCAGTTCGCTATCCTCATAGGTCTGCCACCCCCGCGCTACCCAGTCGCTATCGGTAGTCAGCGTCACCCATGCGTCACGAACAAATTCCCGCCCGTCGGCTGTGGCCCTTGCTTGTTCGGTGTACGCGTAGTAGGTACTTCCATTCATGCCAAATAGCTTGAAACATATCAGGTCACTAACTGAATTAGGCTCCGACCCATCGGCTGTGCAAGGGATCGCGCCAAAAAAGCAGGAGCCAGCTGGAAACAACGTCATGCTTGATGCTGATAATCTACCTCCCCTTGAAAAAACATCTGTGGCAAGCGTCGCATTCCGCGTCAACCACACCTTCCCCATACCATCGCTTTTCTGTCCATCCGCATATTCCTGGTACGACGAACTTGGGTTGATAATGTTCAGCGGAACAAGCGGCTTCATCTGCTTCACCAACTTATTCTCGCCCGTAAAAATCTCGAAGTGGAAGCTGTCCGCCACCGGGCCAAGATCGCCGTCCGTTATCCCTGCGTAACCAATCACCTGTCCGGCCCTGACCGGATACTCCATTGAGAAGGTGCAATCCAACGGCATCCACCGCTTTTCCGTAGGATGGCAGCAATACATGAACGATATGGGATAGCCCAGCCGGATTTTCTGATCGGGCCTCAGTGGAGCGCCAGGCTCCACGTCCAGATACATGCGCTCTATCCATCCCTCGCCACTGTTGCGGGTATTGATGTCAGTAATCCTGATCTTGACCATGTGGTGCCCGTCATCGATCACCGCGCTTACCGTTACTTCGGCCCCGCGCAACGCGGCAACCGGAACAATTGTATTGGTGGTCGTGAGAAACGGCGGCAGGACTGCCTTGTTCTGCAACTGCTTCTGCGGCATCAGATTCGCGTAGAGCGAGTAGAAGTGCGCCCCGATGTATCTAGGGATGCTCGCGCTGACACCCTGCGAAACGCCCTCCACGGGCTGCATTTCACCGCCTCCTCTATTGGCCTCGCACTCGTGCCGAATCAGTACAAAGCTACTGCTGAACTGCCGGGGCGGTGACGGCTGCGACTTGGCTTTCGACGCTGACGCCTTCACGGGTACTGCCGCCTTGATCTGCCGGTCGAGTTCGCTGTCGATATAGTCCCGATCCAGTCGGAACGCGACGATGGTACCGTCCGCGACCGCGCGCACCGGCTTTTTTCCGCTCAGGTGTACGCCGCCGTGCCAGAAGCGGTTGCGCCCTACCGGGAATACACCTCCCCCGACGTGCTTCGCGAGATCAATATATTTGCGGACAAGTGCTGGCGTACTCAGCGCGGCACTGGCTGACTGCGGGTAAGACGCTGGCTGCGGGGCGCTGTAATAAGGATCGTCTTCAAATGGGAAAGTCACAATCATGAGGCACGGTTCCTTGATGGAATAAACGGCAGGCGTCAGCCTGAAAACGGGAAGTAGTCCGGTGTGAACGGGTCGCCCTTGTTCACGTCTGAGCGCACGTCCAGGGCGTTCTTGACCCAGCCGGTCTCGGTCTGGACCGGCCCCTTCAGCTTGATCCGGACTCCTTCAATCGTGACGCCCTCACCGTCGAGCGTGATCTTTCCGGCCGGGCCGATGATTTCGGCCTTGTCGCCCGCCTGTAGCTGGTAGATACGGGTCTTGCGCTCAATAGCCTGCCCCGCCTCGACCTGGTGGCACCCATGCACCTTGTGTTCGGCGTTGCCGCCAGTCGTGACCAGGAAGTTGGCCGCAATGGTGTCCTTGCGATTGTTGCCCGTTTCCTCGATTCGATCCTTGCCGATCTGGATGCGGTGATCGCGCCCAACCGAAAGAAACGCATCCTGACCAATGGTGTGACGACGATCTACACCAATATCGACCTGTTCGCCTCGGCCGACTTTTTCCGTACGATCGTTGTCAATCGTCACCGATTCATCATGTCCGACTGTCTTCGCGCGATCATGCCCAACCGTATGCGATTCATCGTTTTCAACTTCGGTTCGCATATCCCTTTCGGCATGGAACCATATTTCCTCCCTGCCTTTCCTGTCCTCGAACCGCAGCGCGTTGGCGGTTTCGTAGCCGCCCTGATCGGTGGAGCGCGTCAGCGTGCCGCTCTGGGTCGCATTGGCGGGCAACTCCCACGGCGGCATGTTGTGCGCGTTGTAGTGCCGCCCCGTTACAAATGGCCGGTCAGGGTCGCCGTTCTCGAAGTCCACTATCACTTCCGAGCCGACCCGCGGAACGCTGATGGTCCCGTAGTTGTTGCCTGCCCACGGATAGGAGACCCGCAGCCAGCAGGATGATGTCTGATCATGTACTGGCGAGCGGTCCCAGTGGAACTTCACCTTCACCCGGCCGTACTGGTCCGTGTAGATTTCGCTCCCGTCGCCCCCCGTGACAATGGCCGTCTGCGGGCCGGTTGTGCGTGGCTTGCTGACCGTGCGCGGTGGACGGAAAACGGTCGTGGCCGGCTGCACTTCAAACCGTGTCCGAATCCGGTATTCGCCGGTATCGGTTGCCCCGTCGAGTTCAGCCGCATCCAGCCGAGCCCGGATAACAAGGTATTCGCGGTTTGCACCAGTTTGCGGAAAGCCCGCCAACGTAAAAGTCGTCCCGCACACAACGTTCCGCACATTCCCACCGCCAGTGCCCCGCTCACCCAGGGCACGCATTTCCTGCATGCGTATCCGTGCAAACTGCTCACCGACCTCCCGCTCGGTGTAGTCGCCTGGCCACTCGTAGCGTTCAAGCGTATTGTGCGAGGTGTCCTGCGGCAACTGAATCTGCGCCTCCAGATTTGCCCTTGGCCGGCTGAAGTCGAAATCGTTCGTGGTCCACTGACCTGACTGGATACGCGCAGTCGTATCAAAGTTGTCGATGTGCTCCATGTCAACCCTGCGGCCTGGCGGATAGTACGACAACGTCTGATAGGCTTCACTGTCAACCGGCTTGTGTACCCCCAACTGGTCCACCAGGATCATGCGATGCACGGTATCTGAATGCTCGAAGAACCAGTAAATCCCGTTCTCTTCCATTAGACGCTGGATAAAATGAAAGTCGGATTCGCCATACTGAACCTGATAGACCAGCTCGGGATAAGACGCGCTTAGCCGCATGTCCCATGAGTAGAGGTAGCGGCCGCCCAGCACCTCGTGAATGATTTCAATAACAGACTTATTCTGAAAAATCCTGTAATCCGAGCGCTTCTCAGCCAGCGCGATCCACGGTTGCAATTTGAGTCGATACCTACTCTGGCGGTTTGACTGCCCGGCAAAACTCACTGCCGTGACAATCCCGCTGATTTCGCGTAACCCGCGTCCGATGTTTGCTGCACCGGTCGCCCCCGACATTCCAGGGACAAAAGTGCCCATCCCGTCAAGCTGGATGGTGACGGTCAGTTCCTTCCCAATCATGTCGAGTGTATTGAGATTCGCCGCCTCTTCGTCACTCAATCCCGCGTCGAGCGAGGTTTTAACCTCCAAATCGTAGGTGTAGATTTTGGAAAGTTCTTCCTCGCCTTCGATCGCAACCAGTTGCAATACAGGTTCGCCATTGGGCGATAACGGAACGGCAGCCCCACTGATAGAGAGCGTTCGGGGCCGGCTGAATTTCTGCATGACCGGATATAGCTTCTGAACATCAAACGCGTTGGACATGGTGATTCCGACAATAAGATGGATCGTATTGGGCTACTCGGCGAGCGCATGCAGACTGACTCGTCAGGACGTTTCGCTATCGGGCAACAACCCGACCGGCAGGGACACGGGGCTATCCATTGCGACCAAATGATGTTCACGTCGCGTCAGTTCGGGTGGCCGCTGGGCAGCACGGCGTGATGCGGCAGCGAGGAATTCGGCAGGCGCGAACAGACCCAGCACGTCGTTCCATTGCTCCGGTTCACAGAGGTCCGGTGCCCCACTGAGGTCGCCGAACAGCTGTTCAAGTTTGACCGGAGGCCTGAGTAGCTCCATGGTCCCCTGGGGCTTGGCAACCGGCTTAACCGGTTGCGGTGGCAACTCCACCATAGTGAGCAAACCCAATCCCGGTTCAGCCTGCACGGGCAACACAGATGGAGTGGCTTCCTGTGTATAAGAGATTGCCCACTCGGCCAATGAAAGCGGATCATCGAGAAATCTGAGGTATTGACTGTACAGTGACGCAATAATATTTGCGTCCTCCACAGCAACGTTATTGTCATCGAGCTCGCGAAGGGCCTCGCTGCCACGAAGGGACGCTGATGATCCGAGCAGGCCAAATACCGCCCCACCGCCGCATTCGTAACCAATGGACAGCGCCCGAAATCCCCCGCGCATAACGTTGTCTGCGACGTGAACAACCGTGCCGCCGTGATCCGTTGCATCGCCAAAGCGAGCGACATCCTTGCCTGAGGTATTGTCCTGCACGTTTCATCTCCATCGAACGGAATTTCTCCTGCGTCGAATTTACCGAGCACACGGGGAAAATCACATAAGACGCGTCCGAAATTGACAAAACCTAGCAAAAATCACAGGGTGTGATTTTTTGTCGCGACAATGGACATGCCCCGCGTATAAGTTGCACACACAACGTCTGCACAACCGGGGCTGGCTCAAGCGGACAACGGCAAGTGACTTGCTGCCTCACGCGAACCCAATCGGGCGGCTCGGACATATTGCAGCCTTCTGGACGCTCCTCCATCATGGCTTGCGCCGTCCGCCGAAGCAAATTTACACCAGCAGAACAACAACCAGCAGACCGCATCAACCACACGACAAGTCGAGATAAATCCCAATCTCGTCAATAGGCATCCTAACTTCTTGAGATAACAAGACACACTGCCAGCACATCGGACTCAGTGCTGGACGCCTGGAGCAGCCCCCGCTGAAACGCCGGACACAGTCACCCACTTACAATAACTGGCAGGCATAAGACTGTGTCTTTGACTAACACCTGGCAGGAAGTGATGGAAGTGTTGACGGGCCCGGAGCGCCGGCGGCGCCGGACGGCGGAGCAGAAGCTGGCGATGGTTCGCGAGAGTTTCGAGCCGGGGAAATCGGTTTCGATGGTCGCGCGCCAGCACGGCGTGAATCCGAACCAGCTGTTCCACTGGCGCAAGCTGTATCAGGATGGGAGCCTGTCAGCGGTCAAGGCTGGCGAGGAAGTGGTTCCGGCCTCGGAGCTGGCCGACGCGCTCAAGCAGATTCGTGAGCTGCAACGGATGCTCGGCAAGAAAACCATGGAGAACGAGATTCTCCGCGAAGCAGTCGAGTACGGCCGGGCAACAAAATGGATAGCGCACTCGCCCTCGCTGCCGGAGGACGACCAGTGAAACTGGTTTGTGACGTTCTCGGCGTGTCGCGCTCGAACGTATCGGCACGGCTGTCGCGTCCGGCGACTTGGCGCGATGGCCGTCAATCGAGGCAGACTGACGACGCGGTCGCTGCCGAGGAAATCCGCCGGGTCGTCGGCGATTTGCCCAGCTATGGCTATCGCCGGGTTTGGGGCATATTGCGCAACGAGCGCGTCGCGGTTGGGCTAGTGCCGTTCAACGCCAAGCGCATCTATCGTGTCATGCGCACGCATGGGTTGCTGATGCAGCGCCGACCGATTCCGCCTCGCCCCCAACGTCGACACGACGGCAAGGTGGCCGTCGCGCGCAGCAATCAGCGGTGGTGCTCGGACGGCTTTGAGTTCCGCTGCGACAATGGCGAGCTACTGCGCGTAACGTTCGCGCTGGATTGCTGTGGTCGTGAGGCGATGAGCTGGGCGGCCACGACGGCAGGCCACAGCGGTGACATTGTGCGCGACGTGATGCTGGCTGCTGTGGAAAATCGGTTTGGCAACGACTTGCATACCCCGTCCGAAATCGAGTGGCTGAGCGACAACGGTTCGGGCTACACGGCTGACGACACGCGCCGGTTCGCAGTGGCCATCGGTCTGAAGCCACTGACCACGCCGGTGTGCAACCCGCAAAGTGACGGGATGGCCGAGAGCTTCGTGAAGACGATGAAACGCGACTACGTCGCCTTCATGCCGACGCCGGACACAGCGACTGCTGCACGCAATTTGGCCATCGCGTTCGAGCATTACAACGAGGAGCATCCCCATAGCGCGCTGAAACCTCGCTCGCCTCGCGAGCTCCGGCGTTCGATGGATTCAGCAATCCTTAGTGTAATGCCGCGTCCGGTATTACAGGGGCAACTCCAGCGGGGTATCATGTCAATTCGTCATGCGGGATGGTGGATCGTGGGGGAATGGCCTGAAGCAGCCACACCCCGTTTCGCCACATCGTCTATCTTGCCCCCCTGACAAGCGTTCGCTGCCACCGCCAAAGTTGTCCACAGAAAATGTTTGCAAGCTTGTGGATATCCTGCGCACCGCAACGCTAAGCCCTTGATCCGATGGACTTTGGCACGCGTGATGCAGACGAGGCCCTGGCGATGGCCATCGCATACACCGCTTCGCCGCACTTCGCGTCACGACGCCACGACGATGCACGCCGCAGTCGGTTCACACGCGCCCGCCATGCGCGGCGCCACTTACCCACAGATTTTGTTGGCAAGCTTGTGGATATCCTGCGCAAGCCTGCGCTAACCCGTTGATCCGGCTACGGTTCATGCACGGCATCACGGTTGCGGCAACGTGCGGCCCGGGCATGCGCACATGCGGACGATCCCGCGCAACGGCAGTGCACCGCCGTCGCCTTGACGCTCGCGCCCGCCACGCGTCAAGATGACGCGAGCCGCACGCGGCCGCGCATACCGGCTTCGCGCAGCGGCTCAACGGGCCGGCCGTTCCGCCGGCGCCGCACCACGACACCTCACTCCGAGGAAGATCATGGAACACTTCACCGCGTGGCAGCTGGTCGTCTCACTCGTGCTCGTCGCCGTCGTCATCTATCCGTACGTCCGCATCGTCCGGCGCACCGGACATTCGGGCTGGTGGATCCTGACGATGTTCGTCCCGGTGCTGAACTTCATCATGTTGTGGGTGTTCGCGTTCGCGCGCTGGCCCACTGTCGACGATCGGCAGCCCTGACCGTCGCTACGCGGCCACCGAGCTTGTCCACAGATTGTGTTGGCAAGCATGTGGATAGCCTGCGCATACCGCAACCAAGCGCTTGATCCGAAAGACTTTGTCCGCGCCGCTTCAAATGCGGCACGCGGCCGGCAAAGTGCCGCTCGCACGTCGCCTCGCCACGTGACGGGCCGCCTTCCGCGCATGCGAACCGGCTTGTCCACAGATTGTGTTGGCAAGCGTGTGGATAGCCTGCGCATACCGCGGCCAAGCGCTTGATCCGAAAGACTTTGTCCGCGCTGCTTCAAACGCGGCACGACGGCACGACGGCACGCGTCGCGCCGGGGCGCCGCTGCACGCGGGCTTGTCCACAATTTTTGTTGGCAAGCATGTGGATATCCTGAGCATGCGCGACCTAAGTCGTTGATCGCACAACGTTTGATCGCGCGGGTCACGACTGCGGCACGGCGCGCCCGCGGCGCTCGCCACGCACGCCGTGCCGCCCTGCTCAACCGAACGTCTGCGCAACGATGCGCGCGACCGACGCGATCACGTCGTCCTTCGCCCGCGCATCGGCTCGCGTCTGCGTGTAGTAGACGGCCAGCACGATCGGCGCGCGCGACGCCGGCCAGATGACGCCCGCGTCGTTCGTCGTCCCATAGTCGCCCGTACCGGTCTTGTCGCCGACCGTCCACCCGGCCGGCACGCCCGCACGAATCCGCTTGTCGCCGACCTTGTTGCCGCGCAGCCACGCGATGAGCTGCGTGCGCTGCGCGGCCGGCAATGCGTCGCCGAGCGTCAGCACGTGCAAGCTGGCGGCCATCGCGGCGGGCGTCGTCGTGTCGCGCGGGTCGCCCGGCAGCGCTGTGTTCAGTTCGGTCTCCCATCGATCGAGCCGGAACGTGTCGTCGCCGATCGAACGCGCGTAGGCCGTTACCGCCGACGGTCCGCCGATCAGCTTCATCAGCAGGTTCGCGGCCGAGTTGTCGCTGTACTGGATCGTGGCCTCGCACAGCGCGGCGACCGTCATGCCCGCGCTGACATGCTTCTCCGACACCGGCGAATAGTTGACGAGGTCGGCCTTCGTATACGTCACGCGCTGTTGCAGCAAGCCGGGCCGCTCGACGCTCTGCGCGAGCACCGCCGCGCTCAGCATCGCCTTGAACGTGCTGCAGAACGGGAAGCGCTCGTCCGCGCGATGCTGCGCGCGCCGGCCGCTCGCAGTGTCGATCGCGCACACGCCGAGACGGCCGCCCGCCGCGTGCTCGAGCGCGGCAAACGACGTCGCGGACGAAACGTCCTGCGTCGCCGCCGGCGACGACGCGCATGCGGTGACGGTCAGGACGAGCGGCGCCGCCGCGGCGGCCAGCAACAGGGTTCGACGTTGCGATGAGTAGGTCATGTCAGGTTTCTCGTGGTGGAATGGATGCGAAACGGCCGGCCGGCGAGACAGCACTATCGTGACTTTACGGTTGCCTGACAAGCAACGATAATTGAGCGCTGCCACAAGAAATTCTTATGACGAAGCTCCGCCCCCACCTTCCACTGAATGCATTGCGCGCGTTCGAATCGTCGGCGCGCCACCTGAATTTCACGCGCGCCGGCCTCGAGCTGAGCGTGACGCAGGCGGCCGTGAGCCAGCAGGTGCGCGCGCTGGAGGAACGGCTCGGCTGCGCGCTGTTCACCCGTTTGCCGCGCGGCCTCGGGCTCACCGACGAAGGACGCGCGCT
Source organism: Burkholderia sp. SIMBA_062 (assembly GCF_046534765.1). Lineage (NCBI taxonomy): Bacteria > Pseudomonadati > Pseudomonadota > Betaproteobacteria > Burkholderiales > Burkholderiaceae > Burkholderia > Burkholderia sp. SIMBA_062. The sequence continues at coordinate 11,882 of NZ_JAWRYD010000007.1, forward strand.
GCTGCCGGTGCTCAGTGACGCATTCAGCCGGATCGAAACCGTGCTCAAGCAGTTCGACGGCGGGCGCTTCCACGAGGTGCTGACGCTCGGCGCGGTCGGCACCTTTGCCATAGGTTGGCTAATGCCACGGCTGAAGCGCTTCGGCGACACGCACCCGTTCGTCGAGCTGCGGCTGCGGACCAACAACAACGTCGTCGACCTCGCGGCCGAGGGCCTCGATTTCGCGATCCGCTTCGGTGAAGGCAACTGGCCGGCGACGCGCAACGAGCGGCTGCTCGACGCGCCGCTCACCGCGTTGTGCACGCCGGAGATCGCACGCCGCCTCGCGGCGCCGGCCGATCTCGCGAACGAAACGCTGCTGCGCTCGTATCGCACCGACGAATGGCTCGGCTGGTTCGACGCCGCGCGGCTCGAACCGTGGTCGGTCAACGGGCCCGTGTTCGATTCGTCGCGGCTGATGGTCGAGGCGGCGATGCAAGGCGCGGGCATCGCGCTCGCGCCGGCCTGCATGTTCGCGCGCGAACTGCAGCTGGGCCTGCTCGCGCGGCCGCTCGACATCGACGTGCGCGCGGGCGGCTACTGGCTCACGTCGCTGAAGTCGAAGCCGCTCACGCCGGCGATGACGCTGTTTCGCGACTGGATCGTCGCGGAAGCGGCCGGCGCGGCACCGGTCGAATGACGCGCCCGTGTTGTCCACAGATTTTGTTGGCAAGGATGTGGATATCCTGGGTACCCGGGGCCTAACTCGTTGATCGCGCACGATTTACGGGGACGATGCACACATCGGGCAGCCCGTGCGCACGGGGCTCGACGCACCGGCCGCCGCACGCGGGATCGTCAACCATCAGGAAGCAATCCGGTGAGACTTATCCACAGATTTTGTTGGCAAGCCTGTGGATATTCCCCCGATGTGACACGTAACATGCTGATACGAAAGGGGATTCAGTAGATCGTGCGCGGCAGGTCAACGACGCGGCATCGTTTGCGACTCGCAGCGTGCGCTGCGCGCCGAATCGGGGCAGGCCGGGTTCTCCACAGATTGTGTTGGCAAGCTTGTGGATATCCTGCGCACCGGACGGCTAACTCATTGAGCGCACGGGGTTTTGTGCGGGCCGCGCAGGATTGGGCAGCACCGGCGCGGGCCGTGCGGCCAGGCGCTGGCGCTGCCGGTTCGTCAATGCCGGTCGAGCCCGCTGCGCAATTCGCTCGCCTTGTCGCGCAGCGCCTCATAGCCCGAGCGCGCATGTTCGGGCAGGTCGGGATCGCCGATCAGCGCGCCGAGCGTTTCGATCAGGCTGAACAGGATGCCCTTCGCCGCCCCAGCCGCGATGCTCTGCGACTCGATCGACTTGTGCAGGTGGTCGACCGCCGCTTCCAGATTCTCGAGCTTCTGCTCGCCGTCGTCGGGCCGATTGTCGGTCGTCATCGTCATTGCCTCCACCATCGTTCAAGGGTCATGTCACGATTCTATGCCGCTGCGCGCGAACGTGGCGCGACATCGCGCAATGTCCGCGCGCGGCTGCGCTACAGCAGCGCGACCACCTTCACCCGCCCCGGCTGCGCCGCCGCCGCAACCACCTGGCCGTCGACGCGACGGAACGTGAGCGAAACGGTTTCGTCGCCCACACGCAGGTCGTCGATGCGCAGCCAGTCGACGCCTTCGGGCAGCGTCGGGCGCTCGACCCGTACCTCGTGGCGCGCCGCGTCGACGCCCACGCCAAGGCACGCCTGCAGCATCATGAACGGCGCACCGGCCGCCCACGCCTGCGGCAGGCACGCGACCGGATAGGCCGTCGGCGGTTCGCCGCGCCGGCGCGGGAATCCGCAGAACAGCTCCGGCAGCCGCATCTCGAAGCTGACGGCCGCCTCGAACAACGCGCGCAGCAGGTTCACCGCGGCCGTCTTGTCGCCGTAGCGCGCGAGCCCGCGCGCGATCAGCGCATTGTCGTGCGGCCACACCGAACCGTTGTGATAGGCCATCGGATTGAAGCGCGGCTGGCCGGCCGCGAGCGTGCGAATGCCCCAGCCCGTCTGGAACAGCGCCGAGCCGAGCACGCTCGCGACCGCCGCGCCCCGCTGCGCGTCGGGCAGCCCGAACGCGAGCAGATGGCCCGCGTTCGACGCGAGCACGCGGCACAGATCGCCGTGACCGTCGAGCGCGATCCCGTAGAACTGGCCGTCCGGCATCCAGAACAGCGCGTCGACCTGGTCGCGCAGCGCCCTCGCGCGCAGTGCATAGCGCGTCGCATCGGCCGCGTGGCCGCGCCGGTGCGAGCACATCGACATCGCCTCCAGCGCCGCGCACGCATACGCCTGCACTTCGACGAGCGCGATCGGGCCGTCCGGGAAACGGCCGTCCGCGTGGAACACCGAATCGTGACTGTCCTTCCAGCCCTGGTTCGCGAGGCCGCGCTCCGACGTGCGCTGGTAGTCGAGCAACCCGTACGGATTGCGGTCGCACTTGTCGATCACCCATTGCGCGGCACGCTCGAGCGCGGGCCACAGCTCGTCGATCAGCGCATCGTCGCCGGTGTGTTCGACGTACGCGCCGGCGAGCACGATGAACAGCGGGGTCGTGTCGACGCCGCCGTAATACAGCGCGAACGGCACCTCGCCCGTCGCGGCCATCTCGCTGCGGCGGAACTCGTGCATGATCTTGCCGGGCTCGGCGTCGCGGAACGCGGAGGTCTCGCGCGCCTGATGCGCCGCGAGAAAGCGCAGCACGCCGCGGGCGAGCGATGGTTGCAGCCACAGCATCTGCAGCGACGTGATCACCGCGTCGCGGCCGAACGGGGTCGAGAACCACGGAATGCCCGCATACGGATACGGCCCGGTGTCGAGCTGCGTCGTGAGCAGCCCGAGATCCGCGAGCGAGCGGTCGAGCCACGCGTCGAACAGCGGATTGCCGGTGTGCACGCGCGCCATCGACTCGCGTCGCGAACGCATTTCGCGATGCACGCCGACGAGCGCGGTGCGCAGCGCGACACGGCCGCATCCCGGGTCTCCGCCGTGGTGCGCCGAATCGAGCGTCGCGTCGACGGTCAGGTAGATCGACACGCATGCCTGCGCGGCGATCGTCAGCGTGTAATCGGCACGATCGACCGACAGCGCGTCGGGCGCCGGCGAGAAATGCACGGTCACGTTGCGCTCGACTTTGTCGAGGCCGTCGTAGCGCAGCCGCACCGCCCCTGCGTCGACGCGCGGCGCGACCACCGTGCCGCGCTTCGGGCGCTGCGTGCCGCGCACTTCGAACATGTCCTTGAAATCCGCGGCGAACGACAGCGACAACGGCACTTCGGCCTCGCTCGCACCGTAGTTCGTCAGCGTCAGCGCTTCGTACAGCACGTCGCCCGCGAGCACCCGTGTGCGTTCGATGTGGATGACGCCCTCGGGCGTCTCCTTGCCGCCGAGCGGCGGCAGCGGGCGGTTCGTCAGGTGCGCGGTAAACGACGCGTTGTCCGCGCTCGTCGCGCCCGACAGCAGCGACGGCGCGCGCCCGCCGAAGGTCAGGCGCCATGTCGACAGCACGCGCATGTCGTCGACGTACAGGCCGTCGTCGCGCCCGCTGATGTCGCCGAGCGCGTCGCCGACCACGAACGCGTCGCCGGATTTGAGCACGTACTGGTTGTTGCGCGCGAGCGCCTGCGGATCGGCTTCGGGCGCGATGAATGCGGGGCCGGACGCTTGAGACGGAGGAAGCGGCGCGACTTGCGGCGCCTGCGTCGTGGTGGCTTCGGCGTGATTCGGCATCGATGCTCCTGTGTCGAGGCGCAACGCGCGGCGCGCGTCGCGTGTTTCGCACAGGATAGGCCAGAACGGGGGATGCGCGCAGCGACGAAAAAGACGCGGCGCCATGCGACGTTACCGTCGCCGCATGGCGTCGCGCACAGGCATGTCACGCGCCGGTCAGAACTTCCACAGGATGTTGCCGAGCACCGCGTTGTCGCGCACGCCGCTGCCGTACTGGCCGCTGAACGTCAGGCCGAGCGTCAGGCGCTTCGTGATGTTCGCGTCGATGCCGGCCTCGAGTACCGCGCTATCGCGAGCAATCGGCACGCCCGATACCTGGAACGACGTGCCGCCGTTCGCGAACGTGAACGCCGACGACGGCCGCACATTGCCGAACGCATGTCGCCAGCCGACGGTTCCGCGCGCGGTGAACGTGCCGCTCGCGATCGTGCCGAGCTGCGACGCGGCGCGCAGGCCGAGCGTCGAGAACCCGATGTGGGTCGTCTGGCCGCCGGCCCGCAGCGCGGCCGCACCGCCGCTTTCGGTATAGCCGTCGGTATGCAGGTTCACGTAGGCCAGACCCGCGAACGGTTCGAGCGCGACCGGCCCGAGCGGCAGTGCGTAGCCGACTTCGCCGAACACTTGCGCCGAATGGGCGTTGTAGCCGGCCGAATCGTGATCGGAGAAGCCCGCGAAGCCCGGATAGCGGTCGGTGTTGATCCGGTACCACGTGTACGACGCGCCGCCGCGCACGCCGAGCGCACCGTACTGCGCACCGCCGTACAGCGACAGGTAGTAGCTGTTGACCGACGCCGACGAACTGCGGTCGTTGTCGAGCGAGCTGTGCGTGACGCCCGCGGCCAGACCGGCACGCCACTTGTCGTTGAGCGCCATGTCGGCACCGGCGATGAAGCCGGTCATGCTGCGGTTGACCGTCGACGCGTTGCCGTCGCCCCCGAGCCGGCTGCGGCCGCCGAACGCCTGCCCCCACACCACCGGCTGGTAAGGTGTGCCGCCATAGCAGCCCTCGCGCGAGCCGATTCGGCGCTCCGGCGGCAGCGTGGGGTCGGTCACGCCGGCCGTGTTGTCGCCGCACAGCGCGGCCCCGCCCGACGACAGCGCCGCGAGCGGCCCCGATCCCGGCGCGAGACCCTGGCGCACGCGATCGGTCACGGCATCGCGTACGTAACGGCTGTCGAGCAGCAGCGTGCTCTTCAGGCTCGCCTGCAACTCTCCGTCGAGCATCGAGTAGGCCTGGCGCGCGGTGGCCGCATCGGTCGTCAGCACCTTGTCGTACAGCGCGTTGCCCGCGCCGAGCGCACCGATCGCGGTCGCGACCGCGCGCTGGTTCGGCGTCGTCGCGACGTCGGGCAGTGCCGTGCCGTTCGTGACGAGCCGCAGGTACACGTGGTTCGGATCGTAGCTCAGCGTCGGCATCAGGAACGCGTAGTTCGAATTCACCTGGCTGAATGCGCCCTGCACGCCCGACGATGCGCTGACGATCGTGTACGTCGTGCTCGGCTGGTAGCTGGCCTGGTTCGCGAGCACCTGCACGGTGCCGCCGTTCAGCGTCGCCGTGCCGCCCGCGGCAATGCTGCCGCCTTGCTGCGGCGTGACCGCGACCTGCAGCGTCGAGCCCGGCTGGAACGTCACGTTGCCGGCGACGTTCAGCGCCGCGCCCGGTTGCGACGCGGCCGCGATCCCGCCGCTCTGGACCACGACGCCGCCGACCGTGCCGGTGCCCGTCAGCGTCGCGCCGTTCTGCACGGTCACGGCCGACTGGCCGAGCGAACCGGCGACGGCGAGCGTGCCCGCGGCGACGGTCGTCGGGCCGCTCAGCGTATTGGTGCCCGTCAGCGTCAGTTGTCCGCTGCCGGCCTGGGTCAGCGAACCGGTGCCGGACAGCACGTTCGCGAGCGTCACGCTGCCGGACTGGTTGACGATCAGTGCGCCGTTGTCGACGACATTGCCGACCACGCTGCCCGACGTGCCGCCGTTGCCGAGCTGCAGCGTGCCGCCCGACGCAATCGTCGTGCCGCCCGTGTACGTGTTGCTGCCGGTCAGCGTCTGAACGCCGGTGCCTGCGACCGTCACGCCGCCGGTGCCGCCGATGACGCCGCCGAACGTGCCGTTGGCGCTGCCATTCAACGACAGCGCGTTCGCGCCGAGGTTCACGGTGCTGCCGGCCGCCCCCGACAGCGTGCCGATCGTCTGCGTGCCCGCTGCGCCGCTCACGTCGAACGTCGCGCCGGTGCCGGCGAGGTTCACCGCGCCCGTCGATGCGAGGCTGCCGCCCGAACCGAGCGCGAGCGTGCTGCCGCCGTTGATCGTCGTGCCACCCGTGTAAGTGTTCGCGCCCGTCAGCGTCTGCGTGCCGGTGCCCGCGACCGTCACGGCGCCGGTGCCGCCGATGACCCCGCCGAACGTACTTGCGCCGCTGCCGTTCAGCGTCAGCGCATTCGCGCCGAGGTTCACTGTCGTGCCCGCCGCGCCCGACAGCGCGCCGATCGTCTCGGCGCCCGCTGCGCCGCTCACGTCGAACGTCGCGCCCGACCCGGCGAGATTCACCGTGCCGGTCGATGCGAGGCTGCCGCCCGAACCGAGCGCGAGCGTGCTGCCGCCGTTGATCGTCGTGCCGCCGGTGTACGTGTTCGCGCCGGTGAGCGTCTGCGTGCCGGTGCCGGCGAGCGTCAGGCCGCCGGTGCCGCCGATCGCGCCACCGAACGTGCCGTTGCCGCTGCCGTTCAGCGTCAGCGCATTCGCGCCGAGGTTCACGTTCGTGCCGGCCGTGCCGGTCAGCGTGCCGAGCGTCTGCGCGCCCGACGCGCCGCTCAGGTCGAACGTCGCCCCCGTGCCCGCGAGGTTCACCGTGCTGCCCGATGCGAGGCTGCCGCCCGACCCGAGCGCGAGCGTGCTGCCGCCGTTGATCGTCGTGCCGCCGGTGTACGTGTTCGCGCCCGTCAGCGTCTGCGTGCCGGTGCCCGCGACCGTCACGGCGCCGGTGCCGCCGATCGTCCCGCCGAACGTACCGGCGCCGCTGCCGTTCAGCGTCAGCGCATTCGCGCCGAGGTTCACGTTCGTGCCGGCCGCGCCCGACAGCGCGCCGATCGTCTGCGTGCCCGCTGCGCCGCTCACGTCGAACGTCGCGCCCGTGCCGGCCAGGTTCACCGAGCCGGTCGATGCGAGGCTGCCGCCCGCGCCGAGCGCGAGCGTGCTGCCGCCGTTGATCGTCGTGCCGCCGGTATAGGTGTTCGCACCCGTCAGCGTCTGCGTGCCGGCGCCGGCCAGCGTCAGACTGCCCGCGCCGCCGATCGCACCGCCGAACGTGTTGTTGCCGCCGCCGCTCAGCGTCAGCGCATTCGCGCCGAGGTTCACGCTCGTGCCGGCCGTGCCGGTCAGCGCGCCGATCGTCTGCGCGCCCGACGCACCGCCCAGGTCGAACGTCGCGCCCGCACCGGCGAGATTCACCGCGCCGCTCGCCGCGAGACTGCCGCCCGCGCCGAGCGCGAGCGTGCTGCCGCCGTTGATCGTCGTGCCGCCCGTGTACGTGTTCGCGCCGGACAGCGTTTGCGTGCCGGTGCCTGCGAGCGTCAGGCCGCCGGTGCCACCGATGACGCCGCGGAAGGTGCCGCTCGCGGTCCCGCCCAGCGTCAAAGCATTGGCGCCCAGGCTCACATTGCTGCCGGCCACACCCGACAGCGCACCGAGCGTCTGGCCGCCCGACGCGCCGCTCAGGTCCAGCGTCGCGCCTGCGCCCGCGAGATTCATCGCGCCCGTCGATGCGAGGCTGCCGCCCGCGCCGACCGCGAGCGTCCCGGCGTTGATCGTGGTGCCGCCGGTATAGGTATTCGCACCCGTCAGCGTGGTCGTCGCCGCGCCGTCCTTCACGAGCGCGCCCGCGCCTGTGATCGCACCGCTCAGCCCGAGTGCGTTGCTGCCGCCGAGCGTCAGCGTCGCGCCCGTGCCGAGATCGATCGCGTTGGCGACCGACAGGTTCGCGTTCGTATCGAGCGTCGCCGCGCCGCCGACATTCAATGCGCCGGTGCCGAGCGCCGCGTTGTTGCCGAGCACGAGGCCGCCGCTGTTCAGGTTCGTGCCGCCCGAATAGGTGCTCGCGCCGTTCAGCGTCTGCGTGCCGGTGCCCGCCAGCGTCAGGCTGCCGGTGCCGCCGATGGTGCCGCCGAAGGTGCCGCTTGCCGTCCCGCCCAGCGTCAGTGCATTCGCGCCCAGGCTCACATTGGTGCCGGCCACACCCGACAGCGCACCGAGCGTCTGGCCGCCCGACGCGCCGCTCAAATCAAGCGCCGCACCCGCGCCCGCGAGATTCATCGTGCCGGTCGATGCGAGGCTGCCGCCCGCGCCGATCGCCAGCGTGCCGGCGTTGATCGTCGTGCCGCCCGTGTAGGTGTTCGTCCCCGTCAACGTCGTGGTCGCCGCGCCGTCCTTCACGAGCGCGCCCGCGCCTGTGATCGCGCCGCCCAGCCCGAGCGCGTTGCTGCCGCCCAGCGTCAGCGTCGCGCCCGTGCCGAGATCGATCGCGTTGGCGATCGACAGGCTCGCGTTCGTATCGAGCGTCGCCGCGCCGCCGACATTCAATGCGCCGGAGCCCAGCGCCGCGTTGTTGCCGAGCACGAGGCTGCCGCTGGTCAGGTTCGTGCCGCCCGTATAGGTATTCGCGCCGTTCAGCGTCTGCGTGCCGGTGCCCGACAGCGTCAGGCTGCCGGTGCCGCCGATCGTGCCGCCGAACGTGCCGCTCGCGGTCCCGCCCAGCGTCAGCGCGTTTGCACCCAGGTTCACGCTCGTGCCGGCCGCGCCCGACAGCGCGCCGATCGACTGTGCGCCGCCCGCGCCGATGTCGAATGCGGCGCCCGCATTGGCCAGGTTCACCGTGCCCGTGGACGACAGGCTGCCGCCCGCGCCGATCGCCAGTGTGCCGGCGTTGATCGTCGTGCCACCCGTGTAGGTGTTCGTGCCCGTCAGCGTCGTGGTCGCCGCGCCGTCCTTCACGAGCGCACCCGCGCCGGAGATCGCGCCGCTCAGCCCGAGTGCGTTGCTGCCGCCGAGCGTCAGTGTCGCGCTGGTGCCGATATCGATCGCGTTGGCGACCGACAGGCTCGTGGTCGTATCGAGCGTCGCCGCGCCGCCGACGCTCAACGCCCCGGTGCCCAGCGCCGCACCGTTGCCGAGCACGAGGCCGCCGGCGTTCAGCGTCGTGCCGCCCGTGTAGGTGTTCGCGCCCGTCAGCGTCAGCGCCGCCGCACCGTTCTTCACGAGCCCGCCCGCGCCGGAGATCGTGCCGCCCAGCCCGAGATCGGTGCTGCCGCCGAGCGTGAGCGTCGTGCCGGTGGCGAGGTTGACGCCGTTCGCCAGCGACACGTTGGTGGTCGCATCGAGCGTCGACGAGCCGTTGACGTTGACCGCGCCGAAGCCCAGCGCCGTATTGCTGCCGACGACGACGTTGCCGCCGTTCAGGTTCGTGTCGCCCGTGTAGACGTTCGCGCCGGTCAGCGCCTGCGTGCCGGTGCCCGACAGCGTCAAGCCGCCCGTGCCGCCGATCGTGCCGGCGTAGGTCGTATTCGCGCTGCCGTCGAGCGTCAGCGAATTGCCGCCGAGGTTCACGTTCGTGCCGGCCGCGCCGGCGAGCGAGCCGATCGTCTGCGCGCCCGTCGCGCCGGCCAGGTCGAACGTCGCACCCGCGCCGGTGAGGTTGACCGTGCCCGTGGACGCGAGGCTGCCGCCCGCGCCGAGCGCCAGCGTGCCGCTGTTGATCGTCGTGTCGCCGGTATACGTGTTCGCACCGGTCAGCGTCGCCGTCGCCGCGCCGTTCTTCACGAGCCCGCCGGTGCCGCCGATCGTGCCGGCCAGGCCGAGATTGTTGCTGCCGCCCAGCGTCAACGTCGCGCCCGTCGCGAGATTGACCGCGTTGCCGAGCGTCACGTTCGTGCTCGTGTCGAGCGACGCCGACGCGTTGACGTTCAGCGCACCGGTGCCGAGCGCGCCGTTGTTGCCGACCACGAGGCCGCCAGCGTTCAGGTTCGTGCCGCCCGTGTAGCTGTTCGCGCCCGACAGCGTCAGCGTGCCGACGTCGTTCTTCGTCAGCGCACCCGCGCCCGACACCGCGCCCGACAGCGATAGCCCAGTCGCGCCCTGCACCGTCAGCCCGCCCGCGCCGAGATTCACGTTGTTGCTGACGTCGAGCCCGGCGGTGCCTGCTTGCAGCGCACCGCCGGTGGCCGTGATCGTGCCCGTGCCGAGCGACGCGTTGTCGCCGATGATCGCGACGCCGCCCGCCAGCGTCGCGTCCTGCGCGGTCGACGCGCCGTTGATCGTCCAGTTGCCGCTCGTGACGTCGAGATGATTGAAGTTGATGTAGTTGTTGACCGCGATGGTGCCGTTGGCCGACGCGCCTTGCTGCAGCACCAGCGTGTTGTTGCCGCCGGCGCCGCCGTCGACGGTGCCGGTCGCCGCGACGCCGAGCGTGACCGGCCCGACCGTGATGCTGAACGCGCCGCCCGTGCCGCCCGCCGTGTTGACCGACGAGCCCGTCACGGCATTGAACGTGTTGGTGCTGTTCGCGCCCATCGACACGCCGCCGTTGATCGTGCCCGAGTTGGTAAAGGTATTGCCCAGCCCAGGCGTGCCGTTCGATCCGAGCGACACGCGGCCGGTGATCGTCCCGCTGTTCGTCATGTTGACTGTGCCGCCGCCGTACGCGGCGACCACGGGCGCATCCGCGCCGATGAGCGTCGCACCGACCAGCGGGGTCGAGCCCATCGTGCCGGTGTTGGTGATCGTCGACGTGCCGCCCGTACCGTTCTGCACCGACAGCGCCATGCCCGTCACGCCGCTGATCGCGACACCGGTCGAGCCGTTCATCGTGCCGTTGTTGGTCACGGTCGTGGTGCTCGCCGCCGCATTGCCGACCACCGCGCCGCTCGACAGCACGCCCAGGCCCGTGCCAAGTACGGTCGGATCGATCGTGCCGTTGTTGGTCAGCGTGGTGTTGCTGCCCGTCAGCGACATCGCGGTGCCGCCCACGCCGAGCAGCACGCCGACGCTCGCGCCGGGGTTCACCGTGACGTTCAGGTTGTTCGCGCTGTTCGAGTAGCTTGGCGCCAGCGGATTCGCGACACCCGAACAGGTCACCGTCGTGCCCGCCGTCGAGCAGGTCGCATAGGCGGAAACGATGCCCGCGCCCGACAAGGCCAGGAAAACGCCGGTCGACAGCAGGAACCTCGGAAATGATTCGCCGCTCTTCTTCGAATGCGCAATATTCATGTTTCCCCTCGGCATCGGCTTGCCCGCTGAATCGGACCGGCGACGACGGAATATTCGGGACGAACGCGTCCCCTCCGGCGGTCGCGGAACGACGTCGGTTTATTCGTGGATGAACTGCTGGTTAATCGATTCTCGTTTGCGAGCGCAAAACTAGCCGAATGACATGGCCCGGGCCCCTTGTTTTTATGCAGCGACTTTCTGGTTGATTTGATTACCGCCCTGCTTTTGTCAGACAAGGCTATATCAAACAAACAGGGTTTTCCAGTCGATGTTTTACTATTTGACCAAGATCAATCAAATATGTATTTTTTACTGGAGTCGGCGCGCCCGACAATAGAACTACTGAAGCGTTTCCGTAATTTCGCGCGAGGCGCGGCAAGGATCTCCGGGCGTTGTAGTCAGTGGAAACACCGATTCCCGATCCGGAATTTGGAGCGGAATTTGCGCTGCGCGATATATCCGCGCTCACGCCGATAGGCCGCAAAAATCGCCGAGCGCCTTGATCCGCCGAACCAAAATTGAATTTTCAACATCCTGCCAATCGCTTTCGAATCCGGCGATGCTTGAAGTCGGCGATCCGGTCGCCATTAATCGTCCGGTGACGGCGGTACCGATTCCATCAATGGGATAGCGCACCGGATTCGGTGTGAATCGGTGTGACTGGGCGAGAAAATCAGAAACGAATTAGGCCGTCGTGCTGAAAATCGAAACGCGGCACGCGCGCGGCAGCATCACGCCGCGTCGCGTTACGAAAACAGGCTCATCAGATACAGCATCGGCCGGAACGACACGGGCCGTGCATCGGGATTGAGCCACAGACGCAGCACATAGATCGCGTACGCCGGCACTTCCCGCCAGCTCGAATAGATATCGCGCAACTGGAAGTGGTGCGGATACGCGGCGGAGATGTTCGCGCGGGCGATGCCGACCCGCTCGAACGCGAGGCGCGCCCGCGCGAGGTGGTAATACTGACTGATGATCAGCACGCGCGACATCCGGTGCGCCTGCAGGTACGCGCGCGTGTGCTGCGCGGTCGCGAGCGTGTTGTCGCCCTGGTCGTCGACGGCGATCCGGTCGGCCGGCACGCCATGCGCGACCAGATAGTCGCGCATCGCGGTCGCCTCGTTGAGCCCCGGGCCGTCGATCGCGCCGCTGACGAGGAACGCCGGACACTGCCCGTCGCGATAGCAGCGCACGCCGACGTCGAGCCGCGCGGCGAGCACGGGTTTCGGCGCGCCGTGGTCATCCAGCGCATTGCCGAAGATCACCGCGACATCGGCCGGCTCGCTCGGCATCCGCATCCCTGCGCCGACGAGCACGACGGCCGCGACGATCCACAGGCACGCGAACGCTGCCAGCACACGGCCGATCCGGGCGACGCTGCCCCGCTTGAATCGCTGCTTCAATGGTGTCGGACTCCTGGAGAAGCGCGCCGCCGGCTTGCGCGGCACGCGGCCCGGCATACTGCCACGCCGCGCTCGCGCATGTCCAGGCCTCGCGGCCGGCATGACGCGTCGAACGTATCCGGAGAAACCGGACGACGTTCGGCATGCTGGCGCTTCGGGGTTCGAAAGACTTTCAGGAAACGTCAACGAGCCTGCCCGGCCGGCGTCAATCCACCGGACACATCGCAAGCCGCCCCATCGCCTCGCCCGCGCCACGCACCGCGCAGGTGGCAGGGTCGTCGGCGATCCGGGCGACCAGGCCGGTCTCGTCGCGCAGCAGGCGCTCGAGATCCGCGAGCAGCGCGCCGCCGCCCGTCAGCACCACGCCGCGATGCGCGATGTCGGTCACGAGTTCGGCCGGCGCGTTTTCCAGCACCGACTTCACCGCGCCGATCACCTGCTTGAGCGGCGCGGCCAGCGCGTCCGCCACATCGTGGTTGGACAGCTCGATCGAGCGCGGCAGGCCGTCCTCGATGCCGCGCCCGATCGCGCGTGTCGACGTGCGCGGCACGGCGCTGGTGGCCGAGCCGATCGTGTTCTTCACGCGCTCGGCGGTCTGCTCGCCCAGCAGCACGCCGTACAGGTTGCGCACGTAGTTGATGATCGCCGCGTCGAACTGGTTGCCGCCGACGCGGATCGATTCGCGGTAGACGATGCCGCCGAGCGCGATCACCGCGACTTCGGTCGTCCCGGCGCCGATGTCGATCACCATCGAGCCGACCGGCTCGGTCACCGGCAGCCCCGCGCCGAGCCCGGCCGCGAGCGCTTCCTCGATCAGTTCGACCTCCGACACACCGGCCGCGAACGCGGCCTCGCGGATCGCGCGGCGCTCGACCGCCGTCGCATCCGACGGCACGCACAGCGTGACCTCGACACGGCGGCTGAAGCGCGAACGCGTGCGCGACATGTCGATGAAGCGGCGGATCATCTGCACGGCGGCGTGCGCATCGGCGATCACGCCGTGCCGCATCGGCCGCACGGCCTCCAGATGCGCTGGCTCGCGGCCGAGCAGCGCCTTCGCGAGCTCGCCGACCGCCTCGAGGGTCGGCCGCGCGTCGGACGCCCCGCCCTTGCGAAAGCAGACGACCGACGGCTGGTTCAGCACCACGCCGCGCTCGTGCGTATAAATCCGCGTACTCGCCGTTCCAGGGTCGATCGCAACGGGTTGCGCAAACAACTTTCCGAACAGCGGTGTCGACATATCGAGCCTTTATTGAACAAACAGCCGCATCCGCGCGGCGCGCGCCTTTACCGCCCCATCACGGACTTAGCGGCAAATCGTTCCGATACTTTAGACAATTCCGATGATTTTTTCGCGACGAATTGCCAAAAACGCGTTTCCGCAGGCCCGCGCCTACGCATCGGCGGCTCGCGTTGCGCTTGTGAAACACGGTAATCTCTCGGTCTTGCCTGCTCCCGGCAGGCGTCTCACGCCCGATCACGCCAGGTATTCCACCATGACAGCGTCCGCTACTCTCCGCTGGCTCGGGGTGCGCCAGATCGGCGCAACGCTCGTTGCGCTCTGGTGCTGCACCGTTGCCGCGCAGCCCTTGCCGGCCGCCGACCCCGCCCCCCGCACCGCGCCGGTGGCCGCTGCCGCCGCACCGAACGCCACGCCGGAGCCGACCTGCAACGCCGACGGCGGCCCGTCGGGCCGGCCGCCGGTCGGCCTCGTGCTGTCCGGCGGCGGCGCCCGCGGCTACGCGCACCTCGGCGTGCTGAAGGTGCTCGAGGAGAACCGCATCCCGATCGACTGCATCGCCGGCACCAGCATGGGCGCCGTGGTCGGCGGCCTGTATGCGAGCGGCATGGCCGCCGACGAGATGCAACAGCGGCTGTCCGAGGTGAACCTGGCCGACATCGCATTCGACGTGACCGACCGCGCGGACCTGCCGCAAACCAGCCGCGAGGACGAGCGCCTGTACATCAACAGCCTGACGCTCGGCTTCGGCAAGAAAGGCGTGAAGGCGCCGGTCGGCCTCGTACAGGGCAACCGGCTGCAGGCGCTGCTCGCGAACTGGACGGCCGCCGTGCCGACCAACCAGCCGTTCGACCAGTTGCCGATCCCGTATCGCGCGGTCGCGACCGACCTGCAGACGGGCCAGATGGTGGTGCTGGACCACGGCTCGCTGCCGCTCGCGATCCGCGCGAGCATGGCGATGCCCGGCCTGTTCGCGCCGGCCGAGATCAACGGCCGCGCGCTCGTCGACGGCGGGCTCGTCAGCAACCTGCCGGTCGACACCGCGCGGCGGATGGGTGCGAAGGTCGTGATCGCCGTCGACATCGGCTCGCCCCTGCGTCCGCTCGACGCGCTCGCGTCGCCGGCCGACGTGATGCAGCAGATGGTCGGCATCCTGATCCGCCAGAACGTGACGTCGCAGCGCCAGCAGCTCGCCGCGCAGGACGTGCTGCTCACGCCCGACCTCGGCGCGCTCGCGTTCACCGATTTCCAGAACGCGAAGCAGGCGATCGCCGCCGGCGCGGCCGCCGCGACCGCGGCGCTGCCGCGGCTCAAGCGCTTCGCGCTCACGCCGGAACAGTACGCGACCTACCGCTCCGCCCATGCGCAGCCGCTGCCGCCGCCGATCCGCATCACGCGCATCGAGATCAAGACGACCGGCGGCATCCCGAAGCGGGTCGTCAGCGACGCGCTGCACGTGAAACCGGGCGACACCTACGATCCGGCGACCGTCAGCCAGGACCTGCTCAGGCTAACGACCGGCGGCAATTTCGAGAGCGTGACGCAGCAGATCGTGAGCCACGGCGACGAGAACGTGCTCGAGATCGATGCGCGCGAGAAATACTGGGGTCCGAATTTCCTGCTGTTCGGCGTCGGGATGTCGAGCAGTTCGACCGACGAAGGCGGCTTCCGCCTGCACGTCGGCTACCGGCGGCCGTGGCTCACCGAATCGGGGCTCGAATTCCGCGCGGATACGACGATCGGCAGCGACCTGGTGTCGGCGCGCGTCGAATTGCGCCAGCCGTTGCCGGCCGCATACGGTTTCTACATTTCGCCCTATGCGGAATATCAGCGTCGCTACGTGAACCTGTACGACGACAGCGGCGAAGTGAAGCTGAACCAGTATCTGATGCAGACGGCACGCACCGGGATCGACTTCGGGCTGCCGATCGGCCGGCTCGGCGACCTCCGGATGGGCATCGGCTACGCGACCGGGCACGGCTCGCCGAACTACAACCTGCCGTTCTCGCTCGATGACGGCAGCTCGACGCTGATCTGGCCGAGCTTCACGTCGCAGGCGCTGACCGCGCGCGCGCGGCTCGTCATCGATCAGCTCGACGATCCGATGTTCCCCCGCCGGGGCTACTACAGCGAATTCCGTGTCGAACGCTCGCTGTGGTCGCACAACAGCCAGTCCGCGGCGAACCTCGCCGATACGTCGAACACGCCTTACACCGAGATCTACGGCAAGGCGATGATCGCGCAGCAGTTCGGCCGGCACAGTGTCAGCGCGACGATCGAGGGCGGCAAGAGCATCGGCGGGACCAACCTGATCAACGCGTTCAACTTCACGCTCGGCGGGTTCCAGCATCTGGCAGCGTACGCGGCCGACCAGTTGACCGGCAACGAACTCGCGTACGGGAACGTGACTTACATGAACCAGCTGGCGACGTTCAACGCATCGCCGATCAAGGCGCTGTCGGTGGGCGCCAGCGCGGAAGTCGGCAACGTGTGGTCGAGCGGCGTGCAGGTCGGCGGCGGCGCGCTCAAGCAGAGCTATACGTTCTTCACGAGCCTGTCGACCGCGTTCGGTCCGCTATACATGGGCGTCGCGCTCGCGCCGGGCGGGCGGCGCAACATCTACCTGCAGCTCGGCCGCACGTATTGACCGGGCTTGGGCGCTCGCCCCGGCGCGGCGCGGCGACCCCGTTGCCCGGCCGCGGCGGCCGGGCCGTCAGATCGGCCAGCTGATCTCGAAGCGCGCGCCGCCGAGCTCGACCGGGTCGACGACCGCGATCCGGCCGTTGTGCGCGTGCAGCACCTGCCGCGTGATCGCGAGGCCGAGCCCGTAGCCGCCGGTGCGGCGGTCGAGGCGGACGAACGCGTCGAAGATCCTTTCGCGGTCGTCTTCCGGCACGCCCGGGCCGTCGTCCTCGACGAAGATGGCGATGTTGCCGTGCTCGATCGAGATACCGACCACGATCTGCGCGTTCGCATACTTGCTCGCATTGCGCAGCAGGTTGCGCATCGCATACGACATTAGCCGCCGGTCCATCGTCACGCGCAGGTCCGACGCAATTGCGATACGCGACTCGATCGCGCGTTCCGGATACAGCAGCTGCGCATCGCTCACCTGGTGCTCGAACCACGCGACCGGCGCGGTCAGTTCGAGGTTCGACTGCAGCGAACTGTATTCGAGCCGCGCATACGTGAGGCTCATGTCGATCAGCTCCTCGAGCTCGGTCACGTCCTGCGCGATGCTCTCCAGCGCACCGTGATATTCGGCGGCGGAGCCCGGTTCGCGCAGCATCTCGAGCGCGAAGCGCACACGCGCGAGCGGCGTACGCAGTTCGTGCGAGATTCCGTTCGTCAGGTCGCGCTGCGCGGCGATCAGCCGTTCCATGCGCATCGCGAGCGCATTCAGCGTGCGCGCGAGCGGACCGATGATCACGCTGTGCGATTCCCGCGCGCGCGTGTTGAAACGCCCACCGGTGAAGTCGATCGCACGCTCGCGCACCATCACGAGATCCGACCAGACCGGCCGCATCCACCGATACGCGGCGAGCGCGGGCGCGGCGAATATGAACGCGAGCACGATCCAGATGTCGCCCGGCAGCGCATCGAACGCGTGCCACACGACTTCCGGCGACAACGCGACGCCCAGCGCGAGCGCCGGCACGAGCGCGGTCAGCAGCACGAGGCCGAGCAGATGCAGGTAGGTGCGCACGTACAGGCGCGACCAGCTCGGAATGCGGTCGGCGCGCGTGTCGGTCCACGCGCGGCGGAAATGCAGCCAGCGCCATTTGACATAGCGCAGCGTCGAGAGCGGCGGTGCATCGGGGTGCGAAGGCGTGCGTCGGATCATCGCGGCTTCCGGCTATCGTGCGACGCGGGGCTGCGGCGGCCGGCGCCAGCGCGCCGGCGCGGCATCATTCCCACGCATGCTTGCTGAACTGGTAACCCTTGCTGCGGATCGTCTTGATCCGCTGCGGGTTGCCCGCATCGTCGTGCAGCTTGCGGCGCAGCTTCGAGATGCGCCCGTCGATCGTGCGGTCGAGACCGTCGAACTCGACGCCGCGCAGCTGCAGCATCAGGTCGTCGCGGCTGACGACCTCTCCCGCATGGCACACCAGCACCCACAGCAGGTCGAACTCCGCCGACGTGAGGTCGGGCGAGCCGCCGCCGGGCAGCACAACCGAGCGGTCGGTGCGGTCGATCGAGAACTGGCCGAACGTGTAGCGCTCCGGCTGCGCGGCCGGGCTCTCGGCCGCGCGCGCGGGGGCGCGGCGCAACTGCGCCTTGATCCGTGCGAGCAGGATGCGCGGTTCGACCGGCTTGTGCACGTAGTCGTCGGCGCCGAATTCGAGGCCGAGCAGTTCGTCGAACGGCTCGTCGCGCGCCGTCACCATGATGATCACGCCGTCGTACTGCTTGCGCGCTTCGCGGCAGATCTCGAAGCCGTCCTTGCCCGGCAGGTTCACGTCGAGAATGACGAGATCCGGGCGCATGGACAGGATCGCCGGCACGGCGGCGTCACCATGCAGCACAGTGTCGACTTCGTAGTCGTTCTTGCGCAGGTAGCCGGCGATCAGCGTGGACAGGCGGGTGTCGTCTTCGACGAGCAGGATGCGAAAAGACATGGGCAACGGTCGGATCATACGGGGGGACCGCGGCGGCGACGGGCTTGCGCTCGCTGCCGGCCAGCGGCCGAAACGTACCGCATGATACTGCGCCCGCCGCTCGCCCGTTTGGAGATCTCAAAAATAAGGGTGCGATGGCCGCCGCGCTTGACGAACCGGCGCCGAAACGGTTCCATACGGGCTCCCTGGAAACCGGGCCACGCGCCCGCCCTGCCTCACGTGATGAACTACCAGCCGATCCTCCAACGCATCCATACCGAACTCGCCCCCTGGATCGGCCAGGGGCGCGTCGCCGACTACATCCCCGAGCTCGCGAAGGTGCCGGCCGACAAGTTCGGGATGGCCGTCGTGACGCTCGACGGAAACGTTTACACGATCGGCGACGCGCACGAGCGCTTCTCGATCCAGAGCATCTCGAAGCTGTTCGCGTGCACGCTCGCGTTCCAATTGCTGGGCGACGCGCTGTGGGAGCGGGTCGGCCGCGAGCCGTCCGGCACCGCGTTCAACTCGCTGGTCCAGCTCGAGAGCGAGCGCGGCAAGCCGCGCAACCCGTTCATCAATGCCGGCGCGCTGGTCGTCACCGACGTGCTGTGCCGCCGCTTCGTGCGCGCCGAGACGGCGCTCGTTGAATTCGTCCGACGGCTGATCGGCAACAACGATATCGACTACGATTCGCGCGTCGCGCTGTCGGAGTTGCAACACGCGGAACGCAACCGCGCGATGGCGCATTTCATCGCGAGCTTCGGGAATATGCAGATGCCGCCGGAAACGGTGGTCGACGCGTACTGCCGCCAGTGCGCGATCACGATGAACTGCGTCGAGCTCGCGCAAGCCGCGCTGTTTCTCGCGAACGGCGGCGTCGCGCCCGTCACCGGCGAGCGGATCCTCGACGCGAGTTCGGCGAAGCGGCTGTCGGCGCTGATGCTGACCTGCGGCACCTACGACGCGGCGGGCGACTTCGTCTATCGCGTCGGGTTGCCGGCGAAAAGCGGCGTCGGCGGCGGGATCGTCGCGGTGCTGCCGGGCGAAATGGCCGTGTGCGTGTGGGCGCCGGGGCTCGACGCGAACGGGAACTCGCTGGCGGGGACGTTGGCGCTCGAATGGTTGACGACGTATTCGGGGCGGTCGATTTTTTGAGGTTGCGAAGTTAGGCGCAATTCGGAACAGCGTCGTCGCGGCTGCATAATGGCGCCCCCTCGCGGTCACTGACCCACGCGCCCGGGCATCGTCGCGACGCTGACCTCTTCCACTTTGCGCCCCCGCCCCCGCGTCGAAAATCAGCGGCCCATCTAAAAGGTAATCGATTTGAAGTTGTCGTTTGAAGTTCTGGAGGCGCTCGTTGCCATAGACCGCGCGGGCACGTTCGCGGAAGCAGCCGTGCTGATTCATCGCGTACCGTCTGCACTGTCCTACCTGGTGCAAAAGGCAGAGAGCGATCTCGGCGTCATCCTGTTCGATCGCAGCGGGCGGCGTGCGCAGTTGACCGAGGCGGGACGGCTGCTCGTAGAGGATGGTCGTCGTCTGCTCCAGGCGGGCCGGGAGCTGGAAAACAAAGTCCGGGGTGTCCACGCGGGTTGGGAGGCCGAACTCAGACTGTGCCTCGACGAGATCCTTCCGCTCCCGTCGTTGTGGCCGCACGTGCGCGCCTTCTATGACATGAAGCTGACCACACGGCTGCGTCTGTCGACCGAAGTGCTCGGCGGCGTATGGGACGCGCTCGTGACGGGGCGCGCGGATATCGCGATCGGTGCCGCAGGGGAGCCGCCGCACGCGCCGAACATCGCGGCAAGGCCGATCGGCCTGTTGCGCCATGTCTTCGTCGTAGCGCCGCATCACCCGCTCGCCGCCGTCGAACAACCGCTCGACAGCGATACCATTTCAAGTCATCGCGGCGTCGTCATCAGCGACACGTCGCGCGCGCTCGAGCCGAGATCGGTGGCGATTCATGACGGACAACCGGTCATCATCGTGCCGACCCTGGCCGCCAAACTCGACCTCCTTTGCGAAGGCATGGCCGTCGGCATGCTGCCGGCGCCTGTCGTCGAGGAGGCGATCCGTCAGGGAAGGCTCGTCGAGCGGCGCGTAATCGGCGTGCGGGACCATACAACCTGCTACCTCGGCTGGCGCGAGGACAAGACCGGACGCGCATCGAAATGGTGGATCAACCGACTGGATCAGATCGATCTGATCTCCACGCTGTTCAGCGCGCGCGGCATCGCGACCTGAGGGAAATGTTCGTGCCGGGGCGCCCGGTTCTTGCCGGCCCACTAGAATGGTCGACGACATCCACGCAGCGGTCGTTTTTCCGAATCCACCGAAGTGACTTTTGGGAGAGCATCAGTCATGCAACCGGAACACGCTTCAGGTCGCGCAGCCACTCACCACGCAGGCACGGACACCCGCGCGCACGCGCCGATTCCTCGAATCGTGCCGGCGCAAACCGCGTTGGTCGTCATGCATTACCAGACCGACATCCTCGGGCTCTTTCCGTCGGTCGCGCCCACCCTGCTCGCCAACACGCGCAAGCTGTGCGATGCGGCGCGGGCCGGCGGCGTCCATGTCTGTTTCGCCAATCTCCGCTTCAGCCCCGGCTATCCGGAAGTCAGTCCGCGCAACAAGAACGGCCAAGGGATCAAGCAGCTCGGCCTGTTCGTCGACGACGGCCCGTGCCCGGAGCTCGGCCGGCTGGACAGCGAGCCGCTGATCGCCGCGCATCGCGCAAGCGTGTTCTTCGGCACCGACCTGCAGGTGCGGCTCGTCGCGCTGGGTATCGATACGCTGATCCTGGTCGGGATTGCGTCGACCGGCGTCGTGCTGTCGTCGGTTGCGCACGCAAGCGATGCGGATTTCCGGCTGTATACGGTGAAGGACTGCTGCTACGACCCGGATCAGGTCGTGCACGAGCATCTGTTCGCGACAGCGTTCGAGACACGCACCACGGTGCTGTCGCTCGACGATGCGTTGCACTTGCTCGCATAGACGCGCAACGCCCACGCCGCGCCAGCCGGAACGCTTCCGGCCGGCGCATCCTGCGTGACTTCGCGCGTGACTTCGTTCGTTACTTCGCGATATACACGCCCGACGTCGGGCACGTGCCCTGTGTATTGCCGTCCGTCACGAGCGACGCCGCACTCGGAAACTGCGAGGTCGCGGTGGTCTTCACCGCGATCCACGCTTCCGTGAAATAGCTGACGCCGTTGGTCTTCGTGCACTTCAGCGACACCGCGCTGCGCGTATTGCTGCCGAACGCGCCCTCGAACGCGGACAGCAACTGGTTGCGCGTCACCACCTTGCCCGCGTTCGCCTGCAGGAACGTGTTGAACGAGGTGTTGCCGAGCCGGCTGACCATGCCGGTCGCCTCGTTCCAGTAAGTGTCCGGCGTGGCCGAATTCGAGCAGGTGCCGTGCTTGAACCATTCGTGCTTGTCGAGGCACGACGCCACGCCTGGCATGTAGGTCGACAGCGTATTGCGGGTCGCGGTGCTCACCGGATACGCATCCATGCTGCACCACTGGTGCGCGTTGTCGAGATCGATGTCGCTCTGCGGCACGCCACAGTAGAACGGCTGGTTGCCGTCATGCCGGTTCGGCCACAAGCCATGCAGCGACAGGCTCGTCGCCGCATACGTGCCGGCGAGGTTCGTACACTCCGGCGTATCGTGCGACGCGCAGAAGCCGGGCTCCCACGAAGCCGCGAGCAACAGGTAGTCGTAGCTGGTCTGCGCGGTGGCGTGCAGCGAGGCGGATGCGACGGCGAGTGCGGCCGCGGCGCGGGCGAGCGTCTTGAGCATGGCGTTTCCTCGGAAAAGGCTTGCGGTCGCGGGATGCGCCGCAAGATTGTCGAATGTCTGCCCGCGATTGTTGCCGACGCAACATGGCATCAGTATGAAGGTCGACGAAGGAATTCGTGACGTGGCGCAACGCCGATGTGTGCCGACTCGCCGATCGAAGCCTCTGCGCGGCGCCACGCGGTTATTTCGCCGACGCAGCCTCCGATCCACCCGGCGACAGCGCCGCGCTGTCCTGCTCGCGCCACGCGCGGCGCGACGCGATGATCGCCGTCACGGCCGAGCGCGCGACCTTCCACCACGCGAACGGCCGCGGATCGGCGAGCATGCTGAGCGCCCGTGCATAGTCGAGCGTGAGCCCGGGCGTCCAGGCCATCGTCACCGCGCGCTTGCGGATCTGCGCGGCGACCCACAGCTCGGGCGTGAGCAACAGCCGGACGAACGCGCCCCACCCTGCCCGCTCGCCCTTGAGCCGCCACACCGCGCCGTCGAGCGCCGCTTCGAGCGCGTTCGACACGGTGCTCGAGCAGTTGCGGTGCGTGAGGTTGTACGTCACGGTCTGCCGATACGACGACCAGAAGGCGTCCAGCTTCGCCGGATCGTAGTTGCGGATCCGCACGCGCACGGTCGACGGACACCATGCCTTCGATTCCGTCGCATAGTCGGGCTGGAACAATCCGGGCACGTCGTTCTCGCGCGTCGCGCGCAGCAGCCGCGTGAATTCGTCCGGAGAACGATCGATCTCGACGGCCGGATACAGGCTGATGTAGATACCCTCGGGCGACTCCAGCGCCGCATGGCCGGTCGAGATCACGCCGTTGACGTCCACTGCCGCGATGTAGCGGTCGATCACCGGGTAGCGCTGCGCTTCGGCCTTCGACGTGCCGGTGGGCGTCCACACGTGCACGGTGAGCGCGCGCTCGTGATCGGCCGGCGGGCCGTCCCATTCGGATTGCGTGAAGCGCGGAGCGTCGGGCGCCGTGTCGATGTCGGGCACGATCGCCGGCGCCGGCGACGTCACGAACGCGGGGTTGCGCGTGAGCCGCCGCACGCGCGCGGCGAGGCTCAGCATGTGCATCCCGCCGAACATCAGCAGCAGGCCGAGGCAGTACGGCACGGTGCCCGCATAGTGGGTCGGGTACGGCTGGTAGAAGAAGATCGCGAGCAGGATCTCGACGACGCCCCATGCGAACGCAACGTTCCAGCGCCGGTAACGCACCATCCATGCGGACGTGCATTGCAGCAGCCCATCGACGAGGAACAGCGTGCCGAAGATCATCGACAGCAGGAAGTGGCCATGATGATGGCCCGCGAACACGAGCCCGGCGGCCACCACGACCGCGATGCCCTTCACGTAGCGCAGAATGCGCTGCCCGCCGACGCCGCTGCCGGCCACCGCGAGCGTCGCGAGCCCCTCGATCAGGAACAGCCACGCGAACAGTTCGATCGGAAAATGCAGCGCGCCGTCGAGCGCGTCGACGAAGATGCCGACGCCCGCGACGACCCACAGCCAGCCCAGCACGGTCAGCCCGCGCCAGCGCGTTCGCAGATATTCGATGCCCAGCAGCAGCAAGACCAGTCGTACCATTGCGCCCTCGTATCATTTTTTCGGGATACGCGCTGGCCACGCGTCTCCGGTCGTCCCGACCGCGTGTCGTGCGATGCGCAAGCCGGAAGGCGGGGAATGCTGGCCGGCGCGTCATGCGTCGGCATGACCGATGGCGGCCGGCGCGCGCCGCTCTGGCCGAATAATAAGATATGGCGGAGCCGGTTGAAAGCCTGCCCAAAACGTTTCCGGCTGCTTCGGACGCCACGGCATGCTGCAAGCGGCACGATCGGCGGCGTTGCCGCGCAGATTTCCCGTTCGACAACGCGCGCCGGATACGCGAGAATCGCCGCTCCGAGGGCGAAAGCCACCTTAAACCGCAAAGACGGAACAACAAGAAATGCGCATTTCGATCACGCGCCGGCGCCTGCTGGCCGCCGGCATGGCTGCGGCCAGCCTCCCGCTGTCCGGCTGCTTCACGCCGAAGCTGTACAAGGAGAGCGCGTACCACGAACAAGTGTCCGCGTTCATGATCACCGAAGACGGCAAGAAACTCGTCGTCCTCGGCCAGGATTACCATTACATCTTCGATCTGCCAGCCTCGCTGCGGCCCGTGCTGCAGTCCGGCTACCGGAAGTCGCTGCACACCCAGTTCACCGACTTTCGTGGGAACGGCAGCGGCGTGACCGCCACTACCGGATTGTGTTGCCGAAGGACGCATCGGCGGACGATCGACAGGCCGCGACCGCCGACGGCTTCACCGCTGCGCAGGCCGGGCTCGTGCTCGAAGGCGACATCGGCGGCAAGCGCTACTCGACCGAAGGTTTCGCCGACAAGGCCAAGGACAAGGACAACGCCGCACAAGCGTTCAACCGGCCGTACAACGTGTACGTCAGGGAATCGCCGTCCGTGGTCGGCATGGGCTTGCGGATCCTCGCGACGCCGGTCACGGTCGCCGCCGACGGCGTGCTCGTGCTGGGCGGCATCGTGCTCTTGCCGATCGCGGTCATCGCGATCGAGGCGAACGGCGGCCTGCGGATCATGTAACGGCCACGGCTACGGTGACGCTCGCCTGCCATGCACGCGCTCGCACCCCGAACGCAAACCGGAGCATCGACATGACGACCTCGCCGCTTCACACCCCGCCGCTCGGCCCGCAACTCAAACGCTGGCGCACGCTGCGCCGCGTGAAGCAGAGCCATGCGGCCGAGCTGTTCGGCGTCGCGCAATCGACGATCTCGCGCTGGGAAGCCGGTATCCAGCAGATGTCGCCCGACGAGCGCGCGACGGCCGAGCGGCTGCTTGCCGCGCGTCTCGATTCGGCCGGCGACCACGCGCTCGCGCGGCTGATCGCGAGCAGCACGGCCCGCATGCATCTCGTGTGCGACCTCACGCACCGTCTGCTCGCCTGCTCGCCGTCGCGCGCCGCCGAGTTCTCGCGGCCGCTGCCGATGTTGCTCGGTACCTCGCTGTGGCGCTATGCGTCGCCGGAAATCGTGCGCATGGAAGCCGCGCTCGACCCGCTCGGCTGGCACGATCGCGCGGGGCCGCCGAGCGTCGAATTCGCGACCGGCACCAATGCGTCGCGCGTCGTGCCGATCCGCGGCAGCACCTGCCGGTGGACGCGCATGACGCTGTCTGACGGCTCCGCCGCGCGGCTCGTCGAAACGCTGTAGCACGCGTACCAGTCGCCGGGGGCTCGACGCGCCACGCATATTTCATGCGTGGACGCGACGCGTGCGCTCGGCGTACGCTTGACGGCTCCATTCACGCATTGCGCTGACGATGAACCTCGACACGATCCACGCGCGGCTCGATTTCCTGCGCGAAGCCGAACGCCTGAAAGACGTGCTGCGCAGCGGCCACACGTCGACGGGCCGCCGCGAAAGCACCGCGGAGCACAGCTGGCGACTGTGCCTGATGGCGCTCGTGTTCGCCGATGCGCTCCCCGACGTCGACACGACAAAGCTGCTGAAATTGTGCGTCGTCCACGATCTCGGCGAAGCGCTGCACGGCGACATCCCCGCGATCGAGCAGGCCGCGCATCCGGACAAGAGCACGCACGAACGCGACGACCTGCTGACGCTGACGGCCGGGCTCGATCGCGCGCTGCGCGACGAGATCGTCGCGCTGTGGGATGAATACGAGGCGGCCGAATCACGGGAAGCGCGCGCCGCGAAGGCGCTCGACAAGCTGGAGACGATCCTGCAGCACAACCAGGGCAGCAATCCGCCCGACTTCGACTACGCGTTCAATCTCGGCTACGGGCGGCGCTACACGGACGCGACGCCGCTGTTCGGCGCGATCCGCGCGATCGTCGACGCGGACACGCAACGCCGGATCGACGCGCGCGGCGACGGCGCGTAAGCGCGCGGAACCGGCGGCGCGGGCGGCTCGTGTTCTCGATCGAGCTTCCGATCTACACGGCGCATCGCGCAGCGCGCGTCATTCACACACCGCCCCCCTGCGCCCCACCGGCGCGAACGCCACCGCGCTCGCGGTCGCGAGCACGGCCACGCCGGCCGCGCCATACACCATCACGCAGCCGAACCCGTGCACGAGCGCCGCGTGCAGCGCCGTGCCGGTCGGGTCGGCCTGCGCGAGCGCCGGCGCGATCGCCTGCAACCCGTCGGTGCGGCCGGACGCGATCTGCTGCGCCAGCGTGCGCAACGCCTCCGCATCAACCGCCCACGCCACCCCCGCCTTCAGGCTCGAGACGATCCCCGCGACCAGCACGAAGCCCATCGCCGCGATATTCAGCGCGAGCGAGATCATCCGCGCGCTCATGTCGATGCCCGACGCCATCCCGGCCCGCGAACCCGGCACCGCGCCCGTCGTCGTGTTCGTGACCGGCGTGTTGGTCAGCCCGAGCCCGATGCCGGCGATCACGCAGCCCGGCAGCATCGTGAGCCAGCTCGCATCGTCGACGCCGCTGCCGATCCGCATCAGCGCGAAACCAGCCGAGATCGTGAACAGGCCGCCCGGAATGACGACGCCAGGCCCGTAGCGCAGCGCGAGCCGCTCGCCGAACGGCGGCGCGACCAGCGTCGGCAGCGTGTAGGCGAGCAGCGCGAGGCCGGCCGTCACGCTGTCGTACCCAAGCGCGACCTGGAACCAGATCGGCAGGTAGATCATGAACGGCCAGAAACTGAAGTTCATCCCCATCGAACCGAAGATCGCGCCGGTGAACGCCCGAATCCGGAACACGGAGAAGTCGAACATCGGCCGCGCGCTCACGCGCTCCGCGACGACGAAGCCCGCCAGCGCAAGCACGGTCGCGCCTAGGACGCCGAGGCCGGCCGCGCTCGTGAGCCCAAGCTCCGCGCTTTGGGTGATATAGAACGCGAGGCCGAGCACGGCGAGCGACAGCGTGACGATGCCCGCGACGTCGAGCGTGCCCGCATGGGGATCGCGCGACTCCCGCACCGCGCCGCCGATCAGCACGAGCGCGACGGCCGCGAGCGGTGCGTGGACGAGAAACACCCAAGGCCAGCTCGCCAGTGCGACGATCGCGCCGCCAACGATCGGCCCGAAGCCGAGGCCGATCCCGAACACGATTCCCCAGATCCCGAACGCGCGGCCGCGCTCGCGCCCTTCGCGGAACTGATGCGACAGCACCGCGATCTGGCAGATCAGCATCGCGCCGCCGCTCGCGCCCTGCAGCAGCCGGCCGGCGACGAGCACCGGCACGTTCGGCGCGAGCCCGCACAGCAACGACGTCGCGCCGAACAGCACGGTGCCGATCACGTACACGCGCTTGCGGCCGAAGCGGTCGGCGAGCGTGCCGGCCGCCATCAGCACCGTGGTGCACGCGATCGTGTACGCGTTCATGATCCACTGCATGCCGTTGAAGTCGCCGTGCAGCACGTGTTCGAGCGTCGGCAGGATCACCGGCACGCTCGAGATCTCGAGGCCGAACATCAACGACGTGAGACAGACGGCCGCGAGCGCGACCGCATTCCTGCGGGAGTCGGATAGCGTCATACGTATTGCGCGACGACCCGCAACAGGCCGCGCGCCTCCAGGTGAGAAGGATTCGCCGCGTGCGGCCGGCAACGCACGCTGGACGGGATTCGGTACTATAGTGAGAATCCTCCTCCCCATTGACGCGTCCTTTTCTCCAGACTGGGGAACTACAGGACGCAATCAGCGCAACCCGCCATGACCGACAGACTCGACGGCGTCACGACCTTCGTCCAGGTAGTGGAATCCGGCAGCTTCGCGCTTGCCGCGGAACGGCTCGACATGACGCGCTCGGCGGTCGGCAAGGCGATCGCGCGGCTCGAGAAACGGCTCGGCGCGCGACTGCTGCAGCGCACGACGCGCAGCCAGAGCCTGACCGACGACGGTCAGGCGTACTACGACCGCTGCGTGCGTGCGCTGTCGGAACTCGAAGCGGCGGAAGCCGATCTCGATTGCGGCCGCAACGAAGCGCGCGGCAAGCTGCGGCTGAGCGTGCCGCTCGCGTTCGGGCATCACTGCGTGACGCCGATCGTGCTCGATCTCGCACGCACCTATCCGCACCTGCGGATCGACGTGTCGATCACCGACCGTTTCGTCGATCTGGTCGAGGAAGGAATCGATCTCGCGGTGCGGATCGGCACGCTGGCGGACAGCACGAGCCTCGCGGTGCGGCGGCTGGGCACGCAGTACGGCAGCCTCGGCGCAGCGCCGTCGTATCTCGCGCGCTACGGGATGCCGCAATCGCTCGACGACCTGCGGAATCACCGGACGATCGCGTATTCGCGCTCGGGCGTCGCGCAGCCGTGGGATCTGCGCGCGCCGGACGGCTCGACCGTGCGCGTCGACATGCAGCACCAGCTCAGCTTCGACGACGTGCAGGCGATCGCGGCGGCCGGTGCGGCGGGGTTCGGGATCGCGTGGCTACCGAGCTGGCTGCTCGATCATTACGTGAAGCGCGGCGAGATGGTTGTCGTACTCGACCGCTGCTTCGTGTGCGAAGGCGACATCCACGCGATCTGGCCGAAAACGCGCTACCTGCCGCGCAAGACGCGCTGCGTGATCGACGCGCTCGTGCAGGCGGTGCCGCCGATGATCGAGCGCTGAGCGCAGAAGAAAAGAACGGAAATGCGCTGAAACCGACGCGCCGCACGGGCGCGTCGGATCGTCACGCCGCGCCGAGATCGGCGAGCGGATGCGCGAACAGCTTCCACGGCGAGGTCAGGAAATGCCGCACGCGCTCGGCGCGCAGCTCGACGAGCGACGCCGGCGCCCAGCGCGGCTTGCGATCCTTGTCGACGAGATGCGCGCGCACGCCTTCGCAGAAGTCGCCTTCCTCGATCGCGCGCGCCACGATGCCGAGCTCCATCCGGAACGACTCGGCCAGCGTCATCTGGCGCCCGCGCAGTAGCGCTTCGCGTGTCACGCACAGCATCGTCGGCGAATGGCCGGCGAGCGCATCGAGCGTCGCCTGCAGCCATTGACGATGCTCGCGCGACAGCTCGTCGCGCGCGAGATCCTGCTTCAGCGTCGCGACGATCCGCTCGACGGTCGAGCGCTTGTCGAAGTGCCGGACGATCCATGCCATCTGCGTGTCAAGCACGGCATGCGGCACGACATTGCACGGCGGCTCGAACACCTTGCGCAGCGCCGGCAGCACGTCGCCGTCCCACTTGATGCTCTCGATGCGCGTCTCGAACGTATCGAGCCACGACGACGGCACGCACAGGTCCGCGAGCTTCGCGCTCAGCGCGTCGGCGCCCGACAGCATCGCGCCCGTCAGCCCCACGTACAGTTCGAGCTCGACCGGCATGCGCGCCAGGAAATGCGTCGCGCCGACGTCGGGCACCAGGCCGATGCGCGTCTCCGGCATCGCGATCTTGCTGCGCTCGGTCGCGACACGCAGCGCCGCGCCTTGCGCGAGCCCCATCCCGCCACCCATCGTCACGCCGTCCATCAGCGCGACCACCGGCTTCGGAAACGTGTGAATCGCATGGTCGAGCCGGTATTCGTCAACGAAGAACGGCAGCCAGGTCTCGCGCTGCGCGACCATCCTGTACAGCGCACGCACGTCGCCACCCGCGCAGAAGCCCTTCTCGCCCGCGCCGCGCAGCACGACCGCGACGATCTGGTCGTCGGTGCGGCAACGCTCGAGCAGCGCGGCCAGCTCGCCGATCATCGGATAGGACAACGCATTGAGCGCGGCCGGCCGGTTCAGCGTGATGAGCGCCACGCGGTTCACCACGCGGAACAGCACCTCCGGCGCGGGTTGCGCGACGCCCTCGTGAGTCATGACCGGCGTGCTCATCGTTGCGCCTCCCCATCGGTGTGCCATTGCGGCGCGCGCTTGCCGAGAAACGCGGCCACGCCTTCGCGCGGATCGTTCGTGTCGAACAGGTCGACGAAGCGCTCGCGCTCGACCGCGAGCGCCGCGCTACGCGGCACGCCGCGGCGTGCGAGGCCGATCAGCTCCTTGCTGTATGCCACCGCATGCGGGCTCTGCCGCGCGACGTTGCGCGCGAGCGCCAGCGCCGCATCGCGTGCCGTGCCGCGCTCCACCACGTCCTCGACGAGGCCGATCCTGAGCGCCGTCGCCGCGTCGACGCGCGTGCCGGCCAGGATGATCTTCTTCGCCCAGCCTTCGCCGACGAGCCAGGGCAGCGTCTGCGTGCCGAGCCCGCACGGCAGCAGGCCGACCGACGGTTCGGGCAGCGCCATCTGCGCATGCGTCTCGGCGATCCGCAAATCGCACGCGAGCGCGCATTCGAGGCCGCCGCCCATCGCATAGCCGTTGATCGCGGCGATCGTCACGACGCGCGCGTCGTGCAGCGCCTCGAACGCCGCCCCGAAGCGCGCGGCCATCGCGCGTGCGACCGCGCGATCGCCGTCGGCGAACGTGTTCAGGTCGGCGCCCGCGCTGAAGAATTTCGGGCCGTCGCCGGTGATCACCAGCGCGCGCACGCGCGGGTTCGCGTTCAGCTCGGCGACGGTGTCCTGCAGCTGCCGCAGCCCGTCGGCGGTAAAGGCGTTCGCGGGCGGACGCTTGAGCGTGGCGCACGCGATCGCGCCGTCGTCGACGTAGTCCAGTTCGATCATGAGGCGTCCTTCTTGGTGGCCGGTTGGTACAGGCGGATCACCGCCGAGAAATCGAGTTGCCCGTCGCCGCGGCTGCTCATCGCCTGGTACAGCTGCTGCGCGAGCGCGCCGAGATAGACGGGCTGGCGCGCCTGCTTCGCGGCGTCGTTCGCGAGGCCGAGATCCTTCAGCATCAGGTCGGTGCCGAAGCCGCCGCTGTAGCCGCGCGATGACGGCGCGGTGGCGATCACGCCCGGATACGGGTTGTAGGTGTCCGAGCTCCAGCAGCGGCCCGTCGACGTGTTGACGATGCCGGCCAGCACCTTCGGGTCGATGCCGAGCGCGACGCCGAGCGACATCGCCTCCGACACGGCCGCCATCGAGATGCCGAGCACGAGGTTGTTGCAGACCTTTGCGACCTGCCCCATTCCCGTCGCGCCGCAATGGACGATGTTCTTGCCCATGCCGGCGAGCACGGGCTTCACGCGCTCGAAATCGGCGTCGCTGCCGCCGACCATGAAAGTCAGCGTGCCGGCCGCCGCGCCGCCGGTGCCGCCCGACACCGGCGCATCGACGAACGCGCCGCCGTGCTCGCGCACGAGCGCGCCGAACGCCTGCGCGCTCGCCGGGTCGATCGTGCTCGAGTCGATCACGGTCGCACCGGCGTCGAGGCCGGCCAGCACGCCGTTTTCACCGGCGAGCACCGAGCGCACGTGCGGCGCGGCCGGCAGCATCGTGATCACGAACGTCGCGCCCGACGCCGCGTCGCGCGGCGAGGCGGCCACCTGCGCGCCGGCGTCCTGCAGCGCGCGCAATGCATCGGCGCTCAGGTCGAACGCATGCACTTCATGGCCAGCCTTCAGCAGGTTCAGCGCCATCGGCGCGCCCATGTGGCCGAGTCCGATAAAACCGATCTTCATGTTCGTCTCCTCCGCCGCTCAGTGCAGCCGGATCGTCGTGTTCACCGGGCCGGCCGTCGTGTCGTCGTCGAACCAGCGCGCGGTGACCGTCTTCGTCTGCGTGTAGAACTGCACGACCTGCTTGCCGTACGGGCCGAGATCGCCAAGCTTCGAGCCGCGCGAACCGGTGAAGCTGAAGAACGGCACCGGCACCGGAATCGGGATGTTGATGCCGACCTGGCCGACGTCGATCTCACTCTGGAACTTGCGCGCGGCCGCGCCGCTCTGCGTGAAAATGCCCACGCCGTTGCCCATCGGGTTCGCGTTGACGAGCGCGATCGCTTCGTCGAGCGTGTCGACTTCCATCACGACCAGCACCGGCCCGAAGATTTCATGGGTGTAGACCGTCATCTCGGGCTTCACGCCCGAAAAGATCGTCGGCCCGATGAAGTTGCCTTCCTCGAAGCCGGCGACCTTCACGTCGCGGCCGTCGAGCTCGAGCTTCGCGCCTTCCTTGATGCCGGCGTCGATCAACGACAGGATGCGCGCCTTCGCGCCGCGCGACACGACCGGGCCGACGTCCGTGCCCGCTTGCGAGCCCGCGTTGACCTTCAGCATCTGCGCCTTCGCGACGATGTCCGGCAGCCAGTCGCGCGCACGGCCGACCAGCACCGCGACGGAGGTCGCCATGCAGCGCTGGCCGGCCGCGCCGAAGCCCGCGCCGACCAGCGCGTTGATCGCCTGCTCGCGGTTCGCGTCGGGCAGCAGGATCGCGTGGTTCTTCGCGCCCATCATCGCCTGCACGCGCTTGCCATGCTGGCTGCCGAGGTTGTACACGTGCGTGCCGACGGCGGTCGAGCCGACGAACGAGATCGCCTTCACGAGCGGATGCGTGCAGATCGCATCAACCACTTCCTTGCCGCCGTGCACGACATTCAGCACGCCCTTCGGCACGCCGGCCTCGATCGCGAGCTCGACGAGCTCCATCGTCGACATCGGATCCTGCTCGGACGGCTTCAGCACGAACGTGTTGCCGCACACGATCGCCATCGGGAACATCCACAGCGGGATCATCGCGGGGAAGTTGAACGGCGTGATGCCCGCGCATACGCCGAGCGGCTGGCGCAGCGTGTAGGTATCGACGCCGCCCGCGACGTTTTCGGCGAACTCGCCGAGCTGCAGCGTGCCGATCGAGCATGCGTGCTCGACCACCTCGAGGCCGCGGAAGATGTCGCCTTCGGCGTCGGGCAGCGTCTTGCCCTGCTCGGCCGTCAGCGTCTTCGCGACGCGCTGCAGGTTCGCGCGCACGAGATCCTGGAACTTCAGCATGATCCGCATGCGCGCGGCGAGCGGCGTGTTCTTCCACGTCGCGTACGCCTCGTGCGCGGCCTGCACGGCCGCGTCGACTTCCGCGACGGTCGCGAACGGCACGCGCGCGAGCACCTGCTGGGTCGCCGGGTTGACGATGTCGCGCCACTCGCTCGTGGTGGACTCGACGAAAGCGCCGTCGATCAGCAGCTTGACCGTCGGCACGTCTTGCCCCGTGTGGGGCGTCGGATTCGCGTTCATCGATGCAATCTCCTTGCTGTGGACCACGCAGCGCTGATGCCGCGCGGCCGGTTCAATCGGGCTGCGGGCGGCCGCCGCGGGATGCGGCGCGCGCGGCCCGCGGCCGGTCATTTCACTTCAGTTCGGCGGCGAAATCTTCTTCCCAGTATTCGCCGGGCATGCGCGTCGTCGCGTCGTCGCCGCGCTCGATCTCGCGGCGGCGCAGCTCGACGCGGCGGATCTTCCCCGAGATGGTCTTCGGCAACTCGGCGAATTGCAGGCGGCGGATGCGCTTGTAAGGTGCGAGTTTCTCGCGCGAGAAGCGGAAGATCTCCAGCGCGAGCGCCGGGCTTTCCTCGTAGCCCTGGCGCAGCGTGATGAAAGTCTTCGGCACCGACAGCCGCACCGGGTCCGGGCTCGGCACGACGGCCGCCTCAGCGATCGCCGGATGCTCGATCAGCACGCTTTCCAGCTCGAACGGGCTCAGCCGGTAGTCGGACGACTTGAACACGTCGTCCGCGCGGCCGATGTACACGTAGTAGCCGTCGTCACCGCGCATCGCGATGTCCGACGTGCGGTAATGGCCGTCGCGCATCGCGTGGGCCGTCGCGTCGGGATTGTTCGCATAGCCGTTCATCAGCCCGACCGGGCGCGACGCGCCGGCGCCAATCGGCAGCGCGACCTCGCCTTCGCTGACGGGTGCGCCGTCCGGGTCGAGCAGCGCGATCCGGTAGCCCGGCAGCGGCCGCCCCATCGAGCCGGCGACGACCGGCTGGCCCGGCGTGTTGCCGATCAGGCAGGTCGTCTCGGTCTGGCCATAGCCGTCGCGAACCGTGATGCCCCACGCCTTCTTCACGCGCTCGATGATCTCGGGATTGAGCGGCTCGCCCGCGCCGACGATCTCGCGCAGCTTCACGTCGAACGACGCGAGCGGCTGCTGCACGAGCATGCGCCACACGGTCGGCGGCGCGCACAGCGTCGTCACCCGGTATTTGACGAGCGCGTCGAGCACGACCTTCGGCTCGAAGCGCGCGTAGTTGAACGCGAACACGCACGCCTGCGCGTTCCACGGCGCGAAGAAGCAGCTCCACGCGTGCTTCGCCCAGCCCGGCGAGCTGATGTTCCAGTGGATGTCGCCCGGCTGCAGGCCGACCCAGTACATCGTCGACAGGTGCCCGACCGGATAGGTGCGGTGCGTATGCTCGACGAGCTTCGGCTTCGACGTCGTGCCCGACGTGAAGTACAGCAGCATCGTTTCGTTCGACTGCGTGACGGCGTCGGGGGTGAATACGTCGCTAGCCGCGTAGCCGTCGTTCATCGCAAGCCAGCCGTCGCGC
This sequence comes from Burkholderia sp. SIMBA_062, assembly GCF_046534765.1. Taxonomy (NCBI): domain Bacteria; kingdom Pseudomonadati; phylum Pseudomonadota; class Betaproteobacteria; order Burkholderiales; family Burkholderiaceae; genus Burkholderia; species Burkholderia sp. SIMBA_062. Next base: position 46,306 of record NZ_JAWRYD010000007.1, read on the forward strand.
GGCGCGCCGGCGACGATCTTGCGCCTGAGGCCGAGCTCGCCCTGTTCGAACTTCGCGGTCTCGTTCTCGTCGACGATCGCGTAGGTCGCGCCGCCGATCTGCACGCGCTCGCGCACGTCGTCGGCCGATAGCTGCGTGGTCGCGGGCAGCACGATCGCGCCGAGCTTCATCGCGGCGAGCATCGCGTCCCACAGCTCGACACGGTTCGGCAGCATCAGCAGGATCCGGTCGCCGCGCACGACGCCGATGCCGCGCAGCCAGTTCGCGATCCGCGACGAGCGCTCGGACATCTGCGCGAACGAATACGGGTCGCCCGTACCGGTTGCCGCATCGACGATCCACAGCGCGGGCTGGTCGTTGCCGCGCGCCATCGGGTCGAAGTAGTCGAGCGCCCAGTTGAACGCATCGAGCACCGGCCATTCGAAGTCGCGGTACGCGGTGTCGTAGTCGGTGCGATGGCGCAGCAGAAAGTCGCGTGCGTCCAGGAATGCCTGTACTGTCATCGTGTCGTCTCCTGTCGACCCACGTTAGCGCTTTAGCGCTTACGTGGGTCCCATGCCCTGGTGAGTCTCCAGTCTCCATGCCCAGCGGTCGACCGGCGCACGCGCTGCCACGCCGCCCGGTTCCCTGTTGCGCCGCGCACGGTCACGTCGTTGCGTGCCGCGTTCGCCGCGCTGCCCTCGTGCCCTGCGTGTTTGCCTGCTTGTCGGTTCGCGTGATGTTCGATGGCGCGCGCGCCGCGACTCAAAGCTGTCGCGCGATCACCATCCGCTGCACTTCGCTGGTGCCTTCGTAGATCTGCGTGATGCGCGCGTCGCGATAATGACGCTCGACTTCGTAATCGGCGAGGTAGCCGTAGCCGCCGTGGATCTGGATCGCGTCGGAACACACGCGCTCGGCCATCTCGGATGCGAACAGCTTCGCCTGCGACGCCTCCGACAAGCACGGCAGCCCGGCCGTACGCAGCTTCGCCGCGTGATGCACGAGCAGGCGCGCCGCGTTGATCTGGGTGGCCATGTCGGCGAGCTTCTGCTGGATCGCCTGGTGCTCGGCGATCGGCTTGCCGAACTGCACGCGCTCGCCCGCATAGCGGCGCGCCTTGTCGAACGCGGCCCGCGCGATGCCAAGCGCCTGCGCGGCGATGCCGATCCGACCGCCTTCGAGGTTCGACAGGGCGATCTTCAGCCCTTCGCCGCGATTGCCGAGCAGGTTTTCTTCCGGAATCGCGCAGTTCTCGAACGTGATCGCGCACGTGTCGGACGCGCGGATGCCCATCTTCTTCTCGGGTTTGCCGACGATGAAGCCCGGCGTGTCGGTCGGCACGAGAAACGCGGAAATGCCGCGCTTGCCGGCTTCCGGGTCGGTCATGGCAAAAACGATCGCGACGCCGGCGCGCTGGCCGTTGGTCACGAACTGCTTCGCGCCGTTCAGCACCCACTTGCCGTCGCGCAGTTCCGCCCGCGTGCGCAGGTTGTGCGCCTCGGAGCCGGCCTGCGGCTCGGTCAGGCAGAACGCGCCGATGATGCGGCCCGCCGCCATCTCGGCCAGCCAGCGATCCTTCTGCGCGGGCGTGCCGAAGCCGAGGATCGGCCCGCAGCCGACCGAGTTGTGCACGCTCATCATCGTCGCGCATGCGGCGTCGCCGGCGGCGATTTCCTCCATCGCCAGCGCGTAGGCGACGTAATCCGTATACGCGCCGCCCAGTTCCTGCGGCACGATCATCCCGAGCAGGCCGAGTTCGCCGAGCTGCGCGACGACGGCGTCGGGCAGGTGCGCGTCGTGGTCCCACTGCGCGGCGTTCGGGGCCAGCACCTCGGTGGCAAAAACGCGCGCGGCGTCGCGGATCATCCGCTGGTCTTCGGTGTAAAGCTCGTCCATGGCGCTGCTGTCTCCCCCGGCCGCGTGTGGCGACCGACCTTCCGTTTCGATGCAACAAGTGTAGGCAAGCACGCGCGACTGTTCGATGCTCGCGCCGCTCATTTACACTGAGCGTTTTTGCCATAGCGGCGGCTTCGATGAAGCAGGAAGACAAGGGCACCGTCGCGATCAGCCTCGTCGCTTACAGCGTCGCGCTCGCCACCCGGCGCGGCGTCGCGGCCGAGCCGCTGCTCGCGCAGGCCGGCATCGCGCCCGCGCTGCTCGACCAGCCGCGCGCGCGGGTGTCCGCGCAGCAATACGGCGCGTTGTGGAACGCGATCGCGCGCGCGCTCGACGACGAGTTTTTCGGGCAGGACCGCCACCCGATGCGCAGCGGCAGCTTCATCGCGATGAGCCAGGCCGCGCTGTCCGCGCAAGACGGACTGCACGCGATGGCGCGCGCGGTGAATTTCCTGCACTGCGTGCTCGACGATCTGCACGCGGAGCTCGACGCCAATCCGCAGCGCGTGCGGCTGCGCTTCGTGCACCGCAACAGCGCGGCGGCGCCCGCGATGTTCACGTACGCGACCTATTTCATCATCGTGTACGGGCTCACCTGCTGGCTGATCGGGCGGCGCATCCCGGTGCTGCACGCGAGCTTCCGCTGCGACACGCCGCCGGCCGACCACGAATACCCGTCGATGCTGTGCGACGACATGCGCTTCAACCAGCCCGATTCGTATGTCGATTTCGATCCCGAATTCGCGACGCTGCCGGTCGTGCAGAACGCGAAGACGCTGAAGACGTTCCTGCGCAACGCGCCGGCCAGCTTCATCGTCAAGTACCGCAACCCGAACGCGCTCGCGCAGCGCGTGCGTACGGTACTGCGCGGGATGCCGCCTGCCGCGTGGCCGGGCGCGGGCGGGATGGCCGCGCGGCTGCACGTGGCCGAGGCGACGCTGCGTCGCAAGCTGCACCAGGAAGGCCACGCGTACCAGTCGATCAAGGACACGCTGCGGCGCGATCTCGCGTTCGAGGCGCTGGCCGATCCGTCGCGGACCATCGCCGACGTCGCGGCCGCCACCGGTTTCGCGGAACCGAGCGCGTTCTACCGCGCGTTTCGCAAATGGAGCGGCCGCAGCCCGGCCGAATACCGGGAAGAAGCGCTCGCGCGCGGCAACGGAGCCGGCTGAAGGCGCGGCCGGCGGCCCCGCCTTCGCGCTTTGCCCCGAAACCGCCTAATCTTCAAACATCGGGCCAACGCCCTTTTCCGCGAGCCGGACGGCGTGCGGCCGCGCGCCGCCCGGACGCCCCGATGCCCATTCATCGTCATGGGCCGCCGTCATCGGCATCGCCCGACGGCCGCCCCCGTCACCCGCTGGTCGCGCGGGTCGCGCGCGCCGCGCTGTTCGCGGCGCTGCTCGTCGTATGCGCGGCGGTTGCCGCTCCGCCTCCCGCCAGCTCGCCCGCCGCACCCGCCGCCGCGCCGCCGGTCATCGTTATTCCGGTCAACGGCGCGATCGGGCCGGCCAGCGCCGACTTCATCGTCCGCTCGATCGAGCGCGCGGCGCACGACCACGCGCCGCTCGCGATCCTGCAGCTCGACACGCCCGGCGGGCTCGACACGTCGATGCGGCAGATCATCAAGGCGATCCTCGGCTCGCCGGTGCCAGTGGCCGCGTTCGTCGCGCCCGGCGGCGCACGGGCCGCGAGCGCGGGCACCTATATCGTGTACGCGAGCCACATCGCCGCGATGGCGCCCGGCACCAATCTCGGCGCGGCCTCGCCGGTGCAGTTCGGCATCGGCGGCGGCGCGCCGGGTACGCCCGGTACGCCGGGAACACCGGGCACGCCCCGGCCGTCGCCGGCCGGGACATCGGGTGCGGGCGGAGCCTCCGGCGCCTCGTCCACACCCGCCGAGCTGCCGAACGACACGCAGTCGACCGAGATCCGCAAGGCGACCCAGGACGCCGCCGCCTATATCCGCGGCCTCGCGCAGCTGCGCGGACGCAATGCCGCCTGGGCCGAGCGCGCGGTGCGCGAGGCCGTGAGCCTGTCGGCGAACGAGGCGCGCGCGCAGCATGTGGTCGACCTGATCGCGCAGGATCCGGCCGACCTCGCGCGCCAGCTCGACGGCCGCACCGTGACGACCAGCGCCGGCACGCTCCACCTCGCGACCGCGCATGCGCCGCTCGTCGTGCTCGCGCCCGACTGGCGCAGCCGCTTCCTGTCGATCATCGCCGATCCGAACGTCGCGCTGATCCTGCTCACGATCGGCATCTACGGGCTGTTCTTCGAATTCGCGAACCCCGGCTTCGTGCTGCCCGGCGTCGCCGGCACCATCTGCCTGCTGGTCGGGCTGTTCGCGATGCAATTGCTGCCGATCAGCTATGCGGGCCTGGGGCTCGTGCTGCTCGGTCTCGGCTGCCTCGTCGCCGAGGCGTTCCTGCCGACTTTCGGCGTGCTCGGTTTCGGCGGGATCGTGGCGTTTACGATCGGCGCGCTGATGCTGATCGACACCGACGTGCCCGGCTACGGGATTCCGTGGCCCGTGATCGCGAGCCTGGCGCTGGGCGGCGGGCTGTTCGTCGCCGGCGTGTCGAGCGTCGCGCTGCGCGCGCGGCGGCGCCCGGTCGTGACGGGCGCCGAGGCGATGCTCGGCAGCATCGGCGAAGTGCTCGACGACGGCCTGCACCCGGATCAACCGCTTGGCGCCAGCGGCGTCGCGCCGTCGGCCGCCGGCTGGGCGCGCGTGCACGGCGAGCGCTGGCGCGTGGCGAGCAACGTGCCGCTCGCCGCCGGCTGCCGCGTGCGCGTCACCGGCCGCCAGGGGCTGACGCTGACCGTCACGCCGCTCTACGACGTGCCCGGACAGGCACAACCCCAAGGAGAACCTTCATGATCGGTTACACGTTCGGCTTCAGCAGCGTCCTGATCGTCTTCGTCGTGGTGCTCGTCGCGTCGTCGATCCGCATCTTCCGCGAGTACGAGCGTGGCGTCGTGTTCATGCTCGGCCGGTTCTGGAAAGTGAAGGGGCCGGGGCTCGTGCTGATCATCCCGATCGTCCAGCAGGTCGTGCGGATCGACCTGCGCACCGTCGTGTTCGACGTGCCGCCGCAGGACGTGATCACGCGCGACAACGTGTCGGTGAAGGTCAATGCGGTCGTGTATTTTCGCGTCGTCGATCCGGAGAAGGCCGTGATCCAGGTCGCGCGCTTCTTCGACGCGACCAGCCAGCTCTCGCAGACGACGCTGCGCTCGGTGCTCGGCAAGCACGAGCTCGACGCACTGCTGGCCGAGCGCGAGCAACTGAACGCCGACATCCAGAAGACGCTCGACGCGCAGACCGATGCGTGGGGGATCAAGGTATCGACGGTCGAGATCAAGCACGTCGACCTGAACGAGACGATGGTGCGCGCGATCGCGCGGCAGGCCGAGGCCGAGCGCGAGCGGCGCGCGAAGGTCATTCATGCGGAAGGCGAACTGCAGGCGTCGGAGAAGCTGCTGCAGGCCGCGCAGCGGCTCGCGCTGCAGCCGCAGGCGATGCAGCTGCGCTACCTGCAGACGCTGACGACGATCGCGGCCGACAAGAATTCGACAATCGTGTTTCCGCTGCCGATCGATCTGCTGGCGTCGTTGCTGGAGCGGTTGGGCCCCGCGCGCGAGCGTTGAGACGCGCGCGTGCCGGCCCGCACGACGCCGTGGCGGATACCGATACCGATGGGCGCGGGGCCGCGGCGGCCGGGTGCGCGTAGCCCGGCGCCCGGCCCGCGTCAAGCCAGCAGCTTGCGCTCGGTCTTGCCGTACTTGATCGACTTCTCGTCCGGGATCATCAGGCCCGTGTGCTCGTCGCGGCCCTGCAGCAGGAAGCGCGCGTCCGGGTTGCCGATCTGTTCGGACGCGAGCTTGCTGTCCGCGCCGATCTCGCCCTTCTTCATCCGGTTGACGATCACGCCGGCCGCGGTGTCCTTGAAATCGCGCAGCATCCACGCGTCGCCGTCGCTGTCGCCGAACACCAGCAGCGGGCCGTAGCCCTTCTTCGACACGAGGACGTTGCGGATGCCCACCGTCTTGCCGGGCCCCCAGTTGAAATGCCAGCCGGCCGGATAGGTGCTCGTGTACTTGCCGTCCTGCATGTCGAGACGCAAGCCGATCACGTTCCCGGGCGGCACGCCATAGCCATAGTTCGGATTGCCGGCGAACACGCGCACGACGTCGTCGAGCGACGCGGTGCTCACGTACACGTCGATGCCGTTCGCACGCAGCGTATGCATCACCGCGCGGATTTCCTCGTGAATGCGGATGCCGTGGAAATGCGTGTCGGCCACCACGCCGGCCTTGCCCGGCAGCGTCTTCGGGCTTTCGTAGCGGACCTTGCGCAGCGCGTCGCCGATACCGTAGTTGTTCGACGCTTCCGCCATCGCCTGCAGCTCGGCGGTCGTCATGTTCTTGTAGAAGTAGATGATCCACTTGTAGCCGACTTCGAGCGGATGCGTGTCGCAGATCGCGTCGTACATGAAGTACAGCTTCGCGCGAAAATCCTTGAACTGGTCGGTCTCGCGAATCTCGTCGAGGCTCTTGTCGCCGCCGAAGCCCTTGTAGTTCGCATGGAGCCAGCGGTAGTCGGACTCGACGTCGGCGGCGAGGTCCTCCATCGTCACCGGCTTGCCGTCGACGGTCGTGTAGTCCTTCATGAACGCGCCTTTCGGCACGTCCTTCCACATCACGGCGACGAACTCGTCCGGCGTCAGCTTGTACTGCAGATGGTTGATCTGGTACATCAGCAACGCCTCTTCGCAGTCGTTCATGATGCACGTGTTGTCCCAGTCGAACACCGCATACGGGCGCCGCTTCCCGTCATAGCGCGCGCTCGCGACGCCATGCTGGTCGAGCACCGCCTGCAGGCGCGCGGCGTTGAACGGCGACCAGCGGCCCGGGTCCAGCGCGTCCGGCGCGGTTGCGCTCTTCGCGCCGGCCATGCCGGCCTTGAGCATCAGCGGCGTCGCAGCGGTCGCCGCGGCAAGGGTGTTCATGAACTGGCGGCGTTGCATGGTCTCTCTCCGTTGAATTGCCGAATCGGCTTCGGCCGCTGCCCGCGCGACGCGCGGCACACCGGCCCCGCGAAGCCGCAAAGGCTTCGAATCGGGGCGGATGATGTGACGAAATTATTTCGGCAATTTGACAGCGTCTCGTCGCGACACGACGGCGAGTTGATCCGGCGCGACATTCCACGCCCGCGCCGGAACCTCGTGGGGCACTCCCCGGCCGGCTCCGCCGCGCGAGACCCCGCACAGCAACGGCCATCCGGCCCCGACCGCCGGAAACCTAGAGCTTTCCCTCCATTTCGGCCCCTCATTAGGAGAAGTCCTCACCTCCGGGGGCTGGCGCACGACGCCGAACCGGCTATGATCGTTACATCGATCAATGGGACATTAAATGCTGACTGAATAATTCGCGTCCGGCTCGCCGGCGGATGCGTTCGGATCAGCGCCCCAGCCTTGCACCGGACCCGCGCCGCGCCGAGACGCAAACGCGGGCCGACACATGGAGACGCATCATGACCGCCCACCACCCGCTGCCGGAAGTCCACCTCGACGAGCTGCCGCAATTCCGCGCGGTCCAGCAGCTTGCCTACCGCTGCGTCGAGACCGTCGGCGCGATGCTGTATCCCGGCATCACCGAGAAGGAAGCCGCACGCCTGCTGACCGAATGGCTGCAGGACCACGGCGTGCACGACTGGCTGCACAAGCCGTTCGCGTGGTTCGGCGAGCGCACCGCGTTCGAGGGCTTCTCCGGCCTCAAGCACATGGGCGGCTTCAACCTCGCGTTCTTCCCGAGCCACCGGCAGCTCGAGACCGACATGCCCGTGATCCTCGACGTCGCGCCGGTGCTCGACGGGGTCGTCGCGGACGTCGGCTACGCGCACTGCCTCGGCCGCAACCCGATCCTGGAACAACTGCAGGACGACCTGATGGACCATCGCGACATGATCGTGCGGCTCGTGAAGGCGCGCCGCCCGATGGCCGAGGTCGCGCAGGCGGTCGACGCGCTGTGCCGCCGTCAGGGCGTCGAGCCGCGCCACAAGGCCTATCCGTTCAAGGTGCTCGCGCATCGCGTCGCGAAGATCCACAAGCCGTCGAAACCGCGTTTCGTCGCGCGCTTCGGGCTGAACGCGACGCGCAACCTGCTGCTCGACCAGGGCCGCGCGGCGAAGCAGCAGGGCTGGTCGCCGCTGTGGTCGATCGACCGCCGCTCCGAACATGTGCCCGTGCCGGGCCTGTGGGCCGTCGAGCCGCATCTCGGCTTCGCCGGCGTCGGCGCGAAATTCGAGGAACTGCTGGTGATCACCGACGACGACGCGTACTGGCTCGACGATGACCTGCCGCACGTGCGCCGCTGGCAGCGCCGCCAGGCCGAACGCGCGCAGGCCGTCGCGGCCGTGCCGACCGCTGTGACGCGCCTTCCTCCCGAAGCCCCCGCAGCCCTGAATCCCTGAACGACGGACTCACGATGCAGCCTCTTTCCGACGAAGCGCCGCTGGCCCTGTTCGAACTGCTTCACAGCGAGACGGCCGTCGCGTCCGGCGACCTGACGCTTGCGGTCCGGACCTGGGGCGACCCCGCACGCTCACCGGTCGTGCTCGTGCACGGCTACCCTGACGACAGCAGCGTCTGGCAGCACGTCGCGCCGCTGCTCGCGCGCAAGCACTACGTGATCGCCTACGACGTGCGCGGCGCGGGCCTATCCGGCGTGCCGAAGCGCACGGCCGACTATCACCTCGCGAAGCTGACCGACGACTTCATCGCGGTGATCGACACGCTCTGCCCCGGCCGCGCGGTGCACCTGATCGCGCACGACTGGGGCTCGATCCAGGGCTGGGAATTCGTCACGGATCCGCGGCTCGCCGGCCGCATTGCGTCATACACGTCGTGCTCGGGGCCGTGCCTCGACCACGTCGGCTTCTGGCTGCGCGAACGCGTGCTGCGGCCGACGCCCGCGTCGTTGGCCAAGCTCGGCAGCCAGCTCGTGCGCTCGTGGTACGTCTACCTGTTCCACCTGCCGTTCATCCCCGAGCTGAGCTGGCGGCTGTGGCTCGGCCGCGCATGGCCGCGCCTGTTGCGCCGGCTCGAGAAGACGCCGGCCGCCCCGCGCGCGACGCAGGCCGACGACGGCGCGCGCGGCGTGCGCCTCTATCGCGCGAACTTCATCCGCTGCCTGTTCGCCCCGCGCGAGCGCTACGCGCACGCTCCCGTGCAGACGATCGTGCCGCTCGGCGACAAGTACGTCAGCCCGGCGCTGTCGGAGAACCTGTCGCGCTGGGTGCCGCAGTACTACCGGCGCGAAGTCGCGGCCGGCCACTGGCTGCCGCTCGCCGATCCCGCGCGCTTCGCGGCCCTCGCCGAGCAACTGATCGACGCGGTCGAATCGGGCGACGAGCCGCCCGCGCTCGCGAACGCACGCCGGCACGCCACCAGCGGCCGCTTCAGCGGCAAGGTCGCGGTCGTCACCGGCGCGGGCAGCGGCATCGGCCGCTGCGCGGCGCTCGCGTTCGCCCGCGAAGGCGCGACCGTCGTCGCGTGCGATATCGAGCTGGCGAGCGCCGAGCGCACCGCGCTGCTGCTCGGGCTGACCGGCGCGCACGCATACGCGAAATGCGTGGACGTCGGGTCCGCCGACGAGATGGAAGCGCTCGCGACGTGGGTCGGCAGCGAACTCGGCGGCGCGGACGTCGTGATCAACAACGCGGGCATCGGCATGGCCGGCGGCATTCTGGACACGACCGCCCACCACTGGGAGCACATCCTGCACGTGAACCTGTGGGGCGTGATCCACGGCTCGCGGCTGTTCGCCCGGCAGATGGCCGCGCGCGGCACCGGCGGCCACATCGTCAACACCGCGTCGGCCGCCGCGTTCGGGCCGTCGCGCGACCTGCCCGCATACGCGACGACGAAAGCCGCCGTGCTGATGCTCAGCGAATGCATGCGCGCGGAACTCGCGGAGAAAGGCATCGGCGTGACGGCCGTGTGCCCGGGCTTCGCGGAAACCGGAATCATGGCGTCGACGCAATACGCGGGCGCCAATGCTCGGGACGAGGCACGGCTGCGCAAACGCGCGACGAAGCTGTACCAGATGCGCGGCCTGAAGCCCGAGACCGTCGCGCAGGCAATGGTCGACGGCGTGCTGCGCAACCGGCCGGTCGTGGCGGTGGGCGCCGAGGCGCATGCGCTGCGCGTCGTGGGCCGCTTCATGCCGTGGCTCGGCCGGATGCTCGCTCGCATCGGCATGGCATCGCATTGACGGCGCAGGCCACCGCACCGAAACGGAGACACAGATGACCGCTACCGCCGACCATCACAAGATCAAGGCCCGGCACGTGAAGTTCGACTTCAGCGACACGCCGATCACGTGGGTGCCGAACGACCCGTGCAGCACGCACATCATCAACACGCTGAACCTGCTGTTCCCGGAAGGCGAGCTGTGGTTCTGCCGCGTGTACAACAAGGCGCTGCCGCACATCACCGATGCACGCCTGCGCGACGAAGCCGAAGGCTTCCTGCGCCAGGAAGCCGTGCATTCGCGCTCGCATGGCGGCGTGCTCAGGCATTACTACGACCGGCACGGGATCGACACGAAGCCGTTCACGCAGAAGCTGAACTGGCTGTTCACGCGCGTGATGGGCGAAGCGCCGTTCGGACTGAAGATCGGCCACACGCGCTTCTGGCTGCGGCAACAACTCGCGGTGATCGCGTCGCTCGAACATTTCTTCGGCTATCTCGGCAACTGGGTGCTCAATGCGCACGGGCTCGACGAAGGCCACGCCGACCCGACGATGGTCGACCTGCTGCGCTGGCACGGCGCGGAGGAAGTCGAGCACCGCACCGTCGCGTTCGACATCTACAACCACGTGGGCGGCAACTACCCGGAGCGCTGCCTGCACATGGCGTTCGTGATCGTGCTGCTGCTCTACTTCATCACGAGCGGCGCAAGGTTCATGTACCGGCGCGATCCGGCCGCGGGCCGCTATCCGGGTTTCGTGCTGTCGTGGTGGAAGGGTTCGCGGCGCAGCCACCTGCCGTCGTTCTGGAAAGTGATCGGCGCGGCGCTGCGCTATTTCAAGCCGCGCTATACGCCGCACCATGAAGGCTCGACCGAGCAGGCGCTCGCCTATCTGGCCCACTCGCCCGCCGCGCAGGCGGCCGCGCACGGCGGCAACTGGGGCACGACGAAGGGCGCGTGAACGGATGTCCGAGCGAGGTCGGCTGCCGGTTTGTAACGCCCTAGGCGGGCGGCGCCCGCCGAAGTGCGTACAATCGCGGCTTCATTTCCCGGAGGTGCCGCGATGGCCATGAAGAAAACCGATCTAGAAAAGAACAAGGCGCTCAAGCTGACGCAAGCGATGAAGCAGTCGAACGCCGCGCGCTTCGGCAAGGGCGCCGAGGAAGCGCCGAAGCTCGATCGCCGCGCGCAGCGCAAGCTCGACCAGGAACAGGGCCTCGTGCCGTTCGCGTGCAAGCTCAACGCCGATCTCGTCGAGCAGCTGAAGGCGCGCGCCGCCACGCATCCGGACGGGATGACGGGCCTGCTGTCCGAACTGCTCGTGAACGGCCTCGCCCAGCGCGACGCGTGACTCGCCCCGCATCTCGAAAATAGTCGTTGACAACGCCGTACGACATCGACAAACTCGTTCGCATGCCTACGTTCAAGCTCATCGCCATCGCGAATCATTGCCCGGTGAACATTCGAAAGAATGGATCACGGGAGGCGCTTGTGCGTTAGCATCCGAGCAGTACCGCATGTCACACAAGGCCTCACCGGAAACGGATGAGGCCTTTTTGTTCTGGTGCGCGTCATCCGTCCGGCTCAACGAATGGAGCAGACGATGGACCAGGCAAGCCCGTTGTTCGACCGTCCCGACCGTCCCGATACGCGCCGCGCCGGCGCGATCACGTTACCGACCGTCGTGATCCGTTTCGCGGTTGCGCCGCGCACGACCCTGACCTGGCGCGCGCCGAGCGATGCGGAAATTCGTGCGCACGGCGCGCCGCTGTGGATCACGCGGCCGCCGAGCATCGACGATTACTGGGTGCAACCCGGCGACGTGCTGCGCATCGCGCGCGGCGATCGCATCTGGCTCGGCACCGATGACGACCGGGCGGCCGAAGCGTCGATCACAACGGCGTACGTGCGGCGCGGCGAACGGTTGAGACGCACGCTCGCGCAAGTGCAACGTTTGCTCGTCGGACGATGGCGAAGAAGGGAGTGACGATGCGAGCTCACGCGCGCAACGAGGCACCGGAGCGCGCGGAATCACCGCATCCGGAAACAGACGCACCGGCGCCGCAATGCGTCGCCGGTGCGCATCGAATACGCGGCACGCCCATGCGTGCCGCGCGCGATCGCGCGCCGTGCGCAACCAACCCTCACATGCATTGCATGCATCGGTTCAGGTGCTGGCGGCGAGACGCGGGCCCGTGCCACGGGGAGCGGAATCAAGATCGGGGCGTTGCGCGGCATGCGAGGTCACCCACGGGTCGATGCCTTGTTTTTGCACTTCCTCGAGAAATGACACGCGTGTACGCCAGTAATCCGCTTGTAATTTCGCATCGATGACGCGCTGTTCGGCTGCGAACAGTTCCATGCGCGCCGTCACGAGCATCGACGCAGCGGTTTTTTCCGGCGTGGGGGCGTGCCGCATCGCCCAACGGCTGATCCAGTTCAACATGCTGACCTCCGTGATTACGGACGAATCCGCATCGGGCAATCGCAATCGGTCGCCCCTGCCCGAATGCGCAGCGACCGTCACCACACTTCACCGCCTGGCCTGCACGGACTGCGACTCCCCCGCGTCGGCAATAACCGGCCGGCGTGTGTGCGCGGTGTATCTATCCTAGAAAGACTTGCCGGTTTACGCGATGACCTCTTGCAATCTTTTACACAGAAACCACAGTCGCGCCCGCATCGAGAAATGACAGTTGCGGACGGGACGGCTTCGGAGCAGGATAGCCCGATATCTGCAACTGCCCGGACCGACCAACGGTCGCCGCACGCCGCTGCGCACCCGCGCCGGCCATGCGCGCGCGTTCGCGCATCCTTCTCGCCGCCCCGCGTTCGTCCAGCATGCGGGTGCTCCATTGCAGTCGCATGTCATCGTGCGGCGTCCGCGCGTCCTTCATGCCGTTGTGCCCGCATCGGCCGACACGGCCCGCCCCGCCATCGAATCGTTTCCATCGTTTCCGCCTGCCCGCTTCGTCCAAACCGGTAAAATGCGCGCCGTCCTCGCGCGGCCGGCCTGTCCGACCGTTCGCGCGAACGCAGCCGATCGTGCCCCGCAACTATATCGTCCGAGCTATCCGCGCTATTACAATCCGCCGATAGCGCGGCAATAGTGGCTGGTTACAGTACGCCGGCCGCGCGCTGCCGTTACAACAATTCGGCACCAACAACAAGCAACACGACAACCCGACCGGAGAAACGCCTACATGGAATCCATCAAGCGGTATTTCGGCTTCGCTGAAGCCGGCACCGATTTCCGCACCGAAATACTCGCGGGCGTCACCACATTCCTGACGATGGCCTACATCATCTTCGTCAACCCGGCGATCCTCGGCGACGCCGGCATGCCGAAGGAATCCGTGTTCGTCGCGACCTGCCTCGTCGCGGCGCTGGCGTCGCTCATCATGGGGCTGTATGCGAACTACCCGATCGCCTGCGCGCCGGGCATGGGCCTGAACGCGTATTTCGCGTACACGGTCGTCAAGGGGATGGGTTTCACGTGGCAGGCCGCGCTCGGCGCGGTGTTCATCTCCGGCTGCCTGTTCCTGCTCGTCACGCTGTTCCGCGTGCGCGAGGCGATCGTCAACGGCATTCCGAAATCGCTGCGCATCTCGATCACCGCCGGCATCGGCCTGTTCCTCGGCATCATCTCGCTGAAGACCTCCGGCGTGATCGTCGGCAACCCGGCCACGCTCGTCACGCTCGGCGATTTGCACAAGCACGACACGATCCTCGCGATCATCGGCTTCTTCACGATCGTCACGCTCGACCATCTGCGCGTGCGCGGCGCGATCCTGATCGGCATCATCGGCGTGACGATCCTGTCGTTCTTCTTCGGCGACAACCAGTTCCACGGCGTGTTCTCCGCACCGCCGTCGATCGACGCGACGCTGTTCAAGCTCGACATCGGCGCCGCATTGTCGACCGGCATCATCAACGTGATCCTCGTGTTCTTCCTCGTCGAGCTGTTCGACGCGACCGGCACGCTGATGGGCGTCGCGAACCGCGCGGGGCTGCTCGTCGAAGGCAAGATGAACCGCCTGAACAAGGCGCTGCTCGCCGACAGCACCGCGATCGTCGCGGGCTCGGTGCTCGGCACGTCGTCGACCACCGCGTATATCGAAAGCGCGTCGGGCGTGCAGGCCGGCGGCCGCACGGGCGTGACGGCGATCACCGTCGCGGTGCTGTTCCTCGCGTGCCTGTTCATCGCGCCGCTCGCCGGCGTCGTGCCGGCCTACGCGACCGCGCCCGCGCTGCTGTACGTGTCGTGCCTGATGCTGCGCGAGATGGTCGACGTGCCGTGGGACGATGCGACCGAAGCCGTGCCGGCCGCGCTGACCGCGCTGCTGATGCCGTTCACGTACTCGATCGCGAACGGCGTCGCGTTCGGCTTCATTTCGTATGGCGGCCTGAAGCTGCTGACGGGCCAGGCCCGCACGGTCAAGCCAGTCGTGTGGATCATCGCGGCCGTGTTCCTGTTCCGCTTCTTCTATCTCGGCAGCGAGTGACGCACGCGCACCGGTGCGATGCGCGATGAAACTACGCCACCTTCGGGTGGCGTTTTTGTTGGGGTATGGGCATCACGTGTCCGCCTGCCGCAGTACCCAGTGCGCGAAGGTCTGCAGCGGACCGTCGCCCATCTCCAGCGCGTCGGGCAACACGAGACAGAAGCGCTTGACCACGCCTCGACCATCGGGCCAGGGCGCCGCGAGCGATCCTTGCGCGATCTCTGCGTCGACATAGAGCCGCGGCACCAGCGCGACGCCGAGCCCGGCCAGCGCCGCCGCGATCAGCATCGAGTACAGATCGTAGCGCGCGCCGGCGGCCGGATTGCTCACCGGCAACCCCGTCTCCTGCACGTACGCCGACCACGCATCCGGCGTCTGGCGCTTGTGCAGGCGCGGCAGCGTGCCCAGCAACGCGTCCGGATCCCCACCCGCGAGCAGCGACGGATGGCAGACCGGCACCAGCACCTCCTCGCACAACCGGTACGTATGCATGCCGGCCCATGCCGGATGCTCGAAATGAATCGCCGCATCGAATCCGCTGCCGGCCAGCACGAACGGCTCGGCGCGATCGGCGAAGTGCACGGTGATGTTCGGATGCTGCGTCTGGAAACCCTTGAGCCGTGGAATCAGCCAGCGCGTCGCAAACGTCGGCGTCACGGCGATATCAACGCTGCCGCCGTCGCCGGGCTGCCCCATCATGTACTGGCTGTCGCGCTCGAGCCGATCCAGCACTTCGCGAACCTGCGCCGCGTAGCGCGCGCCGTTGGGCGCCACCCGAACGCGGTTGCCGACCCGCTCGAACAGCGACACGCCCAGGAACATCTCCAGCCGGCCAATCTGCCGGCTGATCGCGCCTTCGGTCAGCGCCAACTCGTCGGCGGCACGCGCGAAGCTCCCATGCCGCGCCGCGGCCTCGAATGCCATCAATGCCGAATTGCTCGGAATCCTGCGTCGCGTCACGATTGCTCCCGGTGCGACCCGTGCGGGTCATAGTTGATCAAATGTCATTGAGCGGTGACGAATCATCGTTTTTCACCCATCCATCGGCTAATTATCATGACAAAAACTCAACCAGTCGAGCGGCTATCCATCCCGAAGGCCGCTTGCTACCCGTGGAGGTGTGATGATCTATGCCGTTGAATGCAGCATCGCCGAGCCGGCTGTCGAAGCCGAGTGGAACGACTTCTACAGCCGCGTCAAACTGCCGGCGCTGATTTCCGTGCCCGGCTTTCGCACGTCGCAACGCTTTCGTGCCGTCGATGGCGACGGCCCCGTCTACCTTGCGCTGCACACGATCGACAGCGCCGACGTGCTGACGTCGGCCGATTACCGCGACAAGGGCGGCGGCAATTTCGCGCGCTGGCAGCCGCACATCGTCGAGTGGCGCCGCAACGTGTACGACAGCTCCGCACCGGCGCCGGCCGTCTCCGGCAATCAATGGCTGGCCGTTTGCGACAACGCTGCCCCGTTCGCGCAAGCGGGAATCGCCGCCACGGCCCTGCATGCGATCGCGCTGGACCATCTGCCGGCCGCTCGCTGGCTGGCCGTGCTGGATCAGGATCAGGCGCGGCTCGCGTCCCGCGCCGGGATCCGGCTTTATGCACCGATGGGCGACCGGCTCGTCAGCGCGCCGGCATCGGCAACTGCACACTGACGGGAGTCCGGCCATGCCCAGCATCACGATTCTCATTCCCGACGCGAACATGCCGGCGAACGCGGCGCTCGACGGACTGTCGTCGGCCTGCGAGACGCTCTGCACGGACGTGCTGAGAGCCGCGCCCGGCGCGATTCACGTCGCTTATGTGCCGATCCGGCACGGCTGCGGACATCCAGTCAGCGCGGAGATTCGCTTTCGCATCACATCGTTTCGCACCACTGAATTGATGGATCGGTTCATGGCCGAACTGGATCGCGAGATTCTCCGCCACACCGGATGCGTCGCACGCATTCGCTGCTTCGGCTACGACACCACCCACCTTCACGCGCGACATTGACCCATGAGCACATCCATTCCCCGCCTGTCGTTTTCGCGTCGTCAGGTCGGCGATTTCTCGGTGACCGCGATCAGCGACGGCACGCTGACGGCCGGCCTCGAGCTGCTGTCGAACATCGACGTGGACGATGCGGCCGGCATCATGCATCGCGCCGGCATACACGCGCCGTCGCGCGTCAACATCAACTGCTACGTGATACGGGGGAAAGGCCGCACCGCGCTCGTCGACACCGGTGCCGGCGGCATCCGGAACTGGGGCGGCCTGCTGCGTCCGTCGCTGGCGCACGCCGGTATTGATGAACGCGACATCGACACGATCCTGCTCACGCACGCGCATCCCGACCACATCGGCGGTCTGCTCGACTCAGACGGACAGCCGGCCTTTTCGCAAGCGGCGGTGCTCATTCATGAACGGGAACGCGCGTTCTGGCTGGACGACGACGCGTACGAGCGGGCAAGTGAACGCGCACGCGTGAATTTCCAGATCGCACGACGGACCTTCGACGCTTACCACGCGCAACTTCGGACGATCGAGGCAGGCGACGTACTGCCGGGCATCGTCGCGGTGCCGCTACCGGGGCACACGCCGGGCCACACCGGCTACCGCATTGAATCGCACGGCGAGCGCCTGCTGATCTGGGGCGATCTCGTGCATTTCGCGCCGATCCAGGTCGCCCGGCCCGACGTGTCGATCGCGTTCGACCAGGATCCGTCGCAGGCATCCGCGACGCGCGCGGCCACGCTCGCCGAAGTCGCTTCGGACAACGTGTTGATTGCGGGCATGCACCTCGCCGATACGGGCTTCGCACGCATCGCGCGCACGAATGGTGCAACCGACGGCGCGTATGCGCTCATCGGGGCGGATTGACGGAAACGGAACGCAGGCACGCCATCGCGCCGCACGATATTCGAATCGTGCCGCGCATCATCCCGCGCCAAGCGGGGCATCGGACCAGCATGCGCCGATACGACACGGGCGCCGGTATGCGGCGCCCGCTCCGTCGCTGCCCGGTCGTCCGGTTCAGCGCCCGTTCGCCTCGTAGAAGCGCACGTAGCCGCTGCGCAGCGTCAGGCATTGCGCGCGCGTTTCCGACAGCAGCCGCCGCGCGGCCGCCTCGATCCGCTCGCGGTGCTGATCGTACGCACCGACCATGTCCTCGAAGCGCGGCGATGCCGCACCGAAATGATCCTCCAGCGCCTCGGCGGTGATCTGACATTGGACGCGCTCGCCATTGACCAGCGCCGTGAATCCAAGCATCAGGTCGCGCCCCGAATATTCGGGCTTTTCATTCGTGAAATGAATTTGCATGGGAGCCGCCTATCGGCCGGTAGAAAGCAAATCACCGCGTCCGACGTCCGCTACCGGCCGGACGAAAATGTACGCGGGCTCGCCGGCGGAGGCACGGATCCACGGAGCGTATGGCGCGGACAATGCATGCCGGTTGCATTCCACTTTAGACGGTTTCGCGCAGGAGGCAAATTTACGACGTGCGTCGTTCCGACGCGCATTTCCTCTGACCAGCGCAACATCCGACACCGTTTTCCGAACGGCGTCAGTGAGGGTCCGTGGGCCAGATGTTCAGCGAAATCGCGGCGGTCGTGGCCCCCACCGCAATGGCGGCGGCCCCGTATTGCACCGCGTCGCTCAAGTCGAACAGCAAACCGTGGATCGCCACGGCGATGCCGCCCAACATGATGAAGGTGGCGATGGCCGCCAGCACGACTCTCAGTTCCGTCCGAACCATGATGCGTCTCCCGAACGGATGCATGTCACGTCGCATGCATGTTGCGATGCGGAACACGGCGCGTGCGTGCTCCGCTTTCATCATTGCAGGCGGGCGCTTAAAAGCAAGGGGTTTTTATACCCGGTCGCACAACGCGCGCCGCGCTTGTATGATGAGGCGATATCGATGGCGGCGGCCCCCGTGACGGATGGTGCGGTGCAAGGCATCCACATGGGTCGCTTGCGATGCAGGGGCCCAAACAAGCGCCGAAGTGCCAAGCTGGGACGACCGCGAAGCATGGGACCAGAGCAAGCGCTGAAGCGCTAACTCTGATCGACAGGAGACAAGACATGCCTCAACCTTTCGTGCTGCCCGCCACCGCGGGCCGCAACGACCTGCTCGCGCAGGCGCATGCCCGTTCGACCTCGGTCGGCCTGCGCGCCAACGAGCGCCCCGATTTCTCGCCGCTGTCGCGCGTCGCGCTGCGCGAACTGCTCGACACGAACCACGCACTGTTCGCGCACGCTCGCCCGGTGATGGAGAACCTCCACGCGCAGATCGCCGACACGCAAAGCCTCGTGCTGCTCACCGATGCCGACGGCGTGATCCTGCACAGCATCGGCGACGCGGACTTCATCGAGAAAGCCAACCGCGTCGCGTTGTGCACCGGCGTGTCGTGGGCCGAAGGCGCACGCGGCACCAACGCGATCGGCACCGCGCTCGCGTCGGGCCAGGCGCTCGCCGTGCATGGGTCCGAACACTTCCTGCGCGCGAACCATATCCTCACCTGCTCGTGCGCGCCGATCATCGACCCGTTCGGCCGCACGCTCGGCACGCTCGACGTAAGCGGCGACCCGCGCGGCTTCAGCCCCCATACGCTCGCGCTCGTGCGAATGTCCGCGCAACTGATCGAGAACCACCTGTTCGCGAACCAGTGCGCGGAAGCGCTGCGGCTGCGCTTCCACGCACACGAGGATTGCGTCGACTCGCTGTTCGCCGGGCTCGTCGCGTTCGGCCCCGACGGCGGGCTGATCGCCGCGAATCGCAGCGCGCAATTCCAGCTCGGCGCAACGTTCGATGCTTTGCAGCATCGCGGTTGCGACGCACTGTTCGGCATGCACTTCGGCCAGCTCGCACAGCAGGCCGCCGGCGCCGCCGGCGCACCGTTTCGCCTCACACTGTCGACCGGCGTGCGCGTGCTCGCGCGCTGCGAATTCGCGGAGGCGCACAAGACGACCATCGCCGTCTCGCCGCCCGCCCTCGCCGTGCGCTTGCGCGCGCCGGACCCGGACGCAATCACGTTCGCGACGCTCGACACCGGCGACGCGCGGATGGCCGCCGTGCTCGAACGCGTCGCGAAGATTCGCGGACGCGACCTGCCGCTGCTGATCCTCGGCCAGACCGGCACCGGCAAGGAATGGCTCGCACGTGCGCTGCACCAGGCGTCGCCGCGCGCGGACGGCCCGTTCGTCGCGGTCAACTGCGCGGCGCTGCCTGATTCGCTGATCGAGGCCGAACTGTTCGGCTATGAGGACGGCGCATTCACCGGCGCGCGCAAGCGCGGCAGCCCCGGCAAGATCGCGCAGGCCGACGGCGGCACGCTGTTTCTCGACGAAATCGGCGACATGCCGCTCGCGCAGCAGGTCAGGCTGATGCGCGTGCTGCAGGAGCGCGCGGTGATGCCGCTCGGCGGCGCACGCGCGGTGCCGGTCGACGTGCGCGTGGTCTGCGCGACCCACCGCGACCTGCGCGCGATGATCGCGGAAGGCACCTTCCGCGAAGACCTGTTCTACCGGATCAACGGACTCGCGGTCACGCTGCCGGCGCTCGCCGCGCGCACCGACCTGCCCGCGCTGGTCGAGCGGATCCTCGCGCGGCTCGCGCGCAGCGAACCGATGCCAAGCAGCGTCGCGGCCGACGTGCTCGATGCGTTCATGCGGCACCGCTGGCCCGGCAACCTGCGGCAAATGACCAACGTGCTGCGTACGGCCGGCATGCTCGCCGAAGACGAACCCGAAATTACGCTCGCGCATCTGCCCGACGATTTCTGGCTCGACTGCGACGACTCGCCCGCCGCGGAAGCCGCACCGGCCGACACGCGCGAAGCGACGACGCTGCAGAGCCACCAGGCCGCTGTGATCGACGCGGTGCTCGCGCGGCATGGCGGCAACGTATCGGCCGCCGCGCGTGAGCTCGGACTCGCGCGCAATACCGTGTACCGCTACCTGCGGCGACACTGACGTCGGGGTCGGCCGCCCCGTGGGCGCCGGCCACAGACGGCTTCGGGTATGCTTGGCGCTTGCCTTGCTGCCGCCGCGCCGCCCGCTTCGACCCATGACCGATCCCGACCACCCGCCCCTCGTGCGCATCGAGCCGCTCGGCGCGACGTTCGACGCCCCCGATTCGCTGACGCTGCTCGAGGCGGCCGCGTTCGCGCACGTCCGGCTGCCGCGCTCGTGCCGCAACGGCACGTGTCGAAGCTGCCTGTGCAGGATCGTCAGCGGAAGCGTACGCTACACGATCGAATGGCCGGGCCTCACCCGCGAGGAAAAGGCCGACGGCTATACGCTGCCGTGCGTGGCCGTCGCGACCTCCGATGTCGTGCTCGACGTGCCCGATGCGGAAATGATCGACTGAATGCGGCGCGCGGCCGCGCGCCATCCTGCAACGATGATGCCTGCCTGGAGAACGTGATGACCCCGCCAACCGATCGCATCGAGAAACAAGCGTTGCTCGCCGCGCCGCCGGCGCGCGTCTGGGAAGCCGTCAGCAATGCCGGGGAATTCGGCACCTGGTTCGGCGTGACGTTCGACGCGCCGTTCGTGGCCGGCCAGTCGATGTTCGGCCGCATCACGCCGACGCTCGTCGACGACGACGTCGCCAAGGCACAGGAGCCGTACGCGGGCACTGTATTCGAAATCGTCGTCGATCGCATCGAACCGAAGCAACTGTTCTCCTTTCGCTGGCATCCGTTCGCGATCGATCCGAACTTCGACTACGCGTCCGAGCCGATGACGCTCGTCACCTTCACGCTCGCGGAAACCAACGACGGCACGCTGCTGACGGTCACCGAAACGGGTTTCGATCAACTGATCGAAGCGCGCCGTGCGAAGGCGCGCGAGATGAACGACCAGGGCTGGGCCGCACAAATGACGCTGATCATGAAATATCTGGCGAAGCACGCATAGCGCGCCACAACGCCGCATGCCCCATGCCGACATGCGCATCGACGTGCGTGGCATAATCCGCTCCATCGTCGCCCCTACGCCGCCGCACATCGCATGTTGAGTCGTCGACTCCGGAAGATCGTCAGTCTGATCGGGATGCTCGCCATCCTGATGACCGCGCTCGCGCCGACGATCTCGCAGGCGCTGACCACACACGACCGCGTCGACGCGCTGCTTGCCGGTTACTGCACGGCCGGGCCGGCTGGCGGCGACCACGCCGGCGATGCGCCGTCGAAGCGCCTGCAGGCCCATCTGCAGGCTTGCGGCTACTGCAACCTGCTTGCCCATACGCCTGCCCTGCCCGCGCCCGAACTCACGTTCGCGGCCCACGTTCACCTCCTCCAGCATCGCGCAGCCACCCGCTTCGAAAGCCTGCGCCGCGCGCTGCCGCTCACGGCCGCGCAACCGCGCGCCCCGCCGTTCACGTCCTGATTCGTCGTCACCGCGCGTGATGCCATAGCGCATCGCGCCGTCCGCACGCGCGCTGCGCGTGCATGCCGTGTCACGTTTCGAAGGACGCTCATGTTCGACCCTATTGCTCGCGGCGACGTGCCGTGCATGCGCTCGCCCGCTTCCGGCGATCCCGCATGCGCGAACGCGCGGCCGCACGTCGAATGCATCGTTCTCCTTGTCATTTCCAACCGGACCATCCCGTCATGAAAACCACTGCATTCCTGCGCGGCGCACTCGTCGCACTCGGCTTCGTCATCGCACAGGCCGCTCATGCGCACGCGCACCCGAAAACCATGGAACCGGCGGCCGACGCCACGTTGTCGAGCGCGCCGCACGCGGTCACGATCGACTTCAGCGAAACGCTCGAGCCCGCATTCAGTTCGATCGCGGTCACCGACAGCCACGGCCAGTCGGTCGCCGACGGGAAATCCGCGGTCGATTCCGGCAACCGGAAGCGAATGCATGTAGCGCTGACAACCCTCGCGGCCGGCACGTATACGGTCGCGTGGATCGCGGTGGCGAGCGACGGCCATCGCACGCAGGGCCGCTATACGTTCACGCTGAAGTAACGCCTCCGCGACCCGCGCGGCACGCTTCCCTACCCGATCAGGAACACACTCGATGAAACGCTCGATTCCGACCAGCCTGCTGTTTGCACTGCTCGCACTCCAGGCGCCCACCACGTTCGCCGCGCCGACCATACAGGCCGATGCGTGCTGGATCCGCACGATGCCGGCAGCAGTGCCGTCGTCCGGCTACTTCACGCTGAAGAACGACGGCGACAAAGCCGCCACCCTCACGAGCATCGATACGCCCGCGTTCGGGATGGCGATGATCCACGAAACGCAGACGGCCGGCAGTACCGCGAAGATGGTTCACGTCGACGCGGTCGACGTGCCCGCCCACGGTACGGTGACGTTCAAGCCGAAGCGCTATCACGTGATGCTGGAGGAACCGCGCCAGCCGGTCGCGCCCGGCGCGAAGGTGCCGTTCCGGCTGCATTTCGCCGACGGCTCGACCGTGTCCGTGACCTGCGACGCGAAGGCGCCGTCCTACGCCGGCCAGTAACCCCGCATACGCAACGACCGAGGGAGACGCACATGAGCAACGAACGCCTGCGGCTGGCTGACCTGATCGTCCGCTACCGGACGCCGCTGAATATCGCCGTATTGATCGTCTGCGGGTTATGGGCGGCGTGGATCGCATGGATCACGCGGCCGGCCGCGATCGATACGCCGTCGTCGATCGCCGCCTACTGCGTGCGTGACGCGAACTGATCGCCAGCACCGGCGGCGTCGTTCACGCCGTCTGTTCGTCCGGCGTGCGCCGGCTTCATCGCGGCTTCGGCGTCAGCCCGTCGCCGCGTGCGGCCGAGCGCGCCAGCGGATTGCCGTTCGTCGGGCTCGGGATCAGGCTGCTGACCGCGCGGCACGCCTGACGATCCGCACGGCGGCCGCCTGCGCCGAAACACAACGCAACGCCGTCAGGCCTTCGACGCAGCCAATACGGCCGACACCTCGCCGAACGAAGGCCGCGCGTCGATATCCTCGTTCAGGCAGGCGGCCGCCAGCGCGTCGAGTGCGTGCGAACCTTCCCATGCACGCGGCTCGCAGCGCGCCAGCAACTCGCCGAGCAGATAACCGAACGCCCTGACTTCCAGCCGTTCGAGCCGCGCTGCGCGCACGCGGTCGTTCACATCGTAGACCGACGCCGCGCCGAAATCGCCGAGCAGCGCGCCGCCGCCGCCATCGTGCAGGATGTTGTGCGCGTACAGGTCGCCGTGCATGATGCCGCGCGCGTGCAAATGCGCGGCGACCGACGCGATGCCGAGCGCGATCCGCGCTGCCGCGGCCGGCTCGAATCGCGCGTCGGCCGCATACACGTCGCGCGTACAGGACGCGAAGCTCGGCGGCCCGGCGAGGTTCGTCAGCGCCGGATCGACCAGTTCCATCACGAGCCCGTGCGTGCCGTCCGGATGACCGCGCACCTTGCCGATCACCGGAATCATGTTCGGGTGCCGGCCAGCATGCAGGCAGGCCGCCATTTCGCAGTCGGGCAGGCCGTCGCTCGTCACCGCCCCCTTGAACAGCTTGACCGCGACCGCACGCGGCGCGTGGCCGTCCGGGCGCCACTGCGCGCGGTAGATGACGCCCGATGCGCCTTCGCCGAGCTTCTGGTCGCAGGCGAGCGACGTCCAGTCGATGTCCGCGACACCCGGCTCCGCCGACGCGGCGGCCTCCGGCGCGGCGCCGAACGGGTTGCCCGCGGACGCGAGCCATGCGAGGCGCGGCAGACGCAGCAACCACTCCGGCAGCGCGTCGAGCCGGTTCGCCGACAACCGGACCAGTTCGAGCGAACGGCAGGCGGCCATTTCGGCGGGCAACGCACGCAGCCGGTTGCCCGCGAGCATCAGCTTCTGCAAGCGCGAACAATCGCCGATATCGGCCGGCAGTTCGTCGATTGCGTTGTCGGTCAGGATCAGCCAGCGCAGCGCGCGCGGCAGCGAACCGCGCGGCACCGTGCGGATCCGGTTCGCCTTGAAGCCGACCATGTCGAGCTGCGCACACGT
Organism: Burkholderia sp. SIMBA_062; assembly: GCF_046534765.1. Taxonomy (NCBI): domain Bacteria; kingdom Pseudomonadati; phylum Pseudomonadota; class Betaproteobacteria; order Burkholderiales; family Burkholderiaceae; genus Burkholderia; species Burkholderia sp. SIMBA_062. The sequence continues at coordinate 70,911 of NZ_JAWRYD010000007.1, forward strand.
GCCGAGGACTTCAGGGAATTCGGTGAAGCCGTTGCCGGAGGCGAACAGGATGCGCAGGCGATGCAGCCGCGACAGGTCGTCCGGCAGCGTGGAAAGCGCATTGCCGGACAGGTCGAGCACTTCGAGCGTGTCGGCCAACTCGAAGATCTCGCGCGGAAATTCGGTCAGCCCGCATGCGAGCTTGAGTTGCCGGGCGCCCGACAGCTGGCCGGTCTGCAGTTGTTCGAGGGTCGTCGTCACGGGGAGAAAAGGGTTGCGGTTGCGATGGTCGTCGGATCGATCCGACGAATTTTACCGGGATCGCTTGCGCCTCCTCGCGATCGTGTCACCCCCCCTTCACAAATGCGCAATGTGACGCTAGAATTGCGCCCCTGCAGTGCCGACGTGGTGAAATTGGTAGACACGCTATCTTGAGGGGGTAGTGGCGAAAGCTGTGCGAGTTCGAGTCTCGCCGTCGGCACCAAACATGGTTTCTCCGTGTTTCGGGCATGTGCAAAAAACCGCGACAGCGCAACGCTTCGCGGTTTTTTTGTTTCCAGCACGTTGCACAGGCCGTTATCCGACCCACGACCTGATATTCGCGCGCATCGCGCCGACCGAGATCCCGTAGCGCTCGTGCAGCGTCGGCAACGCGCCCGCGGCGAGATACGCATCGGGCAGCGCGATCTGGCGGAACGGTACGGCAACGCCGGCTCCAAGCAATGCAGTCGCCACCGCTTCGCCGAGTCCGCCGATCACCGTATGGTTCTCCGCGACGATCACCATGCGTCCGTTGCGCGATGCCTCGCGAACGATGGTCGCCGTATCGAGCGGCTTGATCGTCGGCACGTGCAGCACGGCCACATCGATGCGATCTGCTTCAAGCGCCTTCGCAACCTCGAGCGCGCGCATCGTCATGATCCCGGACGAGATCAGTAGCACGTCGTTGCCGTCGCGCAGCACCTTGGCCTTGCCGAGTTCGAAACGGTAATCGTATTCGTCGAGCACGACCGGCACGTTTCCACGCAGCAGGCGCGCATATACCGGCCCCTTGTGCGCGGCAATCGCCGGCACCATTTGCTCGATGTCCAGCGCGTCGCACGGATCGATCACCGTCATGTTCGGCATCGCACGCATCAGCGCAAGGTCCTCCGCCGCCTGATGGCTTGGCCCGTAGCCGGTCGTGAGCCCCGGCAACGCACACACCAGCTTCACGTCGAGATTGTCCTCGGCGATCGCCTGGTGAATGAAGTCGTATGCCCGGCGTGTCGCGAACACCGCATAGGTCGTGACGAACGGCTGCGCACCTTCGTGCGCGAACCCGGCGGCGGCGCCCATCAGCAATTGCTCCGCCATGCCCATCTGGTAGTAACGCTCCGGAAATTCCTTCGCGAAAACGTGCAGGTCGGTGTACTTGCCAAGATCGGCCGTCATGCCGATCACGTTGCCGTTCGCGCGTGCAAGACTCGCCAGCGCGTGGCCGAACGGGGCGGAGCGCGTCGCCTGGCCCTCGGCCGCGATCGACGCGATCATTGCGGAAGTCTTCAGGCGTGGCTTGTTGTCGACGGTACTCATGCGTGTCTCCCTGCTTCGAGTGCGTCGAGCGCGAGCTTCCACTCGTGTGCGTCGACGCGAATGAAATGGCTCTTCTCGCGTGCTTCGAGGAACGGCACGCCGCACCCCATCTTCGTGTCGCAGACGATGATGCGCGGCTGCGGCTCGGCATGCCGGCGCGCATTGTCGAACGCGCGCTTCACGGCATCGATGTCGTTGCCGTCCACGCGTTGCGTGTACCAGCCGAACGCTTCGAGCTTGTCGACCAGCGGCTCGAACGCCATCACTTGCGTCGAAGGGCCATCGGCCTGCTGGTTGTTCACGTCGACGATCGCGATCAAGTTGTCGAGCTTCCAGTGCGCGGCCGACATGAGCCCCTCCCAGATCGCGCCTTCGTCGAGTTCGCCGTCCGAAAACAGCGTATAGACGAACGCATCCGAGCCGTTGCGCTTGAGACCGAGACAACGGCCGACCGCAATCGTCAGGCCCTGCCCGAGCGAGCCGCCGGACATCTCCATCCCCGGCGTGTAGCTCGCCATTCCCGACATCGGCAAGCGACTGTCGTCGCTGCCATAGGTTTCGAGTTCGTCGGCCGGCAGGATGCCGGCTTCGAACAGCGCCGCATACAGCGCGATCGCATAGTGGCCGTTCGACAGCAGGAAGCGGTCGCGCCCTTCCCACTCGGGATCGTCGGGGCGATAACGCATCGCGCCGAAATACGCGACGGCCAGCACGTCGGCGATGTCGAGCGCCTGGCCGACATAGCCCTGGCCCTGGACTTCGCCCATCAGCACGGCGTTTCTGCGGATGCGGTACGCGCGCTCGGCGAGCGTGACCGTTTCATGGATCGTTTCGGTATCCATCGATAACTCCAGTATTGGATCGGAAGGCATGCAGGTCGAATCAGCGGTTCACGGATCGGGGCACGAGGAACACCAGCAGCGCGCCGAACGTGATCGCAACGGAGATGAACACGAGGCCGGCGGTGGACTTGCCGGTCAGGTCGTTCAGCCAGCCGACGATCGCCGGCGAGAAGAAGCCCGCGAGGTTCGCGAAGCAGTTGACCGCGGCGATGCCCGCCGCCGCCGACATCCCGCCCAGCAACGCGGTCGGCAGCGACCAGAACTGCGACGACGACGCGAGGATGCCGGCGGACGCAATGCTCAGGCACACGATCGACGCGCCGACGCTGCCGAGCATCGGCAACGTCGCGAAGCCCGCCGCCGCGACCAGCATCGGCACCGCGAGATGGAGGCGGCGCTCGCGGCGACGATCCGCGCTGATGCCGATCAGCGGCAGCGCGACGATCGCACAGGCATACGGAATCGCGGTGAACAGGCCGACCCACAGCGGATCGGCCACGCCGGCCTTGCGAATGATCGTCGGCAGCCAGAACGTGAGCCCGTACTGCCCGAGCACGACGCAGAAATAGATCGCGGCCATCAGCCACAGGCGGCGGTCGGCGACGAATGCACGAATCGACAGGTGAGCGGTCGTGTGTTCGGCATCCGCCGAGACGTTGCGCGTCAGCAAGGCCTTTTCGGCGTCGGTCAGCCATTTCGCGCCGGCGATGCCGTCGTCGAGATACAGCAGGATCGCGAAGCCGAGCACGAGCGAAGGCAGCGCCTCGAGCAGGAACAGCCACTTCCAGCCCGCCATCGACATCGCGCCGTGCAGCGAGTGCATGATCGCGCCCGACAGCGGGCCGCCGATGATCCCGGCGAGCGGAATCGCCATGAAGAACATCGACAGCGCCTTCGCGCGACGCGCCGACGGAAACCAGTACGTGAGGTACAGGATCACACCCGGCGCAAAACCCGCCTCGGCGACGCCGAGCAAAAACCGCAGCGCATAGAATGCGCCGGGCGACTTGACGAACACGAAGCTGGCCGAAATCACGGCCCACGTCAGCATGATGCGCGCGAGCCAGCGGCGCGCGCCGACGCGATGCAGGATCAGGTTGCTCGGGACTTCGAACAGAAAGTAGCCGAGAAAGAAGATGCCTGCGCCCATCCCGTATACCGTCTCGCTGAAGCGCAGGTCGTTCAACATCTGCAGTTTCGCGAATCCGACGTTGACGCGGTCGAGATACGCGCCCAGATAGCACAACATCAGGAACGGGATCAGCCGGCGTGCGACCTTCGCATACGTGGCCGCCTCGAACGTCCGTGCATCGTCCCGTTGCAGCAGCTCGCCCTGAACCGGCGATGCGGGGTACTTTGCTCTCATCTTTGTCTCCTGCCATGGCCCCGGGTTGTCCCGGGTGCATGATGGTCGGCGCCGCGCGCTTCGCGGCGCCGTTCTCAGTGAATCAGCATCCCGCCATTGACGTCGAGCGTGATGCCCGTCAGATAGCTCGACAGGTCGCTCAGCAGGAACAGGCACGCATTGGCGACATCGGCGGCATCGCCGAGGCGGCCGAGCGGAATGCCCCTGATGATCTCCTCGCGCATTTCCGGCGTCAGCTTGTCCCCGGTGATGTCGGTCTGGATCAGGCCCGGCGTGATCGAATTGATGCGGATATGGTCGGCGCCGAATTCACGTGCCATCGCCTTCGCGAGGCCGAGCACGCCGGCCTTGGCGGCGCTGTAGTGCGGCCCGCCGAAGATGCCGCCGCCGCGCTGCGCGGACACCGACGACATGCACACGATGCTGCCGCCGCGCTGCTCCTTCATCGCGGGCAGCACCGCTTGCGACATGTACAGCGTGCCGCGCAGGTTCACGTCGACGATCGCGTCGAAGTCGCGCCCGGAGATGTCCATCGTGCGCACCGGCTGCGTGATGCCGGCGTTGTTCACGAGGCCGTCGATACGCCCATGGCGCTCCAGCGTCGCGCGGGCCGCGGCCACGCACGCATCGCGATCGGTCACGTCGCAAGCCAGCCCGAGATGGTCCGTCCCGAGTTCGGCGGCGGCCGCCTCGGCGTCTTCGCGACGAAGGTCGAGAATCGCAATGCGCGCGCCTTGGGCGGCGAGCGCGCGGGCGGTGGCCCTGCCGATGCCGCGCGGCGACGCCGCGCCGGTCACGATGATGGTCTTGTTGGCGAGCAACATCGTTTGTCTCCTGTGTTGATGTGTGTCCAGAGTGTCGGCTCACCCGACACCTGCATCAACGCGGAAACGCTCAGCCATGGTTGAGAAAATTTCAGGTGAAGCCGCACAGCCCGTCGCAAGCGTGCTGCAACGCAATATTGCGCGCAGACCGGAGGCGCTTCGCTCAGTTCGCTCGCCCGTGACCCGCGACTTCCCGCTCGATCCAGGCGAGGAAGCGCTTCACGCGCGGCAGTTCCGCGTTCTGCCGCGGGTAAACGAGATGATGCGCGCCGACTTCGACCGCGTGCGTTGCGTCGAACACCGGCACCAGCCGCCCTTCGCGAATCTTGACCGACGCAAGCATCAGGCTTTCGAGCGCGATGCCGAGGCCCAGCGCCGCGGTTTCGAGCGACATGTACGAGCGGTCGAATGAAAAATCGAAGGTCTTCTGGGCGGCGAGCGATACGCCGGCCCGGCCGAACCACTGCTTCCACTGCACCAGCGGCGTTTCGGAATAGATCAGCCGATGCGCGAGCAGGTCTTCCGGCGCCTTCACCGGATACCGCTCGAGGTATTGCGGCGAGGCGAGCGGCGCAATGAACTCGCCGCGCACCGTCCGGACCTCGAGGTTGTCCCAGTTGCCGTAGCCGTGCCGGACGTCGATATCGTAAAAGCCGTTGGAGAACGATACGTTTTCGTAGGAGCACGCCAGGTTCAGCTGGATATCGCCGTTCGCCTCCTGAAACGACGACAGCCGCGGCAGCAGCCACATCAACCCGAAGCTCGGGCTCGAATGCACGCGCAGGATGTCCACTTCCGTGCGGCTGGACGCACGCTCGGTTGCGCGGCTCAAATCGGCGAGCGACCCGGTGACGTCCGTCAGGTAGCGTTCGCCGGTCGGCGTGAGGACAAGGCCGCGCCCCGAGCGCTGGAACAATGGCTGACCGATCTGCGATTCGAGGTTGCTGAGCTGATGGCTCACGGCGGACGCGGTGAGGCCGAGTTCTTCCGCCGCGCGATTGACGCTTTTGGTCCGGGCGACACTTTCGAACGCGATGATGGCCTTGAGCGGCGGGATGCGCATGTTGGAATCCGTTGAAGAGAGCAGTTCGCCCGACGGGCCGGTGTCGGCGTCGCAGCATCGGGCGGGTAAGGGCGATTCGGTCGTTCGCGCGTCAATTCTAGAACGCCGGTCGCGAAGTGGTTGTGCCTCGCCTGCGTCCCTTTCCACCTTGCATAAGAACTATTCGTTTCCATAAAACCAGACCGGCGCCTAGACTGCAAGCGATCCTTGGCCCCAGTCCGGAGAAGCCCGATGTCCCTGAACGACGACGCAACCTTCTGGCACAACGCCAGGCAGCACCTGATCCGCTACGGCGGCACGTTCGAGCCGATGATCATCGAGCGCGCGCAAGGCAGCTTCGTCTACGACGCCGACGGCCGCGCGATCCTCGATTTCACGTCCGGCCAGATGAGCGCGGTGCTCGGCCACGGCCATCCGGAGATCGTCTCCGTCATCGGCGAATACGCGAGCAAGCTCGATCACCTGTTCAGCGGGATGCTGTCGCGCCCGGTCGTCGACCTCGCGACGCGCCTCGCCGACATCACGCCGCCCGGGCTCGATCGCGCGCTGCTGCTGAGCACCGGCGCGGAATCGAACGAAGCGGCGATCCGGATGGCGAAGCTCGTCACCGGCAAATACGAAATCGTCGGCTTCGCGCAGTCGTGGCACGGGATGACGGGCGCGGCGGCGTCCGCCACGTACAGCGCCGGCCGCAAGGGCGTCGGCCCGGCCGCCGTCGGCTCGTTCGCGATTCCGGCGCCGTTCACGTACCGGCCGCGCTTCGAGCGCGGCGGCACGTACGACCCGCTCGCCGAACTCGACTACGCATTCGACCTGATCGATCGCCAGTCGAGCGGCAACCTCGCCGCGTTCATCGCGGAGCCGATCCTCAGCTCCGGCGGCATCATCGAATTGCCGGAAGGCTACATGGCGGCGCTCAAGCGCAAGTGCGAGGCGCGCGGGATGCTGCTGATCCTCGACGAAGCGCAAACCGGCGTGGGACGCACCGGCACGATGTTCGCGTGCCAGCGCGACGGCGTGACGCCCGACATCCTCACGCTGTCGAAGACGCTCGGCGCGGGGTTGCCGCTCGCGGCCGTCGTCACGTCCGCGCGGATCGAGGAGCGCGCGCATGAACTGGGCTACCTGTTCTATACGACGCACGTGTCGGATCCGCTGCCGGCCGCGGTCGGCCTGCGCGTGCTCGACGTGGTGCAGCGCGACGGCCTCGTCCAGCGGGCGAACGTGATGGGCGACCGGCTGCGGCGCGGGTTGCTCGACCTGATGGAGCGCTTCGACTGCATCGGCGACGTGCGTGGACGCGGACTGCTGCTCGGCGTCGAGATCGTCAAGGATCGCCGGACGAAGGAGCCGGCGGACGGGCTCGGCGCGAAGATCACGCGCGAGTGCATGAACCTCGGGCTCAGCATGAACATCGTGCAGTTGCCCGGCATGGGCGGCGTGTTCCGGATCGCGCCGCCGCTGACCGTCAGCGACGAAGAGATCGATCTGGGCCTGTCGCTGCTGGAGCAGGCGATCGCACGCGCGCTGTAACGCCCTGCGCTACCTCGCACGCGCCGCCGCGCCGGTTCGAACGGCCGGCGCGACGGGCGCGTGGTGTCTCTTCGATCAACGCGCTTCGGCCGCCCAGGCTTCGGCGTCGGCGCCGGCCGGGATGCGCATCGGGCACGACGGATCGGTCGCCGCGCGCCATACGGCTTCGGCGACGTCCCGCGCATGCGTAATCGGCGCGGATGCGTCGACCATGCGCGTAAAGGCCGCCGCCGCAAACTCCGCATAAGCTTCGTGCTCGAAGCCGTGCATGTGCACGCGCGCGTTGTCGGCGAAGCGCGTGTCCGGTGCACGGCCCGGCAGCACGAGACGCGCGCGCACGCCGAACGGTTCGAGTTCGAGCGCCATCGATTCGGTGTACGCATTGACCGCCGCCTTGCTGGCGCGATAGGCGGCGACCAGCGGCAGCACCTTCAACGTGACGCTCGACGTGACGTTCACGACGACGCCGGCCCCGCGCCGGCGCAACTGCGGCAGCACGGCTTCCGTCACCGCGATCGTGCCGAGCGTGTTGGTCTCGAACAGCGCGCGCACGGTGTCGAGCGGCATCAGTTCGGCCGGCGCGGCCGCGCCGAAACCCGCATTGTTGACGAGTACGTCGATCGGGCCGGCGGCGTCGATCGCCGCGCGGATGCTGTCGGGGTTCGTGACGTCGAGCGCCAGCACGCGCAGATGCTCCGACGGCGGCAGGACGTCCTCGCGCGGCGTGCGCATCGTCGCGACGACCTGCCAGTCGCGGGCCAGGAAATAACGGGCGATCTCGAGGCCGAAGCCGGAGGAACAGCCGGTGATCAATACGGTCTTCATGCGAACTCACTCCTGTGACGTGTTGGGCATGTGTTCGTACGATAGATGGCTGCATCCGTATTCGCTACAATCGAAAATCCGATTTTCTTTTGCGAGAGTCCGGCGATGATCGATCCGCTAGCCGAGGTCGTGACGCTGCTGCAGCCAAGCACGCGGTATTCCAAACTCGTTCACGGCGCGAGCCCCTGGCGCATCAGCCGGACGGTCGCCGGCGAGCCGTTCTATTGCGTGGTGCTGGAAGGCGGGTGCCGGGTCGCGATCGACGGGCATCCGCCGATCGAGCTGCTGCCCGGCGATTTCGTGCTGATTCCGGCGGCCTACGGCGTCGCGATATCCAGTCTCGAACTGCCGCCGCCGGGCGTCGAAACGGCCGCGCCGGTCGTGCTCGACAACGGCGAATACCGGATCGGCGATGCGCGCCGTCCGGTCGACGCGCGCCTGATGGCCGGCCACTGCAGCTTCAGTTCGCCCGACGCGGCGCTGCTGGTGTCGCTGCTGCCGCAATACGTGCACGTGCGCGGCGAACCGCGCCTGACCACGCTCGTGCAACTGGTGCGGGACGAATCGCGTGCGCAGCGGCCGGCGCGCGAGCTCGTGCTGTCGCGCCTCGTGGAAGTGCTGCTGATCGAGGCATTGCGGTTTTCGGCGGACACGGGCACATCGCCCGGCCTCGTGCGCGGTCTCGCCGACAGTCGTCTCGCCGCCGCGATCCGCGGGATGCACGAACGCCCCGCGCACCCGTGGACGGTCATCGAGCTCGCGAAGGAAGCGGCACTGTCGCGTTCGACCTTCTTCGAACGCTTCAGCCGCGCGGTCGGCGTCGCGCCGATGGAATACCTGCTCACATGGCGCATGGCGCTCGCGAAAAACCTGCTGCGCCGCGACGACGGGCGCATCGCGGAGATCGCCGGGCGCGTCGGCTACAGTTCCGCGAGCACCTTCAGCGTCGCGTTCACGCGGCACGTAGGCCGGCCGCCCGCGCAATATGCGCGCGACGAACGCGCGGCGGCGAGCGACGCATGACCCGCACCCGCCACCGCCATCCCGCGACCTGCGTACACTACCGGTCACGCAACGACGATGCGCGAGGAAGGCGATGACGACAGCGGCAAAGAATCCCGACACGCGCGACCACTGGCTCGTCGCGCGGCGCGATGCGGAAACCGGCATCGAAAGCCTGCACGCGCATTTCAACGGCCATGCGTACGATGCGCACGACCACGACGACATGCTGGTCGGCTTCACCGAACAGGGCGTGCAGCGTTTCCAGTGCCACCGTTCGCTGCATACGAGCGTGCCGGGCCGGGCGATCCTGATCGAGCCCGGCGCGATGCACGACGGCCATGCGCCCGAAGCGGGCGGCTTCACCTACGGGATGCTGTACCTGCCGCAGGCATGGGTAGAACGCGCGGCGCGCCGGCTGGACCTGCCGGGCCTCGGCAGCGTCGAAGCCGCGTTCGGCCATACGCTCGTCGACGATCGCGGCCTCGTCGATGCGATCCGGCATGCGTTTGTCGCGATCCACGGCAATGAAGGCCGGCTCGCGCGCGACCAGACGCTCGACCGCCTGCTGACGCGGCTCGGCGGCGAACTGCGTGGCGTCCCGCTCGCGCCGGAAAGCAGCGTCGTGCCGCCGGCGATCGCACGCGTGCGCGATCTACTGCATACGCAGATGGATGGCAACCTCGGCCTGGACGAGCTGGCCGGCGCCGCCGGGATCGACCGCTTCCGCTTGACGCGGCTGTTCCAGCGCGCGTACGGCACCTCGCCGCACGCGTACCTGGTGCGCTTGCGGCTGCGCGCCGCGCGCCGGCTGCTGGCGGCCGGCCGCACCCCCGCCCAGGCGGCCGCGGACGTCGGCTTCGCCGACCAGAGCCACCTGGGCCGCTGGTTCCGCCGCGCGTACCGGATCACGCCGGCCGCGTACCGGCAACTCTGCACAAACGTTCCAGACTGAGCGCGCATGACATCCGATCATGCGTGCTTCAACGAGGAGCAATCATGATCGATACCAAGGTAGCGCTGATCGTGCGCGACGATCTCGCGGCATGGCAGAAACTCAATGTCGTCGCGTTTCTCGCGACGGGCGTCGCGGCCGAGGCACCCGACGCGCTCGGCGAGCCTTACGAGGATGCGGCGGGCCGCCGCTATGGACGCATGCTGGGCCAGCCGATGCTGGTGTTCGCGTCCGACTTGAACGGGCTGCAGGCCGCGCACCGGCAGGCGCTCTCGCGCGAGCTGACGATCGTGCCGTACGTGCATGCGATGTTTTCGACCGGGCACGACGCGGCCAACCGCGAAGTGTTTCGCGCCGGGGATGCGGACAATCTGGATCTGGTCGGGCTGGCGCTGCACGGGCCGAAGAAGGCCGTGGACAAGGCCGTGAAGGGGCTGGCGTTGCACGCGTGACGCACCATCGTTTCGAGCCGGCGATTCGACACGGAAACGGCTACTGCGCGCCCGGCAACTCCGGCTTGTTCCCGTCCAACCACGCCTTTACATCAATCAGGAGAGCTTGGGGCAGATGTAGCCTATTTGACTACGATCAGAGCTGATTTAACTACACATCAACTGCGATCGGCATGGGTCTCGTCGAGCGCGATCGCGTGTGCGGCAACCTGACGAGCCACGTCGCCCGGCTCGTGCTGCCCGATCTGCCACCGGACCTGATCACCATCCTGACGGACGGCAGCAATCGCGCCGCGCTGCATTTGCGCGACGTACCGAAAGCACGTTCAGGATCGGATAAGGAAGACAAGGCCGAGAACCGGCCTTGCATGGGGCAACGAACGAGAATGCAAAAGCGCCGCCGGCCCGTTGCAGGCCGGCGGCTTTTCTCGTCAACCGCCGAGATACGCCTGCTTGATCCGGTCGTTCGCGAGCAGGTTTGCGCCCGTGTCGGCCAGCACCACGCGCCCCGTTTCGAGCACGTAGCCGCGATCGGCCACACCGAGCGCCTTGTTCGCGTTCTGCTCGACCAGGAACACCGTGACACCTTCGTCACGGATCGTCCGGATGATGTCGAAGATCTGCGCGATCACGAGCGGCGCGAGGCCGAGCGTCGGCTCGTCGAGCAACAGCAGACGCGGCTTGCTCATCAGCGCGCGGCCGATCGCCAGCATCTGCTGCTCGCCGCCCGACATCGTGCCGGCCCGCTGCGTCGCGCGCTCCTTCAGGCGCGGAAACAGCTTGAACACGTGCTCGATGCCGTCGTCGATTTCGTGACGGCTCGCGAAGAAGCCGCCCATCTTCAGGTTCTCGAGCACCGTCAGGCTCGGGAATACGCGCCGCCCTTCCGGCGAGATCGCCATCCCCTGCCGCATGATCTGGTGCGTCGACATCGCGGTGATGTCGTTGCCCTCGAACAGCACGCGGCCCGACGATGCGCGCGGCGTGCCGCACACGGTCATCATCAGCGTCGTCTTGCCGGCGCCGTTGCTGCCGATCAGCGTGACGATCTCGCCCTTCTTCACCTCGATCGACACGCCCGCGAGCGCCTCGACCGCGCCGTAGTGCGTATGGACCTGTTCCAGCTTCAGCATCACTCTTCCCCCAGATACGCCTTGATCACGCGCGGGTCGTTGCGGACCGCTTCCGGCGTGCCGATCACGATCGGCCGGCCGTGCTCCATCACGAGGATGCGGTCCGACACGCCCATCACGAGGCTCATGTCGTGTTCGATCAGCAGCACCGACACGCCGAACTCATGGCGCAGCTTGTCGATCAGGTGCTGCAGCTCGATCTTTTCCTGCGGGTTGAGACCGGCCGCCGGCTCGTCGAGCATCAGCAGACGCGGCTCGGTGATCATGCAGCGCGCGATCTCCAGACGCCGCTGGTGCCCGTACGACAGCGTGCCGGCCGGCCGGTTGGCGACCGACCTCAACCCCATCCGGTCGAGCCATACGGCCGCGCGTTCGAGCGCTTCCTTCTCGGCGTGACGATACGCGGGCGTCGCGAACAGGCCGTGCAGCAGCCCGGCCTTCACCTTGCGATGCTGCGCGACGAGCAGGTTCTCGACGACCGTCAGCGACTTGAACAGGCGGATGTTCTGGAACGTGCGCACCAGGCCCTTCAACGCGATCTGGTGGCTCGGCAGCCCGCCGATCGCGTGGCCGTCGAGCACGACGTCGCCGCCGGTCGGCTTGTAGAAGCCGCCGACGCAGTTGAACACGGTGGTCTTGCCTGCACCGTTCGGCCCGATGATTGCGAACACCTCGTTGCGGCGCACGTCGAAATCGATGCCGTCCACCGCGAGCAACCCGCCGAAGCGCATCTGCAGCCCGGCGACCTTCAACAGTTCTGCATTCGCGCTCATTGCGGCAGCTCCACGTGGGGACGGCTCGCGGGCAGCAGGCCCTGCGGACGCCACATCATCATCAACACCATCACCAGACCGAAGATCAGCATCCGGTACTCGGCGAAGCCGCGCGCGACTTCCGGCAGCACGGTCAGCAGGATCGCCGCGAGAATCACGCCGAGCTGCGAGCCCATCCCGCCGAGCACGACGATCGCGAGGATCAGCGCCGATTCGATGAAGGTGAACGATTCAGGATTCACGAGCCCCTGGCGCGCCGCGAAGAACGCGCCGCCGATGCCCGCGAACGCCGCGCCGAGCGTGAACGCCGACAGCTTGATGCGCGTCGGATTCAGGCCCAGCGAACGGCACGCGATCTCGTCGTCGCGCAGCGCTTCCCACGCGCGGCCCATCGGCATGCGGATCAGGCGGCTGGTCACGAACAGCGTGAAGCCGACCAGCACCAGCGCGATCAGGTACAGGAAGATCACCATGTGCTCGCCGCTGTATTCCAGCCCGATCAGCTCATGGAAGGTCTTCGCGCCTTCGACGCTCGCCGAGCGCGCCATCTCGAAGCCGAACACCGTCGGCTTCGGAATGCTCGAGATGCCGTCCGGGCCGCCGGTGAGGCTCGTCAGGTTGTTCGCGAGCAAGCGGATGATTTCGCCGAAGCCGAGCGTGACGATCGCGAGATAGTCGCCGCGCAGCCGCAGCACCGGGAAGCCGAGCAGGAAGCCGAACGTCGCCGCCGCGATCGCCGCGATCGGCAAGCACTCCCAGAACGACAGCCCGAAATACTGGTTCAGCATCGCGTACGTATAGCCGCCGACCGCGTAGAACCCGACATAGCCGAGATCCAGCAGACCCGCGAAACCGACCACGATGTTCAGCCCGAGACCGAGGATCACGTAGATCAGCGCGAGCGTCGCGACGTCCACCGCGCCGCGCGAGCCGAAGAACGGCCACACGAGCCCGACCGCGAGCAGCACCCAGATGACCACGCGCTGCTGCTGCGCGCCCATCGCGGGCAGCGCCGGCAGCTTCACCGCCGATTTCGCACGCACGAGCCACGGCTTGAACAACTGGAACAGGAACACGGCCGCGACCGCGATCCACACCGGGCGCCAGTGCGGCGTCAGCACCACCTGATAGCCGTCGAGCTTCAGTTGCAGCCCGAGCACCGGAATCGTGAGGATCGCCGTCAGGAGCGCGGCGGCCGCGGCATTCTTCAGCGCCTGGCCGACCGATGCGTCGGCGGCCGGGCGGCGAACGGAAATGACTTGACTCATCTGCGTCTCCCTCAAACCTTTTCGATGTCCGACTTGCCGAGCAGGCCGGTCGGGCGGAAGAGCAGGATCAGCACGAGCAGGCCGAACGCGACCACGTCCTTGTACTCGGCCGGCATGTAGCCTGCGGCGAAGGTTTCGGCGAGGCCCAGCAGCACGCCGCCGAGCATCGCGCCCGGGATGCTGCCGATCCCGCCCAGCACCGCGGCGGTGAACGCCTTGATGCCCGCGACGAAGCCGATATACGGATTCAGCTTGCCGATCGTCAGCCCGATCAGCACGCCGCCGACGGCCGCCAGCATCGCGCCGAGCACGAACGTGAACGAGATCACGCGGTTCGTGTCGATGCCGAGCAGGTTCGCCATCTTCATGTCTTCGGCGCACGCACGGCACGCACGACCCATCCGCGAATGCGAGATGAACAGCGTGAGCGCGATCATCAGCACCAGCGTCACGCAGACGATCAAGAGACGCGCATACGGAATCGTCACGTCGAAGTCGCCGCCGAGGTGGATCTCGAACGCGCCGGAGATCAGCACCGGCACGGACACGTCGCGCGCCCCCTGGCCGATCTGCACGTAGTTCTGCAGGAAGATCGACATGCCGATCGCGGAGATCAGCGGCACGAGGCGCGGGCCGCCGCGCAGCGGGCGATACGCGACGCGCTCGGCCGCGAAGCCGTACAGGCCGGTGACGATCACCGACACGATCAGTGCGGCGCCGAGCACGAGCGGCAGCGGATAGCCGGCGGAGATGCCGATGGCGGTGAGGGTAACGAGGCCCACGTACGCGCCGATCATGTAGATCTCGCCGTGGGCGAAGTTGATCATGCCGATGATGCCGTAGACCATCGAATAGCCGATGGCGATCAGCGCATAGATCGCACCCAGCGTCAGGCCGTTGACCAGTTGCTGGGCGAATTGAGGAAAGAAGTCAGTCATGTGCGGGAAGCTCCCGTTGGCGCTGGGCGCATGCCGTCGCCGGATCACGGCGTTCGGCCGCGCGCAACGCACGGTGTCGTCTCGGGCCGCCCCTTGGCCGCGCAACGGCCAAAAGCGCACGCGCCCTGCCCGGGTGACGGGCGGAGCGGTGCGCGGGGCGGGTACTCCGTATTACCGGGCGGCGGTCTTCGTCGCGTCCTTGTGCCACGTGTAGACGACGAACTTGAACGACTTCAGGTCGCCCTGTGCGTCATACGCGACCTTGCCGATCGGCGTGTCGAACGTCGTCTTGTGCATGTACGCGGCGACCTTCGTCGGGTCCGTCGTCTTCGCTCCCGCGATCGAGTCGGCGATGATCTTCACCGCTGCGTACGACGGCATCTGGAACGGGCCGTTCGCGTCGCGCTTCTTGTCCGCGAACGCCTTCACGAGGCCTGCGTTGGCCGGGTCGGCCGAGAAGTCGGCCGGCAGCGTGACCAGCATGCCTTCCGAGGCCGGACCGGCGATCGCCGTCACGTCCTTGTTGCCCACGCCTTCAGGCCCCATGAACGTTGCCTTCACGCCCTGCTCGCGCGCCTGGCGCATCAGCAGGCCCATTTCCGGGTGGTAGCCGCCGAAGTAGACGAAGTCGACGCCTTGCGACTTCAGCTTCGTGATGATCGCCGAGTAGTCCGAATCGCCGGCGTTGACGCCTTCGAACAGGACGACCGGGATCTTCGCGCCTTCGAGATCCTTCTTCACCGACGATGCGATGCCCTGGCCGTACGACTGCTTGTCGTGCAGGATCGCGACCTTCTTCGGCTTCACGTTGTTGATGATGTAGTGCGCGGCGGCCGGGCCTTGCTGGTCGTCGCGGCCGATCGTGCGGAAGATGAAGTGGCGCTTCTTGCCTTCCGTCAGCTGCGGCGCGGTGGCCGACGGCGTGACCATCACGATGCCTTCGTTTTCGTAGATGTCGGATGCCGGGATCGTCGAACCCGAGCACACGTGGCCGATCACGTACTTGATCTTCTGGCTGACGATCTTGTT
Organism: Burkholderia sp. SIMBA_062; assembly: GCF_046534765.1. Taxonomy (NCBI): domain Bacteria; kingdom Pseudomonadati; phylum Pseudomonadota; class Betaproteobacteria; order Burkholderiales; family Burkholderiaceae; genus Burkholderia; species Burkholderia sp. SIMBA_062. Next base: position 86,468 of record NZ_JAWRYD010000007.1, read on the forward strand.
GGCGACGGCGACGGCCTGCTTCGGTTCGCAAGCGTCGTCCATCATCACGACTTCAAACTTGTTGCCGCCCGCACCGCCTGCCGCGTTGATCTGTTCGATCGCGGTCAGCGCGCCGGCCTTCACCATGTCGCCGTATTGGGCGACCGAACCGCTCATCGGACCAGCGATGGCGATCTTCACGGTTTCCGCGTGCGCGGCGGCGGCGCCGGCGGCGAACAGCACGGCGGCGGCGGAAATGGACGTAAGACGGGACAGCGTCATCAGGAGCTCCTCGATGTTGTTAGTCATACGGGCAAAGGCGGCATGACTTGCGCAATCGAACAGCACCCGGGGCGAGGACATGGGACACGCCCGAGACACATGAAGACGGACCTGCGGATGGATGATGCGTAGCGGGGCCCGGCTCTTGCAGTCCCCGAAGGGGACGTCTGGTTCGGAAAGACATCGTGATGCGTCTTGCATTGCGCAAGCGTTTCGCCTGCCCCGCTTGCCAAATTGCTCGTTCGGAGGGATGGTCCGACAGCCATTGGCAAGGCAGCCGAAATTATATGGGCGTTTTTAAATCGTCTGTCAAAAATGCCGGTGTTATGAGGGAAAACACGGAGAAACTTGCCGAGGGGGCGGGTGGCGATGGGGGCGCAACTTGGTGGGGGCGGTAACGTTTGCGGTGGGTGCAATTGGGTTGCGATTTTGGGTGGTTTGGTGCAGCGAAGGATTGCTGGGTGGGGCATCTGATGAGTTTCAGGTGGGGCAGCGTGCGATCGTTTGGTTTTATAGGGCCTCAACCGGTGAGATCAATCGACTGATGATTGGGTCGAGGTGCACCGATATGGGGCGTTCGATGGGGACGGTCAATCCTTCTGTTTGCCGACGAATCTGGCTCTATCGAAAGCTTGCTGTTATTTTTGTGAAATAATGTGAACTCACCTCTGCAATCCAGCCAGCCTTCTGCGTGTCGCGTCCACCGCGCCTCGCAGTCGCTTCAGGGTCGCTTCGACGCCCTTCCGTCGCCCAGCCGCCAGCCAGTGATCTGCCGTTGTTCTCTCATTGCATATCATTTGGTTCGGATCTCGATGAATCATCCTCTCCGCTTTTCTTCCGCTGCCGCGCTTGCCTGTGCGCTTTCGGTTGCCACTGTTGATGCTTCCGGGCGCGATTCGCTGGTCGATCGGGCCGGCGGCGCCAATGTGTTCCGTTCGGAACGTCGGGTTGTGGCTCGGGACGATGCGCGTGCGGCGCGGACGACGCGGCGCGTGAAGTACGCTGCGCCAGTCGAACGTAGTCCTTTCGATACGCCCGATACGCGGCCGTTGCGGGTTTCGGGCGATACGCTTGCACCGCAACCTTCGGGTGAACACGAGGCCGGCAATTCCGTATGGCCTTCGAATCGCGTCGCGCTTGGTGCGGGTGGGAGCGATAGCTTCGGGCGCGCGTTACCTAGGCACGAACAGCGTGCACTGAACTGGAATGAATATCTGCGGGCCAGTGGGTCACACGCTCCTGGCGGCGGGAATTCGTATGCGCCGACGCGACGTTTCGATGCCGCTCGCGGTCCGCACGGTGCGCCGAATCCGTACGATCCGTCTGTACCGCAACCGGAGACGCGAACGTTCTATGACAACGGCGCGGGTTCGCATTGCACGGCTACGGGTGGTGTGGGGACGGCGCGGTCGTCTTGCAATATCGCTTGGTGAGGATTGGTGGTGGCCGGTGGCGGCTGCCTGCTAGGCTAGATGTGCAGCTATGCGCGGTACGGTCGCACGCTGCGCCGGGATTCGCATTTGCGGGGATTGAAATTCGACTAGGCCGCGCGTTGCTGTCTGCGCGGCCTTTTCTGCAACCGGTTCAACGGCGGTCACGGGCTGGATGTAGTTGTTCGCACCACACTAGCCGATGGGCCGATTCGCCTCCTGACAAATCGCGCCGATATGCGGCGCGCCGCTGCCGCATCTCACATCACCGTAATGGCCCAGCCTTCCCGGCTCGACCGCTATCCGTACCTTTTTGCCCGGCTCGAAACCCACGTCATTGATGAGCCACAAGGCCCGAACGCGGCGGGCTGCCGCCCTGCACCGTGCGACCGTCTCGGATCGACCCAATAGAGACATACACGTACGCCGAAAGCAGCCGCTCGAAACACCGAAACCGGTGCTTTGTCGAAGAAATAGCTGCCGGCCCCGAAGTCCGACATCCATACCTAAGGGTAGGCCGGGGCGCGGAAGTTACTTGTACCACTCCGCCTTGATCGCCGCGAAGTTCATGTCCTTCCATTCCTCCTTCCAGAGCTGCCAGTACGGGATGTCATTGGAAGATGGCGCGTAAGCGCACGAGTCGATCTGGACGATTGACGGAAGGATGATGGATTCACCTACCAGCAGCGCTTCACCTTGCCGGAATGACGTCATCTTGTCGATCAATGAGCCGAGCGAGTCCGGAAGCAGCTTCTTCACGTACCCTTGGTCTGTTGGATTTGTAAGGCGCATAGCGATGAAGTTGCTGCATTGGGAGAAAATCGTTTCGGATATCTCGGATGGGCGCTGGCTCGCGAGCAACAAGGTGACGCCGTACTTCCGACCTTCCTTTGCGATTCGCTCGATGGAGACCTTAGACGAGCGGTACTTGGAGAGGTCGCTATTCGGCACGTACTTGTGCGCTTCTTCGTAGACCAGCAGGATAGGCACATCATTATTGATCTTTTCGCCGGGGTTGTTGGCACAGCGAAGACGTTTGTAGATGTACCCATACTCGAATATAAGGCGCGATATGAGCGAGACCGTGATGCTCAGTACCTCGAATGGGACACCGCTGAGATCGATGACGGTAACGTTCGACTTATTTTGCGACGGATAACCGAGAAGTGTCTGGAGCGTTTCCTCGAACGTAACACTCTTCGACTTCTCGCCCAAGAAAAAGCCGAGTCTGCTGTCATTAACCTTATTCTCAAGCCGGTTAACGAAGTTAGTCAGCCTTCCGAAAAGACTGCCTTGTGTATACTTTGGCTGTCCGGCCTTTTCCTTATTGCTGGTCGCATAGACTTCTCCGGTATCGACCATCTCCTCGTTCTTTGCGATTGCATACGCAAGCACCTCTTTGATGTCGAACAGGATAGGCGTGTCCAGGTGAATTTTTTGCTTTTCGGCTTCCGAGCCGCTGAACTTTGCACGGCGGTCTCGAATGATCGCTTCCTTGAAGATGTTCCTCTGATTGTGGTCGTTGGCTTCGGTGTCGAGGAAGAACTCCTCCAGTTCTTCGCTGTTCAGCATCCAATATGGTAAGACCAGATTCGAGATGTCGATATGGTTTGCGGAAGGGAACGCCGACTTGTACTCCGAGTGAATGTCGAAAACAATCACGTGCGAGTTGTTGAGTGAGAAGTTCCCGTCCTTTTCTGCTACTGCTTGCTGGATGATGGTAGCCAGGGTGTGCGACTTGCCGGAGCCGGTGGAACCGACCACGGCGATGTGCTTGTTGAAGAACTTGTTTCCGTTGACGGGAACGGGAACGTTCTTGTTCGACGCCAACGTTGCAAAGCGGAACCTCTCCACTTCAGGGACTGAGTCGTCGTAAATCTTCTTGATGTCGGCGATGGTCGCGGGTTGGACTTCCTTCGGCGGGATTGCGAGCGAATCGCCGCCGCGTTCGAATTTGCCACCCCTCAAGATGCCAAGCGGAAAGGCTTCGATGATGTGATCTCGCTTCCCGTCCGCGCTGACGACGATCTGGAAGTTCTCGATAATGGCTATGAGGACCGCATTCTCGTTGTCTGCAATCTTTACGTAAGAGCCAACCTTCAGCGATTCTTCCGCCACCTTAAAGTCTTCGAGGTCGTCCACGACAATGCGCACCTTGTCGGGGAAGACTGCGATTACCTGGGCGTTGATTTGCTCTTCTTCCTGTGCATTTTTCATACTCATGCGCCTACGGTTAGATGATGGATTTGACGTCCGACAGCCTTTCTACCTGGATCTTAACGTGCCGAACTGCAGGCCGGTCATAGTCGAAGTAGCTGCTGCCCAGGTGGAACTGGTAGATGCGTCGGGTCTTGGTAACGGCATCCACGGTTTGCTCGACGTTGGCCAGAGTGTTCAGGACCTTCATCTTTATCCCATTGCCATGCGTGGCATTCTGCATGATTGAGTGATAGCTGAAGTCCGCTCCTAGGAAGTCGTGGCCGTCAATGAGCTTGAATCCTTCCGTACTGAGCTCTCTTTTCAGCACGAGCAACTCGTCAGCTGGTATGCCGTGGACGTAGATGTACGGGCAGAAGGGTGAGGGCTCTCGTGCGGACAGTTTGGCCCACTTCCTGGAAAGCTCGAAGAAGAGGTCTTTGAGATCGCTCCGAACGTACCCGCCTGCGCCCGCCTCGACTAGGAAGAATCGCTCATATGGGGATACGTTGAGCTCCGTAAAGTATTCCTTCCGGAGCGCGGAAAGATGTGCTTTCTTGCCCTTCTTCTCGACAAACCACTCGTTGAACAGGATCGTGGCGGTGTCGATTCTTGCCAAGAACTCCTTCTTCGTGATTCTGCGCTCCTCCGGCGCCGCCTTGATCGAGAGTTCGCGGATAACGGCCAGCGCGTTGTTGTAGTAAAAGTATTCGGCTGAAAACGGCGTGCCTCCGAAGATAGCTTGGACGGCTCCGAGTACCTCGCGATATTGTTCGTCAAACGCCTTTGCCCTAACGTCGATGGTGAGACATTTCAGGAATTCCCCGAGGTCGGCATCAGAAAGGCCAAGCTCGGAATGGTGGTAGCGCGTGACCTTGGCGGTGCCTTTTCCCTCTGAGTACGTCAGAAAATGTTCTTTTAGAAAATCGACGTTGATGCCGCCATCCAGCTTTTCCTGACCCGAGGCGTAGTGGCCCTTAATGGAGTAAGAGATCTTTGGTTTTATTCCCGTCAAGCTTTCCTTGAAATGGGACACCATGTGCTTTACTGCATCTTTGATTACAGAGTGGTTGTATTCCGTCTTCGCGTAATACTTACATTGCGTGGCCGTAACCTCGGTTGCGGTCCGAATGTCGATGTCTTCGGTGCATTCGATCTCTACAGAATCGTCCGGCGACGTCAGTTGCAAGACACTGAGGATTGACAGATCGAACTGGTAAAAATACCCCCGAATAGTGTCAACGGCGCTTCTGTCAGTCATGGCATATCCAGTGAATATTTGTTTCCATTCCCACAGTGAGGACAGGTGATTTCGTACATACCCACGTTCCTCACGCTTTCGTCAGAATTCGCTTATGTATTCCAAGACCGGCTCCTTCGCCACAAGCGTTGCCGTCCGCTATTACACGGCCTGGAATCAATATATCGCAAGCGGCCGCGATTGCGGCTTCAAGATGAGCGATTGTCAACGATTACGGCCGTGAAGTCGAACGGCCGCTCATGGCCGAACTCGGCCGGCCGCCGCCCAGCGCACGCGACCGGCACAGCTCGACCCCGAACGGCCCTTCACCCTTCTCCAATCCGGTCGTTCATTTTGCAATTTCGGCGGATTCAAGGAGCCAGCCGAGAATTATCTGACACGGCGAAAGCCACACACTGGAGGTGACGACAAAGTTCACCGAGACGCTCAATAAACTGGTCGCGAGATGATGTTGACCATGCCTGACCAGAGCGCAGAGCGAGATGCGCGGAACCCACCGGGTCATTAGCCAGGGTGACTTCCAGACTATATTCCTCGCGATTCACGAACAGGCCGGTTGTAGCTCCCGGGAACTTGGCTTCAAAGATTCTCCGGACGGACTCGGCATCGCCCAAAGGGCTTACTTCGCGAACGGCGTTCAGACTTTCCGCATCGAGATTCGTTGGTTTAATGGCGATGATGTCAAAACTCATTACCGGTCCTTGTACGAGTTAGATTATGCAGGCGAGTTCCGAGGTTCTCCGGCGAATTGTCGGCGATCTATGCGCCGATGTCGAACGTCCCTTCTTGGCCGGTTGCCGACGTATCCCGCGGATAGCTGCCGACATCCCCGTGCTGTTACCGCCCGCCGAGAGTGGAATGGCCTCGGCTCCAATTCTGCAAGTGCACCGGCTATTGAGCATCTCGGGCCGCGGACGCTCCTACTCGGGCTAACCCCTAGCCATTAACCTGTAGAATCGCTGCTGAGAGAGCCTGTGCCGTTTCGGCAACAGGCACACAAAAAGTAAAAAAGGGATCGGGATGAGTGTGCAAGATATCGTGACGGCGATTCAAGGCGGGCTGATCCAGCAGGACCGCCTACTGAAACTCGACACCCCGCTCGGCGACAACGCATTGCTGCCGCAGCGCGCCGTGGGCCATTCCAAGATTGGTCGGCATTTCGATTTCACGCTTGATGTCGTGTCGACACGCAGCGACCTCAAGCTGAAAGAGCTGATCGGCAAACCCGTGACCCTCTGGATCCAGCAAATCCACCACTCCTACGTTCCCCGGCACGGCTACGTCTACGCAGTGCGACGACTGGGATCGGAAGGCGGCCTGACCAGCTACCAGATCAGCTTCGCCTCATGGATGCATTTCCTGAAATTTCGCCGCGATCAGCGTATCTGGCAGGACAAACCTGTCGATGAAATTCTCCGGGATGTCTTCAACGCCCATTCGCAAGCCAGAGGCCGGTTCGACTTTGCGCTATCGAAGCCGCTGCCGGCTCGGTCGTATTGCACCCAGTACGAAAACGACTGGAACTTCGCCCATCGCTTGATGGAGGAGGAAGGCCTGTTCACAATCTGGAAGCAGGCCGAGGACGGGAAATCCCATACCCTGACTATTACCGACCGGCTCGATACGTGCGAGCCGCTCGCAGCACAATCAGTGCAGTTTTCCCGCGACGGAACGAACAGCGAGGTCGACGCGCTGATTCACTGGTCCAGCGAGCGAACCCTCCATAGTGCCGCGCTGGCCACGCGCACCTACGACTACAAAAATCCATCGCCGCTTGCCAATCCGAAAGGCACTCACATCCCGACGGTATCGCACGAATTGCCAGCACAGCTGGAGATGTATGAGTACACCGGCTCGTACACCTATCTGGAGCAGGAGCGCGGCGATCACCTATCCAAAGTCCATATGGAAGAGTGGGAGTCCCGCGCCAAGCGATTCTATGGAACGGGCGGCCTCCGCGAAGCCGATGCAGGACGGTCGTTTTCGCTCGTCGGTCATCCGGAGCACGATCGCGACGTCGCCGACCGCAACGTGTTCGCCATTGTCGAAGTGGTTTGGCTGATCGAGAACAATTTCCCGGCATCAGACCATCACGCAAACCTTCCGGGAAGTTTGCAAAGCCAGCTGGTCGAAGCGTCTGCAAATCAGGACGGAGGACGCCATTCGCGCGTAGCGCATCACGATGGCTCCGAAGGCTTCTTTTTGATTGAGCTAGAGGCGCAACGCAAATCCGTCCCCTACCGCAGTCCGTTCGAACACCACAAGCCGGTCATGCAAATGCAAACGGCCACGGTGGTCGGCCCGAAAGAGCAAAGCATTTATACCGACGAGTTGGGTCGGATCAAGGTTCAATTCCACTGGGATCGTATCGGGCAACGCGACACGCGCAGCTCGTGCTGGGTACGTGTGAGCCAGCCGTGGGCGAGTCAGGGGTTCGGCATGATTCACCTGCCGCGGATTGGTGACGAAGTGATTGTGTCGTTTCTGGACGGATGTCCGGATCGCCCTCTCGTCACTGGCCGGGTACCGAACGGTGTCAACTTTGTGCAGTGGAAACTGCCGGAGAATCATGCTCTTTCGGGGCTGCGTTCGCGCGATCTGGCCAGCACCATGGCGAACCAGATCGTGGCCGACGACACGCCGGGCAAGCTTCAGGTACAGATCGCTAGCGACCATCAGCAGTCCCGGCTTGTCGTCGGCTACAACACTCGAATTGATGGCCATGCCGGACGTGCGGAGCCGCGCGGAATCGGCTGGGAGCTTGCAACCGATTCGTGGGGTGTGCTGCGGGCGAACCAAGGAATGTTGGTCACGACCGAGACACGCTCGGGCGCGACGGCTACAGTCAAAGACATGGGCGAAACCGTGCAGCGCTTGGTGCAGGCACGGGATCTACATGACACACTTGCCAACGCTGCAATTCAGGCACAGGCACAAGACGGACAGGACCAGCCCGAGGTCGTCAAGGCGCTTCAGCAGCAGAGTGATGAAATCAGGGGTTCAGGTGGGACACAAGGAGCAGGGGCGTTTCCCGAACTGGCGAAACCCCATCTGGTTTTCGCCTCTCCAGTCGGGATCGAAGCGACGACGGCAGGCACTATCCATCTCGCGAGCGGAGAACATACGGCGCTCACGAGTGGCGCACACCTCAGCATGAGTAGTGGCAGCAGCCTGTTGGCTACTGCACGAAACGCAATCCGCCTGTTTGCATACAAGCTCGGCATCCGAATGGTGTCCTACGCGGGAGACATTGACATCAAGGCTCTTCAGAAAAACCTCAATCTGCTTGCCAAACTCGAGATCACCCAGACGGCAAACCGCATTACGATCAAGGCAACCGAAGAAGTGATGCTGCACGGCGGAGACAGTTATATCAGCCTGAAGACTGGAAAAATCACGGTGGGCGGCGGTATGTACGAGGTCAACGCGCAGGTAAGCAACATGCCACCCAAGCCGATGGGTGTGGCGCCGAACGGCACACCTGCCGTCGAGGCAAACGACCAGACGTTCAGGATGCTGACGCCGTCAGGGCGATCGCTGCCAGGCGTCGCCTACCGAATGACGACCGACTCTGGAGAGCACGTCTTCCAGACCAACCATCTGGGCCGTTCAGCGACCCTGAATACCAAACAGGAAGAGAATGTGAAGTTTGGCATTCACTGGGACGAACTCTTCACGGACGCAGAAAAATAAGGCTCGGCAATGGCTAATCTTGCAGAAAACACTACCAACCCGCAAAGCAACACGTGTATCGATGCGAATTGCGATTGCAAAATTATCTGGTCGCTCGCCCATCAATATGCGATGGCCCAGTTGGACACCCGTACGCCTATCCTGAAAGACGGAACGCCCGACTACCGATTCAGCTCGCACACTATTTCCGAAACGAAGATCGAGCCCGGCGATGCGTCGTTTGTCGGGAAGAATTATGGAGCGCGAGCCCGCCGGGTAGCTTCGAGCTACGCGCGCATGTTCCTCGAAGATTTTCACCTGGGAGAAAAGGACAAGATTGGGCGGTTCTATTGGACCGGCCTGGGGGCGTTCGCTGCCAAACAGGTTTCGGCTAATCTGGAAAGCTGGCAGGTGGACAAGGTGCCCGGCATGGGTATCGTCCACGAGGGACTCGGCAAAGGCAATCTGTGGATTTACAACGACCTGCTGACCTGGTGCTACGGATATGCGGCGGATCCGGCTGCGTTCCAGGCGTGTGCCAAGCAGCGTGATAGCCGGCAATACCATCCCACCGTGCAGAAGAACTTGATGCGCCAGCAGTGGGCAAGCGACGTCGTTCCCAAGTGCCCGGTGACCAATGAAGCCAGCGTGTCAATGGACGATGCAGGATCCGGAAAATTCCTTGGTCCCGACGCCGAGAATCCGGGCTACTTCAAATGGACTCCGCGCGTGTCCATGGGATTCGATCTTGTCAAGCAATGGGAAGAGACCGCGAATGAAAAGAAGAAAGCTGCCTTTGCGTTCAACCATCTGTGGGTCATGGCACAGCATGAACAGGGCGAAGTGTTGCAAGGGTTGATCTATAACGATAAGGCCTTTATCAGCAAGCTCAAATTCCAAAGAACCATGGACGAGGCGACCAGTTCGGATAAGTGGTGGGCCGCCCCAGCACGTGCATTTCACGCTCTGATTCCACCTCTGCAGCTAAGCTTCACGGCACAGGATGAAACGTCCGACATGCAATATCGCTCGAACGCGCCGAAGGAGCTGATTCTCGAGGATTATTCTCAAAGAATGGCATGGATCAAAGATACCGGAAAGTTATTCCACTTTCTAATGCAGAAGCAGCGTGCCTACATGCAGAGTGAACTGAAGGCCATTGCCGCCATGGGTGGTCTGACATGATTGATTTTTCATATAAAGGCGATTATGCCGATTTTTGTTAAACAAAAATCAATGCGAATCTGGTGGTGGGCTTTGGCAGCAATAGCTTTATGTGCTGCAATTTACGCATCAACAACCACCCAAGACAAAAAGGACAAAGCAATGTCGTCTCAAGTTGTCACCATTAAATTTGGAGCAGACGGAAAATCGGATGCCGTGGCACAAGGATTTTCCACAATGAATCACCCATCCGGCGTGTATGCGTATCAGATGCACTGGGACGACCCAAAGAAGCTGGGAGTGGTGAAATATAGCCAAGGACAACACTCGTTCGACCTCGACAATGTCACAATCGCGACAGGGTTGGGGGACAAAGACAGCCCAGAAAGTGGAGTGGATAATTGGGATGTCAATTTCAACATCTCGCCTTCGGGCACAAGCTCGTACGAAGAGGCTCGCGACAAGATCGCAGCCCTGCTAGCAAAATTGAGAGCCGCGGGATGGAAGAGGTATATTGAAACCTCTGATCCGCGGCTCGTCGGCAAAGAGGCAACGGCTTATGCCTTGTCAAAACCAGGCGCTCTTTATTCGATCGACTCGACCTACACGCCGACCGTAGAGGAATGGAAAAACTTGATTGTGTCCGAGCCAAGATGGCTTTTTTATACTGACGGCGTATTTTTGACACTATCTCTGTCGTATCAATCCTCGTCGACTCCCGACATGGGGTATTACTTAACCGACATTCAGGTGAGCACAGCATCTGACAATTACACACCGTATTTTGCTGATAGTGTCGAACGCCGGAGGGAGTGGAAGAAATACCTGTCTGACGAATTGACGCCGGCAAGGGCAGAACGAGCCAAACATGAAACGGAATTGAAGGCTCAGGGCTACACAATCGATACGACATATCTGCCGCCGCCCTTTGAAGCCCCCGACTTTTCGGCCAAAGCTGGCAACACTCATTGATCTGGAGAGCCTAGGCGATGCAACGCGCGAACTTGCACGGAAGAGCGCAAATCGTGGTCGGCGATACGACAAGCCACGGCGGCAAGGTGATTTCGGGCAGTCCATCCTCCACTTGGAGCCAGGCCAAGGTTCCCATTGCACGCAAAGGGGATCAGGTGACGTGCCCGCTTTGCGCGCCACATCTCTTTGAAATCTCCGAGGGGCTCGAGGGATACGAAGATTTCGGGCAGCCGATGGCTTTGGAGGGACATAAAACGACGTGCGGCGCTATTCTCATTGCGCAGCCTGCTCCAGGCGATTGATCGACCCATGTTCGTTTTTCGGACTGTTCTCTGCGGAGGCGGTCCGAGTATCGAGCGCCATCATCGCGCCCTGACCGCCCCCCTCACCGCGGCGAAACCACAATCGCCGCCCGCCGATTCTGCGCCCGCCCGGTCGGCGTCCGGTTATCGCCCACCGGATCGCTCTTCCCCTTCCCTGCAACCGCAATCCGCTTCCCGTCCAGCCCCGCATCGACCAGTTCGATCGCCACAACCTCCGCCCGCCGGCGCGACAATTCCAGGTCGTAAGCCGCCTCCCCCTCGTCATCGGAGTACCCATAAACCCGCACCCCATTGATTCCCGCTGACTTCAACGTCCTCCCGATCCGCTCAACGATCCGCCTCACATCCGGCTTCAGGTTATACCGATCGAAATCGAACAAAATCGGCCCGCTCGCCCCGAACTCGAACCCTTGCCCCGTCTCCTGAAACCCGGCCGACTTCAGCGCCGTGACCTGCGTCTGCGTGAGCCCCCGATGCAGCGGCGGCGTATTGCACCCGCCAAGCAACAGACACAGCAGCACCGCGCTTCCGACGCACAGCCTCCCAATGCTCACCGGCAACGAGCTTTTCATCATGGTCCCCTTCGTATGCGCCCGCGCCGCGTGCGCTTCTTATCCCGCCGCTGCGGCCTCGCCCGCAGCGCGAAACGATAGACATCAAACCCGCCCGGCAACGCCTTCCGCCAACTGCCACGTCCCCGGCCGCGTGCGCTTGGCGCGGTACATCGCGGCATCCGCCGCCCGCAGCAAGCCGTTCGCATCCGACGCGTGATCGGGATACAGCGCCACACCGGCACTCATCATGGTGGCCACCATGCGTCCGTCGGGCAACTCGATCGACGGCACCATGCCGGACAAAATCTCGTCGGCGATCCGGCACACGCTTTCCACGTCGCGCACAGTGCCCAGCATCACCGCAAATTCGTCGCCGCCCAGGCGCGCGACCAGATCGGTCTCGCGCACCTGCGTGCGCAGCCGCGCCGCGACACCGACCAGCACCGCGTCGCCGGCATCGTGGCCCAGACCGTCGTTGATCTCCTTGAAGCGGTCGCAGTCGAGATACAGGATGGCGACCCGCTGCCGCGTCACCACGGCATCGCACAGCGCCACCGACAGACGCGACTCGAACTGCGCGCGGTTGGGCAGCCCGGTGAGCGCATCGTGCGTCGCCTTGTGTTCGAGCGATGCGTTTTCGTCGCGCAGCGTGTTCTGCCAGTCTTCGAATTCGTCGAGCAGCGCGTTGAAGTCGTCGCCGAGCTGGTTGAGTTCGGCGATCACCGCGGGCTCGACGCGCCGCCCGAACGCACGCTCGCGCCGCACGGCATGCGCGACGCCGGCGAGCGCGCGCAGCGGCGCAACGATGTTGCGCAGCAGACGCTTCGAGCTGACATACGCGCCGAGCACGCTGACGGCCAGGCAGCCGAGAATGCCGCCGATGCCACCGAGCAGGAATCCGAAGAACTGATGCCCGCGGCCACGCACGATCACCTGACCGACGACGATGCCGTCGTGCATCACCGGAATGGTCACGGGCCCGGGCAGCGCGAGATCGGCGACAGTGCGCTCGAGGCGGGCGATCCGGCCTTCGGCGGGCAGCTTCCAGGTCGCGAACAACTGTCCTTTGGCATCGGTGATCACCACCCGCGCGACATCCTCGTCGTTGGCGATGGTGGCGATCGCCTCGTTTGCCGCGACGCGGTCGCCGAACACGAGCGCCGCCTCGACCGTATAGCCGAGCGAGCGGGCCAGCAGGTTCAGGTTGTTGCCGGCATACGCGCGCAACGCGATCACGGCGACGACGATCAGCGACACGGCGGCCATCGCGACCGCGACGAACGCGAGGCGCAAATGCGCGCGACGCAGCACGCTTTGCAGCGTCGGGCGCGGCACGCGTGAAGACGAAATGGGGGGCGCGGAGCGTGTCATGGCGTCAGCGGCCGTCGCGCGAGATTGAGCACGTTCGGATGCACGCGCACGCCACTGCGCGCGACGGCATCGAGATTGATGTCGAACGTCACGCGTTCTCCATCGACGGTGAGGCAGAACATGGCACCGGCGGTGCAGGACTCGTCGTGTTCGGCGATCGTCAGCACCGGGCGGCCCGCCAGCGCGGCTCGCACCCGCGCTCGCTCATCGTCGCCCAGGGAGCCGAGATACACGACGTCGCATGCGAGGCCGAGCGCGGGATCGTCGAAGCGCACGCGCTGCACGTCGAGCACGGTCGAGCCGGCCTGCAACGTGTCGGTGAGGCCGGCCGCGTAGTCGGGGCGACCGGTCACGCACAAATGCAGACGAACGGGCGTCGACGGCCAGCGCGTGAAACTGACGATGCCGAGCACGACCTGGCGCACGGTGGAGTCGTGTGAGGAAATCGCGGGACTGGCAGGACTGGCGGCCGGCGCGGGGGCGGCGATGCGCACGGTTTCGCCCGGCTCTTCCGTATCGGCAGACGCCCCGGCGAGGACGGCCGGCGCCCCGCTCAGAACGCAAACGATTGCGACGAACGCGCGGCGTAGCGTGGCGACTCGGCCCGGTCGGCCGGACGCCGTATGCGCAGCGATTGCCGCCGCGCGCACTGGCGTCGATACGGCTGCATGACTCGCAGCCGCCGCGCACACACTCGCATCCATGATGGAAACATCTGCTGCAGTCGTTCCCGGCGCTACCGCTTACCTGCATGCGCATGCAAGCACCGTCTCACGCGCACGAATGCTTCCATCTTAGGTAGAAATTCGGATCCCAAACCAGTGGGATACACCCGCGAATAACATCGGAAAGTATGTTGAATGGATGCTGTACGCATCGATGCGAGCGAACGCGTTGATCGACGTCGATCCAGTCGCGACGCCAACAGATTGATCAGTGGATTAGACCCCCGGTCGCGTCAGGTGATCGAGCGCGGCAAGCTGTTGAGACCTCGTCTGCAGCGGCTGTCGTGATCGGCAATGCGTGTACGCTCAACGGCCATACGGGGCAATATGGCAGGCCACGAATCGATGTCGCCGAAAATAACCACGCGCGAGTCCCGCCGCCATCCGCCGGAATGCCGGAGCCGACCCGAACATTGGAGCGTCTTGACGTCCTCACCCGCCTAAAGGCAGGTGATTCCCACACCTGGCGATGCACGTCCGCATCGGAGAATGTTCAGCGCAGCGTTGGTATCTCGATCATGCTCGACACCACAGCCATCGCAGGCCCACTCTCTCATTCGCAGTCCCGCGATACCTTTCGGCCGCGTCGTGCTGTCTTTCGATCCGCACGACGAACAGGACTGGGTAGAACCGCTTTCGTCGACTTCCTCGAACGTGGCCCCGTGCGCCATCGCCTTGTAACGGAGCTTGTTTCGGAAGGACGACCAGGATGCGTCGTAGACGCTTTTCGCCATCCTGGTTCTGGCGAGCTTCGCGGCCGACACGTTCCCGACCGCGATGTAATCGAAACGCCGCACCAGATCGAGCGCGAGCTTGTGCTGGAAATCGGCGCGGGCGTTCGCCACCTTGGCGTGCAGCTTCGCGATATGCCGCTTGTGCTTTCGCGCCCGTTGCGCTTTCGCCAGTTTCTCCGCCGCGCGTCGACCGAGCCGATCGTTAGGCAGCTTCTCGCCCGTCGAAAGTGTGGCGAAGTCTTTCAGGCCGAGATCGATGCCGACACCGGAACGGATCGGGCGGGCCTGCACATCGGGCATCTCGATCACGATGTTGAGAAACCAGTTGCCGCGTGCATCCTGCGCGAAGTTGGTTCCGTCCTTGATCTTGCCTTCAGGAAGTGGGCGGCTGTTGAACACGCGAAAGGTGTTGCCTCCAAAGCGGAACGCGTCACCCTCGCGCTTCAGGTCACGGCCCTTCAGCGGCACCCAGCCCAGCGATTTCCTGCCGCGATAGCGCAGGTAGGGCCGACGGTGCTGACTGCGCGACTTCGCATATTGCTCGCACGTTGCATTGACAGTGCCGGAGTGGATGCCGAGTTCCTTGCTACTGCCGGTGGTCAACACGTTCAGTTCAAAACCCGTCGGCCATTTCTTGCTCCACTTGAGCGCGTGCTTCTGCGTGTCATTGCAGAAGTTCCAGACGTAGTTCACCGCACGGCTCTGCTTGTTGAGCAGTCCGTTGAGCGACTTCACCCGGTAGCGGTAGACAAGAATCATGCAGGTGATCCTAACCCGTGGAAGAAGCTCCCTGTCAACAGCACGCCTTTCCTTCCCGCCATCAATGGCGGGGTTTCTCGGAGCAAATTCTGATGAAAATCGAAAACTCGGAACTCGAAGCGTTCGTCGCCGTCGCGGAACTCGGCACGTTTCATCGCGCGGCGGAAAAATTGCACCTGACGCAGCCGGGGCTGTCGCGCCGGATCCAGAAGCTCGAACAAACGCTTGGCGTCGAGTTGTTCCAGCGCACCACCCGCAGCGTGACGCTAACGGGCGTCGGCCGTCAGTTCCTGCCGATGGCGCGCGAGCAGATCGCCCAGCTCGGGATGATGCTGTCGTCGATCCAGGAAATCGCGCAAAAGCGCTACGGCAAGGTGCGGCTTTCGTCGATCCCGACCGTCGTCGCGCAAACACTGCCCGACGTCCTGCGTCGCTACTCGGACAAGTATCCGCAGGTCGCCGTGCAGATCCTCGACGGCAATCACGACTTCGTACTGTCGCAGGTGCGCGCGGGCATCGCCGAGTTCGGCGTGAGCCTGCACCCCGGCGACGACGACGATCTGGTGTTCGAACCGCTGTTCACGGACCGCTACGTGCTCGCAGTCCACGAGGACAATCCGCTGGCACGCGCGGACGCCGTCACGCTCGGCGAATTGCGGCACGCGAAGCTGATCATCGGCGGCCGCGACAGCGGCAACCGTCTGCTGCTCGAAATGCTGATGGGCCAGGAGGCGGTGCGAACCCGGTGGTTCTATGAGGTCGAGCACATCTCGTGCGTCGCCGCGCTCGTGGCAGCCGGCGTCGGATGCGCGATCCTGCCCGAGAGCGCATTGCGTGCGTACGGCTCGCCCGCGGTACGCACAGTGCCGATCGCGAGCCCGACGATCGACCGCACGGTCGGCATCGTGCGGCATCGCACCATCTCGATGTCCAGCTTCGCGAGCGACCTCCATGCGCTGGTGAAGGCGGCGTTCGCGTAACGCCGCGGCGCGCGTGGCGTCGCGGCATTGATGCCGGTTTCGCATGAATCGCGAGCCGAACGGCATTGGACGCCCGAGAAATGGCTGGTGACGATGGTGGCGAACTTGAACGACGGAAGCGCGCCGCGCCCCGATTCCGCGCTGATTCTGGAGGAGCCACCATGCATTTCGACGTGATCCTGCGCCGCGGCGAACTGATCGACGGCACGGGAGCCGCGCGCTTCGAGGCCGATCTCGGCGTGACAGGCGAGCGCATCGCCGCAATCGGCGACCTGAGCAGCGCCACTGCCGTGCACACGCTCGATGCGAACGGCCTGGTCGTCGCGCCGGGCTTCATCGACAGCCACACGCACGACGATGCGTTCGTGCTGACCGATCCCGACGTCGAGCCGAAAGTTGCGCAAGGCGTGACCACGGTGATCGCCGGCAATTGCGGGATCAGTCTCGCGCCGCTGCTCGCGGAACGCGACGTGCCGCAACCGCTCGACCTGCTGGGGGCGTGGCAGTCGTTTCGCTTTCCGTCCTTTCGCGCCTATCTCGACGCGCTCGACGCAACGCCCGCCGCCGTCAACACGGCGGCCCTGATCGGTCACTCGACGCTGCGCGTGCGGCACGTGGCCGATCTCGGACGCGCAGCCGACGCGGCGGAGATCGCGGCGATGGCGGCCGACGTGCGCGAGGCGATGACGGCCGGCGCATTCGGCGTCTCGACGGGCACCTTTTACCCGCCCGCGGCGGCCGCGACGACCGACGAGCTGATCGACGTGTGCGCGCCGCTGCGCGAGACGGGCGGCGTGTTCGCGACGCACCTGCGCGACGAAACCGATGCGATCATTGCGTCGCTCGACGAAGCATTCACGATCGGTCGCGCGCTCGACGTGCGCGTCGTGCTGTCGCATCACAAGGTGGCCGGCAACGCGAACCACGGCCGCTCGGTCGAAACACTCGCGCATATCGATGCGCAGCGCACACGGCAACCGCTATGCATCGACTGCCATCCGTATCCCGCGACGTCGACGATGCTGCGCGCGGATCGCATCCGCCAGTCGTCCCGCGTGCTCCTCGCATGGTCGAAGCCGCATCCCGAACTCGCGGGCCGTGAATTCGCCGAACTGCTGCCGCTGTTCGGCGATTCCATCGACGCCGCGATCGATGCGCTGCGCCCCGCCGGCGCGATCTACTTCGTGATGGACGAAGCGGACGTCGAGCGCATCATGCGCCACGAACTGACGATGGTCGGCTCCGACGGCCTGCCCAACGACCTGCGCCCGCACCCGCGGCTGTGGGGTACGTTCCCGCGCGTGCTCGGCGAATTCTCCCGCGAGCGCGGCCTGTTCCCGCTCGAAACCGCCGTGCGCAAGATGACGGGCCTCACTGCCGAACAATTCGGAATCGCGGAGCGCGGGCGCCTCTCGGTCGGTCATTACGCCGATCTGGTCGTGTTCGATCCGGCGCGCGTGATCGACCGCGCGACATTCGCGAACCCGACGCTACGCCCTGACGGCATCGAGCACGTGTTCGTCAACGGCCGTGCCGTGCTCGCACACGGCCGACACACCGGCACACGCCCCGGCCGGGCGCTGCGCCGCGCAAGCTAGGATCGGCCGGCCCATGGCGCGCCCTTGCGCCGTCGCGGAAGCCGCCGCTCGCGCGGCCGCCGCCCTGGAGTCAACCTGCACGGAGTCACCATGACGAATTCCAACGGCATCCCCACGCCGCGCGGCATGCAAACCGGTTCGGACCCGCATGCGGATGCCGCCGCGCCCGGCATCGACGCGCTGTATGCGCGCGTGAGCCGACGCATCATTCCGCTGATCCTCGTGTGCTACTTCTTCGGCTATCTCGACCGCGTCAACGTCGGCTTCGCGAAGCTGCAGATGGTGACGGACCTGCACCTCACGGACGCCGCCTACGGCGTCGGCGCCGGGCTGTTCTTCGTCGGCTACCTGCTGCTGCAGGTGCCGGCCGGCTGGCTCGTGCGACGGATCGGCGTGAAGCGTTGTCTTGCCGGCTCGATGCTGACGTGGGGCATCGTGTCGGTCGCCACGCTCGCAACCCGGGACACGGCGAGCTTCCATGCACTGCGCTTCCTGCTCGGCGTAACGGAAGCGAGCTTCTTTCCGGCCGTGATCGCCTACTTCAGCGTGTGGTTTCCGTCGCACCGGCTCGCCAAGGTGATGGCCTTCCTGTTTCTCGCCATGCCGCTGGGCGTGATCGTCGGCGGCCCGCTGTCGGGCTGGATCATGGACGCGACGCACGGCGCCTTCGGGCTGCGCGGCTGGCAGTGGATGTTCCTGATCGAAGGCCTGCCGGCCATCGTGCTCGGCATGGTCCTGCTCGTGCGTATAACGGAGCGGATCGACGATGCAGCGTGGCTGACCGACGCGGAAAAACGGATGATTCGTGCGGAGATGGCCCAGGAAGCGACAGGCAAGCGCACCCGCCTCGGCGCGGCGCTGCGCGAACCGACGCTATGGCTGCTGTTCGCAACATCGTTCCTCTACAACGTCGGCAACTATGGGCTCGTGTTCTGGATGCCGACGATGATCAAGGCACTCGGGTCGCTGAGCAACCTCGGAATCGGCCTCGTCAGCGCCATCCCGTATCTGGTCGCGTCGGTCGCGATGGTCGCGAACGCGCAGCATTCGGTACGAACCGGCGAGCGCCGCTGGCATACGGCGCTGCCCGTCGCGATCGGCGGCGTCGCGCTGCTCGCGAGCCTCGGCGTGCGCACGCATCCGGTGCTCGCCGTCATGTGCCTGACCGCAGGCGTGGCAGGCATCATGAGCACGCTCGCGATGTTCTGGAGCTTGCCGTCGCGGATTCTCGCCGGCGAGGCCGCCGCGGGCGGGGCCGGGCTCGTCAACATCGGCGCGGCCGTCGCCGGGTTCGTCGGACCGACGCTGATGGGCTACGCGACGGGATTGACCGGCAGCACTGAACTCGGCGTCGCGCTGCTCGCCTTCACGCTGTTCGCCGCCGCCGCGCTGATCCTGTCGATTCCGCGCCGGCTCATGGTGCGCGCGTGAGGGCGGTGCCTTCGATGCGCGGCGCGCTCGCGCTGGCGGCCGAGGTTCGCGCGGGACGCGTGAGTGCAGTATCGCTCGTGCAAACCGTGCTCGCCGATATCGCCGCGCGCGACGGCACGATCCATGCCTGCGCACAAACCTTCGACGCGCGGGCCCTGCGCAACGCGCTGCGGATCGACGGCCTCGTGCGCAACGGGCGTGACCCCGGCCCGTTGGCGGGCGTGCCGTTTCTCGTGAAGTGGAATTTCGACGTGACGGGCTACACGGCGGTCGCGGGATCGCCCGCGCGCGCCGCATTGCCGGCCGCCGCCACCGACGCATCGGCGGTCGCGCGACTGTGCTCGGCCGGCGCGGTGCCGGTCGGCGCAACGCAGATGGACGAACTCGCGTGCGGCGCCACCGGCGTGAATCCGCACTATGGCGCGGTGCGCCTGCCGGCTGACCCGGCACACATGACGGGCGGTTCGTCGAGCGGCTCGGCCGCCGCCGTCGCCGCGGGATACGTGCCGCTCGCGCTCGGCAGCGACACGAACGGCTCGATTCGCGCGCCGGCGGCGCTGTGCGGCGTGTGGGGATTTCGCCCAAGCGAGGGGCGGCTGTCGCGGGCCGGTTGCCTGCCCTATGCCGAATCGCTCGACACGGTGGGCGGATTCGCGAACGATATCGACGATCTGGCGGCGTTGTATGACACGCTATGCGACGCGAATTCATTGCGCGCACAACCGATTCTCGATCCAGCCGCCCCGCTTCGCGTCACCGTGCTGACGGGCGATTTCGACAGACTGGCCGATGCGGATGCGCAACGCGCCGTCCGGCGCGCGGCGCGCTGTCTGCATGCGGGGGAATCCGTGCCGGTCGGTAGCGGCGAAGTCGCACGCGCGCGTGACGCGGCGACCGCGATCTCGAATGTGGAGCTGGCCCGCACCCATCGCGGGCTGCTCGACGCGCCGGTGGCGCTCGTCTCCGAACGCCTGCGCTCACGCATCGCAACCGGCCTCGCAACACCCGACGCCGCCTATCGCGACGCGCTTGCCTGCCGTGACGCCTGGCGCGCGCGCATCGAAGCGCTGTTCGCGCGCTACGACGTGCTGCTCGCGGCCGCGACGCCCTGTGCCGCACCGCGCGTCACCGACGCGACCGTCGATGTCGACGGCGTCGCGCTCGAACCCGCGAAGACGCTCGGCCTGCTCACACAGCCGATTTCGTTCGCGGGGCTGCCGGTCGTCAGCGCGCCGTGCTTCGTGTCGGGTGAATTGCCGGTGGGGGTGCAGTTGATCGGTGCACCGCAAGCCGACGCGGTCTGCTTCGCCGCCGCGCGGCAATTCGCTGCCGCCTGGAGCGACCTGGGCCGGTAGCAACATCACCGTCGAGCGCGGCGCGCCCGGCGAAGGCGCGACTTCGGCGACGCGGAGCGGATCAAGCGCTTGCCGATCGAATCGCATCCGTTCCCGCGCAGCCAGTTCACGCGGATGCGCTACGCCCGCGAATCAGATCACCGCTTGTCGGCTTCCTCGACGAAGATCTCGAACCACGCGTTCATGACGGCCCAGAAATCGACCGGCTCGAGTTCGGTCGGATTCTCGTGCCACCAGAGTCGTCCAGCCGCGCTGCCGTCGCCGGCACTGTCGCGAAGATCCAGGCACAAATAGTCGCCGCTGCCGTTCTGAAATACCGTCCACACGAGATCCGGGTTCACGCCGAGCTTGCGCGTCTCGTCGGTCGTCAGGTCGAGCTTGTCGGTCAGCGCCGTCTGGTCGCCGATCGGCATCGGTCCCATCGAGTTGGCGGGAAAGAAAGTCCAGCCGTTATGTGTGAATTGATAGAAGCTGCGCAAATCGTCAGGCAACGCACGCCACAGCGACATGTCGTCCGACACGAGATCGCCGAGCGGCGGATGGCCGATGAAGAAGTTCAGATCGTCGCCTTCGACCGTGTACGGATAGAGCAGGCACAGATCGCCGTTTTCCTTCTGGAGCACGGCGGGACGTCGCAGCTTCTCCGCGAAGAACGTCTCGACCGCGGGCAAGCGACCGACGACACCTGCCCACATCTTCGCGAGCCAGTTGCCCAGCGCGGCGTCGGGTGTATCCAGTAGCGCAACCCATGCGGTCGGCACCTGGACGTCGGCGGGAATTTCGCTCGACGCGAGCCAGACGCGGCCTCGCAACCGGAAGCGTTGCAGTTCGGCGGTGTAAGTCTTCGCGGATAGCTCAATCATTGCCATTCACCATTGAATTCGTCATCGGGGCATTCTACTTCGGCTGTTCGCCAAGCAAATCGTTGATCTGCTGCTGCAGCATCGTCCGATTGTCGGCTTCGCGCTGCATCATCTGCTGTCTGAAATCTTCGTCGACCTTGATGCGGCCCTTCTTGTATTCGGTCCAGTCGGCATAGGACTTCGATCCCTTCGATGTATTCGCCGTCTCGCTCAGACCCGCGAAGTTGTCGGGATTGTTGAGGACCTTGACCTGGTTCTCGGCAGACAAATCCTTGAACCCTGGCATCTCCGTGACCTCCTTCATCGACACGATGTGGTCCGCATGCAGCGACTTGTCGATCGTCAGGCCCGGCAGCGCAGGATCGTCCATGCCCGGCTCGAAGTTCTCGTTGACCATCTTCTGGATCTTCGAACTCGGCGTCTTGGACCGAAGCTGATCGTATAGCGATCGCGGCACACCCTTGGTCGTGACCCGAACGTTGCCGCCATTGGAGCCGAGCGTGTTCGGCTCGATTTCCACCTTGGTCCGGTTCAACACGTCGACGGCGTTCTTCGCGGCTTCGGTGTCGGCGCCCTTCGCACCGAGCCCGAGCAACGCGAATCCCCCCACGCCGACCATGATGTCGCCGTAACCGGGCCCCAGCGATTCCCCCCATGAATGCAGCGCATTCAGGCCGACGTTGGCGCCGATCACAGTCCCCGCGAACAGCGCGGTAGCCGCCGCTCCGGCCGCGAGCGCGCCCAGCCCGGCCGCACCCAGCGCAACGAAGCCGAGTACCTCGAGGGCGGTCTCGAACATCGCCTCGGTATCGTGGATGGCCACGACGGTGACGGTCTCGCCACCGACCGTCACGTTGTCGCTCGCGGTCTTGATGACGGCGCCGCACTCCATCTTCATCGACAGCCGCGCCATCGGCTTGCCGTTGACGGTCACGGTGCGCGAGCCCTGCGCGACAAGCAGTTTCGACTGCGGGAAATGATTGAACGGAAGGCCGTTGCATTCGTCCGCAAAATCGACTCCGGCACGCAGCGCGGAACGGCTGTTGACCGTGACGTTCGACGATCCCGGATGAAGCATGCCGGTGGTTGGACCGGATAGGTTGGCCGCTTTCTGTATGCCGCGCACCAGCGCGCCGCCGGCAAGGCCGCCGCCCGCCACGCAGCCGCCGACGATCGCGACAAGCGCGAGACCGCCCGTGGCCGCGGTCGCCGTCACGATAGCCGCCGCAACGACCGCGCCGACCACGGCGCCCGCGATCATCCCGAGCAGGCCGAAGCCATGCGCAATCTCGTCGCCCATGCGGGCGGCGCGCAAGGCCGCCTCGGCACCGCTCATGACGTCGCGCCGTCCGCGCGCTGCCGCCGCAGATGCGCTTCGATGTCCTGCAGCGTCAGCAGGGGCGGCACGCCTTCCACGGCGGTGACCGCGTCGAGACGGCGCCGCAATTCGAGCCCGGAGTAGCCGGGATTGGGATGCAGCTCGTAGCGCCCGTCCATCTTGAACAGCCCGTGGCGACTGCGCTGGACGATGGTCGGCGCGAGCGGCGAACCGTCGCTCGCGAAAAACACCCAGTCGTGACTTTCGACTTCGCGCGCGCTGATCCGCTCGCACGCCGCGCGAAGGTCCGGATAGACGCGAAGCACGCGCGTCTTCGCCGACAGCGCGAACACGTGCGCCAGGACTTCGTGCGGTGCGGCCTGGGTAACGCCTTCATCCGGCGCGGGCGGCATCACGGCGAACGACGACAGGATCGCCGTCCATGCGGGGATGTGCCGCTCGAAATCCTCGACGCGCGCATTGAGCGTGAACACCAGCATCGCATCGTCTAGCCGGACCATCGCCTGCCGCTGCCGCAGCAATGTCTTGTCGCTGCGCCACTGATAATCGAGCATGAGGCCCGGAAGCCCGCCGATCGAGACGGTCTCGCGTGCGAGCGGCTTGTAGCCGGGAAACTGACGCTTGAATGCCGTCTGCTGGGCATCCGCGTAGGCGCCGACATCGTCGAGCGGTGTGTCGTAGTCGCGCGTGACCACGAACGCTACGTCCTTGCGACCGGACGCATCGGGCAAATGGAACACGTTCATGGTTTGGTCTCGCCAGCCGTCGGGCAAGACCATGCGCCCCTCGTGCAATCGGTAAACCGCCATTCCGTTCTTCCTTTCGTTGATTCGGACGTATGCGTCCGGGCGGCGCGTTACTTCGTCTTCTCGCCGAAGCCGACGCTCGACAGACAATCGGGGTTGCGCTCCGCGAACCCGAACACGAGCTCGCCCCATGCGGTCTCCGAGCGAAACGTGGTTTCCTCGTTCGGCGAGCGGCCCGACGGCGCACCAGCGATCCGCATCCCGGCAAAACGCATCTTCACGTCCTCCCGGCGGACGCAACGGCCTGACAGCGTCAACGTGAGCGCGCCGCGCGCGTCGCCTTCGTTGCTCGTACGCAGCACGATTCGCTCGATCTGCGTGCCGTCGTCAAGCGTGATGGTGGCGCCGTCACCGGTGCTCCAGAACGTGAAATATTCGTTGCTCGATTCGGTCCGGGCGAGCGTCGTATGAAGCAGGTGCTCGACGGGTTCACGCCGAATCGGCTGATGGGTACCGATCTGGTCGATCACCTGCCAGAGACTGAGTTGAACGGTTGTATGCATCTTCTTCGATCCTTCCGAACAAGCCGGCGTCACGCCCAGCGACAATGCGAGCAGCGACGCGACGATCGCCGCGCTGCGGCCCCGCTTAGTGGGACGGGTAGTTACGGTCATACCAGCTTCCGTAGTAGGTTTGATAATCGACATACTGGCCATTGACCGGCACCGACGCATGTTCTCCGGTGCCGTAGACATGGCCGATCGCAGCCCGCGCCGCGCTCACGTCGCCGTTTTGCAGGAACCGGTTGTACGCCGCGTTGTAGGCGGGCGCATTGTCCGGATTGCCGGCGATACTGATGTCCGAGCCGCCGTGCGAGAGGATTTCGCGCTGCACCTTGATGTTGTTCAGCGTTGCCGCGCCTTCGTCCGCCAGTTCGCTGTTGACGTAGTTGGTCTTGGTCGAATAATCCGGCGTGCCCTGATACAGCGCGTGCCCGGTTTCATGCGCAAGCCCCTGGACGACGGCCTCCGGATTCCCCCGGTCGTTGCCGTCGATCACGATCGTCGGCGGTTGGCCATGCTTGTTCGTGGAAGAACCCTGATTCGCGGGACCGTACTGGATATGCCAGCCGTCCTTCTGCAGTTTCGTGATGTCGCGTTCGAGCGTAGGTGATTTCGCGGCGAGCTGGTCGACGCGTGCGCCCAGCCCCGTCGTAACAGCCTTCTTCTGTGCGGCCTTTGCGGGCTTCTTGCCGTGACCGGGCGCAGCGGCCGCGGCGGCGCCACCACCGCCGCCCCCACCACCGCCGCCCGCCGGCGCCGCAAGATCGGGCTCGGGCGCGCTCGGGTCGGTCACGGGCACGAGCGGCGGCGATGCCGGTCCGGTCGCGCCGTCGGGATTCAGGTCGACGCTCTGCGAACCCAGCACGACGACGCGCGTGCCGTCGATCACGATCTGTCCATCGGCCGACAACGTGATCTTCGCCTTCCCGCATTCGAGAACGATCGATTGCGAGCCTTTCACATGGACGTGCTCGGTATCCGATTCAATCTGCACGGGGCCCTTTGCCTTGAGCGCCATGTGCTGTTCCTGCGCATGCAGGATCACGGCCGTCTTGGCCGTGTGCTGAATATGCGCGTCCTGCGACTGCACGGAAATCGCCTTGCGTACGATGTTCGCGTGCTGGCCCTGGGTGACGACGTTCGTCTGATTCGGGCCGTTCACGACCGTTACATGATTGTTCTGAACGGTCGTGGCCATATCCTTCTGACTATGGATATTGACCAGTTCGTCGCCCTTCTTGTCGTGGATCACGACCTCGCAGAACCCGCCGCCGCCTGGCGTGGAATTGCTGTGAAAACCCATCTGATGCGCGCCGTCGGGTAATGCATACGGCGGCGTCTGCTCGGCGTTGAACATCCGGCCAACGATGATCGGCCGATCGGGGTCGCCATTCAGGAAGTCGACGATGACCTCCTGATTCACGCGCGGAATCGCAACGGTTCCCCAACCTCGTCCCGCCCACGGCTGCGACACGCGTATCCAGCAGGAACTGTCCTGGTCGTTCTTGCCGTAGCGATCCCATGGAAACTGGACCTTGATCCGCCCCATCCCGTCGGTATGGATTTCCTGCCCCTTGGGGCCGACCACGATCGCGCTCTGCGGCCCGGGCATGACCGGCTTCTCATGCAGCCGCGCCGGACGATACGGAATCTTGCTGCGAATCAGCGTCAGCGCGCTCCGGAAACTGCCGGGCTGCGCCGACGCATCGTCGAAATTGTTCTTTGCGTCGATCTCGATACCGATGACGAGGAATTCGTTGTCGTCCTGCTTCGCAGGGTCGAACCAGAAGTGCCCGTCGATCTTGAACTTGCGGCCGACGGTAAGCCCGCGGCAACCGGATTCGCCACGGAACACCTTGGCCTGCCACTCGAACACCTCGAGCCGGCGCTTGGCTTCCGCCTCGCCGGCGCTGGCGTCCGTGTATGCGAATGCAGGGTTGCCGTCGTACACCTCGAGCTTCGGCGCGTTGCCCTGATCGGCCAGCGTCGGCAATTCGACGTACGGCCGGCTCTTCGGGTGCTTGTAGTCGAAGGTATGAAGCGCGACCACGCCGGGCTGGGTCTCCCGGCTTGCCGACAGCGCAGTCAGGCGGTCGGCCTGCTGCACGCCGCTCGCCGCGTTGTAGGTCACGATGGGATCGTGTGCCTGATCGGGACACGACGCCGAATCGTCGGCGATCACGAGCGTGTGACCATCCTGCCGATATTCGAAGTAGTAGAACAGTCCGTGCCGCTCGAGCTGCCGGCTGACGAAATTCAGGTCACTCTCCTGGAACTGGACGACGTAATCCTCAGGCTTCAGTTCCTGCTTGATATGTGTCTGGTAATCGACCAGCGCGCCATAGTCGGCGAAGACCTTGCGCAGCACGTCGAGCACCGTGACCTGCTGATAGATTCGGCTGTTCACCCGCTTGCCGAGATACCACAGCCACGGCACCAGGTCGCCGCGGTAATGCGCGATGCCGCCGTCGTTGCGCTCGAACCCGAACCGCACCAGATAGCCGTGAATCTGCCGCTCCGATCCGTCCTGGAGCGTGATGTTGACGGCTACCGCCTGGTTCAGCACGTCTTTGAGATCGATCGACGGATTCTGCGTGATCAGGTCCAGCGTGTAGCTGGGCATTTCCGACAGCGCTTCGCCGCCCTTGATTGCCGCAATCGACAGCGCCCGGTTGCCCGTCAGCGACGACTGGAATCGAAGCAGGCGGGTCGTCTCGCTGAACGGCAAGGCCGACGCCGCCGCGGCTGGTGCGCTCGGTGCCGGGCCAGGAACGAAGAATTGCGGTGCGGAGGCGAGGTCGGAAAGCGGCTGTCCGGAAAGCGGGTGATCGTCGGGCGGTGCGGCGGCCGCCATCGGCGACGGCGAGGCGAGCGCCGACCCCATGCCGGACATCGCCCCGGAAGCGAGTTGCCCGGCGAGCGGATTCAGCATACCCGCTGCCGGCGCGGCCATCGACGCCGCAATCTGAGCCGGGTTGCCGCCGGCGGCCAGGGCCTGCATGACGGCCGACGCGGTCGGCGCAATCTTGCCAACCACGGGGCTCGCCGCCTCGGCCATTTGCATCGCGCCGGATGTCAGCGCGCCCGCAAGCGGAGACGATCCCGCCGACTCGGCTATCCCGGCGATTCCTGCCATCTCTTTCATGGGCCCTCTCGCTTTCTATTTCTGGTTACCGCGACTCATGCGACGCGGCTTTACTGCATGTCGATGTCCGAAATATTAATTTCGAAACATAGGTTCGACGGGATACTCTTCTTCGATTCTTTCGCGATCGTCGAAATCGCATTCGCAAACGCACTGGCATCGGAGAAAACCGATATTCCCGCTCCGCCATGTGTTGTTTTTGTGGCAGGGATTATCGATCTCTCCCTGCAAGCGGCGCCATCATAACGGCCTGCTTCAAGCCCGTCCACACTTTAAACTAAGCTCGTTACTCGAATATTTCCGGCTTTGGCGCATCAATTAAAGCAATTTTTACATTGACGCGACGCAGAACGGCATTATTTTCCGAGTCAAAATAATAACCATATCTGATTCAAAACAAATGCACTGCTAATGAGCGTCGCCCCCGGCCCATTTCCGCTTTCCCGGAATGATGAAAATGCCGAAATTGCGAGTCCGCCGATCGCGCCGCATCCGGATGCGTCATCCGATTTTCGCTGGCGAATATGTCGCGTAATCGAACGACACTGATGAAATCCGATTCGCATGCACCCGACGCACATCGTGCCGCGCGGCAATGCAATCGGAAACCGCCGTTTCATGGGCGACCGACTATCATCCCCGCACCCGTGCCCACCGGAGGTATCCTTGGGCACTGACCCGCATTCGCGTCATCACGAAACGCGGCCCCTCCGCCCCACTCTCGCATCTGGCACCCTCCATGGACTTCGACGTAATCGTTCTGGGCGCAGGCATCGTCGGCGTCTCCGCCGCGCTGCACCTGCAGGATCGCGGCCGCAAGGTCGCCCTCGTCGATCGCGGCCCGCCCGGCGAAGGCACGAGCTTCGGCAACGCAGGGCTGATCGAGCGCTCGTCGATCGAACCGTATCCGTTTCCGCGCAGCCCGTTCACGCTGATGCGCTACGCGCTGAACCGCTCCACCGATCTGTACTGGCACAGCACGTCGCTGCCCGCGTTCGCGCCGTGGCTCGCGCGTTTCTGGTGGGAATCGGCGCCGATGCGTCACGCAGCCGCGTCGCGCGACATGCTGCCGCTGATCGAGCGCTGCATCGTCGAGCACGACGCGCTGATCGCGCGTGCCGGCGCAGGGGAACTGGTGCGTGCAAGCGGTTGGATGGAAGCGTTCCGCACGCCGGCCGCATTCGAACGCGCGGTCGCCGATGCGGGCCTCACCGCGCGCCGCCACGGGCTCGGCATCACGCCGCTCGATGCCGCGGCACTTCGTGCACAGGAACCGAGCCTCGCGCCCGGCTTCTGCGGTGCGCTCCACTGGCTCGATCCGAAAAGCGTGGTCGATCCGTCAGCGCTCGTCAAAACCTACGCGCAACTCTTCGTGCAAGGCGGCGGCACGCTGCTCACCGGCGATGCCGCGAGCCTCGACGCATTGTCGCCGGGCTGGCAGGTCACGACGGAACAAGGCAGGATCGCCGCGCCAGCCGTGGTCGTCGCGCTCGGCCCGTGGTCCGACACGGTGTTCGGCAAGTTCGGCTACAAGATTCCGCTGCGCGAGAAACGCGGCTATCACATGCACTACGCGCCTTCCGAACGCGGCGCGCCGTCGGCGCCGATCGTCGATCGCGAATACGGCTACGTGATCGCGCCGATGCGGCGCGGATTGCGGCTGACCACCGGCGTCGAGATCGCGCGGCGCGGCCTGCCGCCGACCGGCGTGCAGCTCGATCGCGCGGAACGCGTCGCGCGCCCGGTGTTCGGCTTCGGCGAACGGCTCGACCCGCAGCCGTGGCTCGGCTTCCGGCCGTGCACGCCGGACATGCGGCCGGTGATCGGCCCCGCGCCCGCGCATCGCGGGCTGTGGTTCTCGTTCGGGCACAACCATCACGGGCTCACGCTCGGCCCCGTCTCCGGCCGCCTGCTGGCCGAGATGATGACGGGCGAAGCGCCGTTCACCGATCCGACGCCCTACCGCGCCGACCGCTTCTGAGCCCCGCGCTCAGTCGAGCGCGCGGCCGAAGATCCGGATGACTTCGTCGAGATGCTCGGCCATCGCGCGGCGCGCGGCCTCGGGCTCGCGTGCGCGGATCGCGTCGAGGATCGCGCGGTGTTCCAGCTCCGACCGGTGCGGCATGTCGTTGGGCATGTACAGCGACTGCAGCCGCTGGAACATCAGGTCGTACTTGTGCGCGAGCAACTGCTTGATCATCAGCGCATAAGCCGGGTTGTCGCTCGCTTCCGCGATACGGATATGGAACAGCCGGTCGCCCGGATGCGTGAGCGAGCCGCTGCGGTTGTCTTCCTGGTTGCGCAGGAACGCGTCGTGAATCCCTTCGATTTGCGCGTCCGAGCCGTGTTTCGCCGCGAGCGCCGCGGCTTCCGGCTCGATCAGCCGGCGCGCCTGCAATAGCGCGAACGGCGGGATTTCGGTATCGAGGTCGAGCGCGATGCCGAGCTCGGGATCGATCTCGACGACGGAAAACGGCGCAACCTTCGTGTCGGGCCGCGGTTCCGGTGCGGCAGCCGCCTCGGGCTGGCGCACCTTCACACCGTCGCCGACACGCACGCTGACGAGCCCGCTCACTTCGAGCGCGATCAGCGCCTCGCGCACCGACGTGCGCGACACGCCGAACTGCTCGGCCAGTTCGCGCTCGGGCGGCAGATAGCTGCCCGGCGGAAAATCGCCGGACCCGATCATCGCGCTGAGCTTGTCGGCGATCTGCTGGTAGAGGCGGCGGTTCTGAATCGGCTGGATGGACATACGTTGATACAGGTAAGCGGTTGCGTTGCGGACGGCCCGACGAATGACGCAGCGGGCCGTTCGCGCCTATTTTATATGCCGGGCTTCGGGTCGCCCGGCACCGCATAGCAACGTGCGGCCGTGCCGCCCCACAACGCGTTGCGCTCGGCCGCCGACAACCGCGCGTCGGCCCAGCGCTCGACCAGCGACGCCACTTCGTCATACGACGCCGCGAGCAGGCACACGGGCCAGTCCGACCCGAACATCAGCCGCTGCGGGCCGAACGCGTCGAGCGCCGCATCGAGGCATTGCTCGATGTGCCGGATGTCCTGCCCGCGCAGGCCACGCCGCCAGTCCGTCTCGGTCACGAGCCCGGACAGCTTGCAGACGACATGCGGCAGCGCGCCGAGCTCGCGCAACGCGGCACGCCAGCGTGCGAGCGCGGTGTCGTCGCGGTCGAACTCGGCGAGCGCGGGCTTGCCCGCATGATCGAGCACGAGCCAGTGCGCATCGTGCCGTGCGCAGAACGCGCGCACGTCGGGCAACTGGCGTTCGTATACGAGCACGTCGTACACGTAATCGTTCGCCTGCAGCCATGCGACGCCGCGATTGAACGCGGGATCCGCGACGAACGCGTCGACGTCGGCTTCGTCCTGCACCTGGTGACGAAAGCCGCGCAGCTTCGGGCTGCGCCATTCGGCGATGCGCTCGGCGAGCGCCGGCGCACCGAGATCCTCCCAGCCGACCACCGCCGCGATGCGCGCGTCGTCGCGGGCGAGATCGAGCAGGAACGACGTCTCGTCGCGTCCGGCGCGCGCCTGCACCGCGATCGACGCGCCGAGCGCGTGCGCATGCATCTGCGGCCACAGCGCGTCGGGCAGGTAATCGCGGGCGAGCACGCCCATCCCGGGGCCGATCCACGGATAGTCGGCTGCGCGGTAACGCCAGAAGTGCTGATGGGAATCGATCCGCACTGCGCCCATGGTGTCCTCGTGGTTCGCGCTCGAACGCGGCATCACGTCACGCTCAGTCGTACAACACCGCCGAGATCTTCGGGTCGTCGATATTGGTCTTGTCATACCAGTAGAAACCGGTATCGATGACCTTCGGCAGCTTCTCGCCCTTGATCGCCTTCACGGCCGCCTCGACGGTCTTGTAGCCGATTCCGATCGGATTCTGCGTGATCGCGCCGGCCATCAGCCCGCTGCGGATCGCGTCCTTCTGCTGCTTTCCGGAATCGTAGCCGACGATCACGACCT
The DNA here is from genome assembly GCF_046534765.1 of Burkholderia sp. SIMBA_062. Taxonomy (NCBI): domain Bacteria; kingdom Pseudomonadati; phylum Pseudomonadota; class Betaproteobacteria; order Burkholderiales; family Burkholderiaceae; genus Burkholderia; species Burkholderia sp. SIMBA_062. The sequence goes on from NZ_JAWRYD010000007.1 coordinate 117,900, forward strand.
TGCGCTTCATCTCGCGCACGCCATTCACCACGCCGATCGCCGAGCCTTCGTTGGTGCCGAACAGACCCTTGAGCTTCGGATACGCCTGCAGGATCGACTTCGTCACCTCGGTCGACTTCAGCTGGTCGCCTTCGCCGTACTGCACGGTCACGACCCGCACCTTCGGGTGCGCCGACTTCATCCGTTCGAGAAAGCCGTCGCGGCGATCGATGCCGGTGCGGCTCGTCTGGTCGTGCGCGACCACGGCGACCTCGCCTTCGTCGCCGATCAGTGCGGCGAGCTTGTCGGCGGCGAGCGATGCGGCGGCCTTGTTGTTGGTCGCGGCGGTCGTCACCGGGATGTCGCTGTCGACGCCCGAGTCGAACGCGATCACGGGGATCTTCTCGGCCTGCGCCTTCTTCAGGAGCGGCAGCGCGGCCTTGCTGTCGAGCGCGGCGAAGCCGAGCGCGGCCGGCTTCTTCGCGATCGCGGCGGACAGCATGTCGATCTGCTTGTCGACCATCGCCTCGGTTTCGGGGCCTTCGAACGTCACCTTCACCTTGTAGTCCTTCGCGGCCTGCATCGCGCCTGCTTTCACGGCCTGCCAGAACTGATGCTGGAAGCCCTTCGAGATCAGCGGGATGTAGGTTTCCTGCGCCTGCGCGCCGGCCGTCACGCCGACGGCGAACGTCAGCCCGACGATCGCGTTCAACACCTTGCTCCTGATCACTTCGCGTCTCCTTGGTTGGTATCGACTGAAATGCCGGCCCGGCCGGCGGTGAAGCAGATGCGCATGCACGTACGTGCGTCAGCGGCGGCGCCGGCGCAGGATGTCGACGTAGACGGCGAGGATGATGATCACGCCCGTCACGACCGTCTGCCATTCCTGCGCGACCGACATGATGCGCAGGCCGTTGGTCAGCACGCTCATGATGAACGCGCCGATGATGGTGCCCACGATGCTGCCCGCGCCGCCCGACAGCGACGTGCCGCCGATCACGACGGCCGCGATCGCATCGAGCTCGTAGCCCTGCCCGAGCGCCGGCTGCGCGGAATTCAGCCGCGACGCGATCAAGAGCCCGGCGATCCCGCACACCGCGCCGCTGAACGTGTAGACGGCGATCTTCCACGCATCGACGTTCACGCCGGACAGCCGCAGCGCTTCCTCGTTGCTGCCGAGCGCGAACGTGTAGCGGCCGAAGATCGTGCGGTTCAGCACGATCGATGCGCCGATCGCGACGAGGAACAGGATCAGCACCGCGTTCGGAATCGGCAGCGCGGGAATCAGGCTGCCGATCAGCGAATCCTGCGCGATCGACGTGAACCCCGGCGTGTCGTTGAAGTAGATCGGCCGCGTGCCCGAGATCACGAGCGACAGCCCCTTCAACAGCATCATCATGCCGAGCGTCGCGATGAATGGCGGCACCTTCATCTTCGCGATCACGAAGCCCGACACGCTGCCCGACAGCGCGCCAAAGCCCAGCGCGGCCAGGATCCCGAGCGGCAGCGGCATCCCCCACTTCGTCAGCACGACGCCGGCCATCACCGCGCAGAACGTCATCAGCGTGCCGACCGACAGGTCGATGCCCGACGTGATGATCACGTACGTGCATGCGACCGCCAGCACGCCGTTTACCGCGGTGGCCTGCAGGATCGACACGAGGTTGTCGACGTCGAGGAAGTTCGGCGACGCGAAGCTGAAGAATGCGATCAGCAGCACGAGGCTCGCGAACGCGAGCAGCTTCTGCCGCGCGGCCGGGTTGAAGAAGCGGGCTTTCAGGCCGGCTGCGCCGGCAGGCGTGTCACCGGTGGCCAGAGGCGGAACGGGATGCGTATCGTTGGGCATGATCGTAGGGTCTGTTTACATATGGAACGCGCATGCGTTGCCACGAGAACGGCCGCTCGCGAGGCGCGCGACGCCGCGAATACTGACGTATTCGCAAGGAGCGCAACGCGGCGAGCGGCCGTTCTCGTGGCAACCCCAAATTAAAAAATTCATGTCACGGGAATGCCCGAAATCGCCCGTATGGCGGCGTCGCTCGTCGCTTGTTTGGCTCGGCCAAACGGCGCTCCTCACTTCTTGCCCTCCGAGCGATTTCGGGCATTCGCATGTGCGTTCCATATGTAAACAGACCCTAGGCGTCTGATTCAGGACAGTACGGTCGACTCGCGCTGCGTCGCGAGCTGCATGATCTTTTCCTGCGTGGCGTCGGCCGCGCGCAATTCGCCGGTCACGCGCCCTTCGCACATCACGAGAATCCGGTGGCTCATGCGCAGCACCTCGGGCAACTCCGACGAGATCATCACGATCGCCTTGCCGTCGGCGGCGAGCGCGTCGAGCAACTTATAGATCTCGCTTTTCGCGCCGACGTCGATGCCGCGCGTCGGCTCGTCGAAGAACAGGATGTCGCAATCGCGCAGCAGCCACTTCGCGATCACGATCTTCTGCTGGTTGCCGCCCGACAGCAGGCGCGCGGGCTGCGCGACCGACGGCGTACGGATCGCGAGCTGCCGCACATACGACTGCGCGGTGTCGCGCATCTTGCGCGCATCGACGAACATGCCGCGCCGCACGAAGCGGCGCATGCTCGACAGCGCGATGTTGTTCTGCACGTCCATCCCGACCGCGAGCCCGAAGTGCTTGCGATCTTCCGACAGATAACCGATCCCGTGCGCGACCGCGTCGGCCGGCGTGCGGATCGTCACGGTCTTGCCGTGCACGCGGATCTCGCCGGCGTCGACCGGGTCCGCGCCGAACACCGCGCGCGCGACCTCGGTGCGGCCCGCGCCCATCAGCCCCGCGAAGCCGAGGATCTCGCCGCGCCGCAGCGTGAAGCCGACGTCGCGGATCGCGCGCCCGCGCGACAGCCCGCGCACTTCGAGCGCGACGTCGTTCGCGGATGTATCGGGCGGCGTGCGGAATTCGGTATCGAGCTGGCGGCCGACCATCATCGCGATGATCGCGTCCATCGACGTGCCCGCCATCGGCACGGTCGCGACATACTTGCCGTCGCGCATCACCGTCACGCGATCGGCGATCTGGCGCAGTTCGTCCATCTTGTGCGAGATATAGACGATGCCGACACCGTGCGCGCGCAGCTCGCCGATGATGCGAAACAGCTCGGCGATCTCCGCGTTGTTCAGCGCGGCGGTCGGCTCGTCCATGATGAGCACCCGCGAGTCGAACGACAGCGCCTTCGCGATCTCGACCATCTGCTGTTTCGCGACCGTCAGCCGGCCGACCGGCGTGCGCGGGTCGAGATCGAGCCGCATCCGCGCGAAGATCGCGGCCGCGTCGCGGTTCAGTTTGTCTTCGTCGACGAACACGCCGAAGCGGCCGCGCGGCTCGCGGCCGATGAAGATGTTCTGCGCGACGCTCAGGTGGTTCATCAGGTTCAGTTCCTGATGGATGATGCCGATCCCCAGCGCCTGCGCGGCGCGCGGATCGTCGATCTCCACCGCGTGGCCGTCCATCCGGATTTCACCGCCGTCCTTCTGATACACGCCGGCGAGGATCTTCATCAGTGTCGATTTTCCGGCGCCGTTCTCGCCCATCAGCGCATGCACTTCGCCGGCGCGCAGGTCGAAGCGGCAATCGTCAAGCGCCTGCACGCCCGGAAAGCGCTTGCTGACGCCGGTCAGCTCGATCAGCGCGGCGGGTGCGGCGGCCGGGTTCGGATCAGGTTGCATGGCTCGCCGTCCTCAGCCGATCGCGCGATCGAGATGCGTATAGCCGCCATCGACGAACAGCCACTGCCCCGTCGTGTGCGATGCGCGTTCCGACAGCAGGAACACGGCCGTGTCGGCAATCTCGTCGGCAGTCGTGAAGCGCTTGCCGAGCGGCACCTTGCCGGCGATCTCCGCAAGCTTCGCATCCGGGTCGTCGAAGCCGGCGATCCAGTTCTGGTAGAGCGGCGTCATCACCTCCGCCGGGATCACCGCGTTCACGCGCACGCCGTCGTCGCGCAATGCGACCGCCCATTCGCGCGTCAGCGCGAGCTGCGCGCCCTTCGATGCGCAATAGCCGCTCGTGTTGCCCTGGCCGGTGACGGCCGTCTTCGACGAAATATTGACGATCGCGCCGCGCGTGGCCTTCAGGTGCGGCACGCAGTGATGCGCCATCACGTAGTAGTGGATCAGGTTGCGCTCCAGCGATGCGACGAACGCGTCGCGCCCGGCATCGAGGCCGACGCTGTCGTTGATGCCCGCGTTGTTGACGAGGCCGTCGATACGGCCGAAACGTGCAACGGTCTGCGCGACGCCGTCGCGGCACTGCGCGTCGTCCTGCAGTTCAACCGACACGCGCGCGGCGCGCGGCTGCTTCTGCGTGAGTTCGCGCCAGAAGCCGTCGTCCGGCGCGTGGCGGGCGAACACGACCGGAATCGCGCCTTCGCCGGCGAGCCGCATCGAGATCGCGGCGCCGATGCCCGACGCGCCGCCGGTCACGATCACGACCTTGTCATGCAGATTCAAATCCACTTCGCGTCTCCGTCGTTCATGTTGTGGCCGCGCGCGACGCGCGGCGCCGTGCTTCAGCCGCGAAACCGATACTGCTCCAGCGATTCCGGCTTCATCTCGATCGAGAAGCCGGGCGCCGTCGGCGGCATGTACGCCGCGCCGCGCACGATGCACGGGTCGACGAAATGCTCGTGCAGGTGATCGACGTATTCGGTCACGCGCCCTTCTTTCGTGCCGGAAATGCACACGTAGTCGATCATCGACAAGTGCTGCACGTATTCGCACAGCCCGACGCCGCCCGCATGCGGACACACCGGCAGCCCGTACTTCGCGGCCAGCAGCATCACCGCGAGAATCTCGTTCACGCCGCCGAGCCGGCACGCGTCGATCTGCACGACGTCGATCGCGCCGCGCTCGATGAACTGCTTGAACAGCACGCGGTTCTGGCACATCTCGCCGGTCGCAACCTGCACGGGCGCGATCGCCTCGCGGATCTTGCGATGCCCTTCGACGTCGTCGGGGCTCGTCGGCTCCTCGATGAACCACGGTTTCGCGAACGCCAGCTCGCGCACCCAGTCGATCGCCTCGTCGACTTCCCACACCTGGTTCGCATCGATCATCAGCTTGCGCGCGGGGCCGATCACCTCGCGCGCGATCGTCACGCGGCGGATGTCGTCCTCCAGGTTCGCGCCGACCTTCAGCTTCACATGGTCGAACCCGGCGTCGACCGCCTCGCGGCACAGCCGGCGCAGCTTGTCGTCGCTGTAGCCGAGCCAGCCCGCCGACGTCGTGTAGCACGGGTAGCCGTCGCGCTCGAGCGCCGCGATCCGTGCGGCCTTGCCCGGCGCCTGGCGGTGCAGCAGCGCGAGCGCCTCGTCCTGCGTCAGGCAGTCGGTCAGGTAGCGGAAGTCGATCGCGCGCACGATTTCCTCGGGGCTCATGTCGGCGACGAGCCGCCACAGCGGCTTGCCCGCGGCCTTCGCCCACAGATCCCACACCGCGTTGACGACGGCGCCCGTCGCCAGATGGATCGCGCCCTTGTCGGGGCCGATCCAGCGCAACTGGCTGTCCGACGTCACGTGCCGCCAGAAGCGGCCCATGTCCTCGCGGATCCAGTCGAGGTCGAGGCCGACGACGAGGTGACGCATCGCGTCGATCGCCGCGCAGCAGATTTCGTTGCCGCGCCCGATGGTGAACGTGAGCCCGTGGCCTTCGAGCCCGTCGTGGTCGGTTTCGAGCACGACGTACGCAGCCGAATAATCGGGGTCCGGGTTCATCGCATCGGAGCCGTCGAGCTGGCGCGAGGTCGGGAAGCGCACGTCGAGGACGCGCATCGATCGAATGATAGGCATGGCGAACGATCCGTTAAAGGAAATCAGGCCTGCACGGTGCGCTGGCGCTGCTCGCCGAGCCCGTCGATGCCGAGCGTGATCACCTGCCCGGCGCGCAGATAGACGGGCGGCTTCTGGCCGAGCCCGACACCCGGCGGCGTGCCGGTCGAGATCACGTCGCCCGGCTGCAGGCTCATGAAGCGGCTCAGATAGCTGATCAGGTGCGGCACGCGGAACACCATCGTCGCGGTCGTGCCGTTCTGGTAGCGGTGGCCGTCCACCTCCAGCCACAACCGCAGCGCGTGCGGATCGGGCACTTCGTCGGCCGTCACGAGCCACGGGCCGAGCGGCCCGAACGTGTCGTTGCCCTTGCCCTTGTCCCACGTGCCGCCGCGCTCGAGCTGATATTCGCGCTCCGACACGTCGTTCACCACGCAGTAGCCGGCGACGTGCGACAGCGCGTCGGCTTCGTCGATATAGCGGCCGCCCTGGCCGATCACGACGCCGAGTTCGACTTCCCAGTCGGTCTTCTCCGAGCCGCGCGGAATCTCGACGTCGTCGTTCGGCCCCGAAATCGCGCTCGTCCATTTGCCGAACACGACCGGCTCCTTCGGGACGTCCATGCCCGATTCGGCCGCGTGGTCGGAATAATTCAGCCCAATGCAGATGAACTTGCCGACGCGGCCGACGCATGCGCCGAGCCGCGGCGTGCCTTCGACGCGCGGCAACGACGACGGGTCGATGTCGCGCAGCCGTGCGAGCGACGCGGGCGTCAGCGCGTCGCCGGCGATATCGTCGATCACGCCCGACAGGTCGCGGATCGTTCCCTGCGCGTCGAGCAGGCCCGGTTTCTCATGGTGTTTGTCGCCAAATCTCAGCAGTTTCATGTCGTCTGAACGGAATCGGAAAGTGAATGGGGAGCGCGGTCAGTTTGACCAGCCGCCATCGATCAGGTGAATCGCGCCGGTGGTGAACGACGCTTCGTCGGACGCCAGATACAGCGCGAGCGCGGCGACTTCATCCGCGGTGCCGATACGGCCCATCGGCTGCCGCGCGACGAACGCCTGGCGCACCGTGTCGGTCGACACCTGGCGCGTGCGCGCCTGTTCGGCGATCCGCTGCTCCAGCGACGGCGACTCGATCGTGCCCGGGCAGATCGCGTTGCAACGAATGCCCTGCTCGACGAAATCGGCGGCAACCGACTTGGTCAGGCCGATCACGGCCGCCTTGGTCGTGCCGTAGACGAAGCGGTTCGGCACGCCCTTCACGCTCGACGCGGCCGACGCCATGTTGATGATCGACGCGCCGCCCGCTTCCAGCATCGCCGGCAACAGCGCGCGGATCAGCCGGTACATCGACGTGACGTTCAGGTTCAGCGAGAACGCCCAGGCGGCGTCGTCGCAGTCGAGGATCGAGCCGTGGTGCACGTAGCCGGCGCAGTTGAACAGCACGTCGAACGCGCGCTCCTGCGCGGCGAGTGCCGCGACGTCGCCCGCGTCGGTCACGTCGAGCCGCCGCGTCGCCAGGCGGCCGCCCGCGCGTTCGGCGTCGGCCGCGAGTTGCGCGAGCGCGGCTTCGTTGATGTCGGTCGCCAGCACGTCGGCGCCCTCGCTTGCGAACCGCAGCGCGGTCGCGCGGCCGATACCCTGCCCGGCCGCCGTCACCAGCGCGCGCTTGCCCTGCAATCTCATGAGCACTTCTCCTGTGGAAGTCGGCCGAGCCGATCGATTGGCACAAAGGACTAAAGGTCCAACCAATCATAGGAACAGTTTCGGGGTTTGTCACGAACCCGCGATTCAGTATTTTCCCGAGAGGGAGAATTGGGGCCGAAGGAAGAAAGGCCGGCGGCGAGGCTGCTCTTTTGCGGAGGCCGGCGATCGGCCGCTCGTCGCGCGACGCCAATACCGGCGGGGGTTTGCGGCAATTGCCGAGGCCCGCACCACGCGACGGCGGGGCGAAACTGACAAGAAAGTCATGTTCGCGTCAGGGTTCTAACCGGGTGCGCGCGCGATCATGGTGTTGCCGGACCGCGCTTCCCGGTACACCGCACCCCGCCCGTCAACGATCCCTGACGGGCAGTTCCGTCCCCCGCGGTGTCCACGTGACTGAGCGAGCAGACACGGTGGCGCGGCCCGATGTTTCGCCCCGGACGTTCGCGTCCGGGGCGCTTTTGTCGATGCTTTTTCAAGAAAATGCGCGTCGATTGTTTCTGATTCGGCAAAAGGTAATTTGAGCCAGACAGGATGTTTTTTCCGGTCACAGACGCTTACATTTACCGCACCACTCATGGAAACCGCTACGGATGCGCCCGCGGGTAGTGACATCCACTGCCACGGCCGACCGCACGAGTTTTAGGAAACGGCAAAATGAAGGCCTCGAAATCCCTGCCTGCGCTCGATCCCGCCGACGTCTTCGTCGAAATTCTCGAACGTTCCGATACGCTGCTCGTCGTCCGCTGGGTCGAACCCGGCCGCTGTCATTACGGCGAACAGCGCTGGCGCCGCCGCTTCGCGCAGCGCACCGGCACCTGCGCACTGTCGCGCCAGGTCATCCAGCGCGGCGACGAAGTATTCCGCCCGGCCGAGCGCCCGGCCCCCGCGAACGCGGCCGCGATGATCTCCGCCGCGGAAGTACTGGCGCTGGCGGGCAGCCGCTAAGGTCCGCCCGCCGCGTGCGAGGGCTGGCTGCGTGATGCCAACGCCCGCCCCTGGAAGCGCGCGTCTAATTTCCCCGCTTGCCTACCCCGCTCGCGCGGACTATCGTTACATTATTCAATGTAACGATTACGCGTCGTGGCGCACCGGCCACGCCGATGGAGGCAGACATGCATGCATGGAGCGCGCGCCACGTCCCGGCGCAAGGCGGCAAGGTCGCGGTCGTGACCGGCGCCAACAGCGGCCTCGGCTGGCAGATCGCTGAAACGCTGGCCGCCAAGGGCGCGACCGTCGTGATGGGCTGCCGCGATGCCGCGCGCGCCGCACAAGCCGCGGATGCGATCCGGCGGCTTCATCCTGCCGCACGGGTCGAAGTCGATCCGCTCGACCTCGCCGATCTCGCGTCGATCCGGCGCTTCGCCGCCGACATCTCCGCGCGCCACGGCCGCGTCGACATCCTCTGCAACAACGCCGGCGTGATGTTCCTGCCGCTGCGGCACACGCACGACGGCTTCGAGATGCAGTTCGGCACCAACCACCTCGGCCATTTCGCGCTGACCGGCCATCTGCTGCCGGCGCTGTCCGCCGCACCGCGGGCGCGCGTCGTGACGATGTCGAGCGGCTTCAACCGCGGCGGCCGGATCCGCGTCGACGACCTGCGGGCCGAGCATCGCTACAACCGTTATCTCGCCTACTGCGACAGCAAGCTCGCGAACCTCGTGTTCGCGATCGAGCTGCAGCGCCGCTTCCAGCGCGCGGCGTTCGCGGGAATCAGCGTCGCCGCGCATCCCGGCTACGCGGCAACCAACCTGCAGTTCGCGGGCCCCGCGATGGACAGTTCGCCCACCCGCGCCGCGCTGATGCGCGCGGCGAACCGTTATCTCGCGCAACCGGCCGATCAGGGCGCGTTGCCCGCGATCCACGCGGCGACGTCGCCCGAGCTCGCCGGCGGCGCGTACATCGGACCGTCCGGCTGGTTCGAGTCGCGCGGCCTGCCGGCGCCCGCGAGCGTGCCGCGCGCGGCGCGCTTGTGGGAAGCGTCGGAGGCCGCGACGGGCGTGCGCTTCCTGAGCGCGGGCGCACCGGCTGGCCGGCCGCCGGGCAAGCCGTTCGATACGACGGCCGAGGTGCGCTGACACGCGCGTCGCTATCGGCTATTCTTCACACTTATTACACTTACGGAAATGAAAGGCCGATGAAAGCCTGATTCGACGCGCCACTGTTACCAACCAGGAAACAATTTATCGTCAAAATCAGCGTTTACCCTGAACCACCCGGTGACTAAGATTTAGTCAATCGCTGAAGACATGGTGTCGACGGCGAAGCCAATAAAACACCGGAGGTCATCATGAAGTCGCTCGTTTCCGCAGTCGTTGCCGCTGTCGCCCTGTCCGCTTCGTTCAGCGCTTTCGCACAAAGCACCGTGACGCGCGCACAAGTGCGCAACGAACTCGTCCAGCTCGAACAAGCCGGCTACAAGCCGGGCGTGTCGAGCCCGTACTACCCGAACGACATCCAGTCGGCGGAAGCGCGTGTTCATGGTGCCGATGCCAGCGGCTACGGCGCGCAACCGGCTCCGGTCGTCCACTCGGGCGCCCCTGCCGCAGCGTCGTCGAACGCTCGCGACTCGGTCTTCTTCGGCCAGTAAGCCGACGCGCCCCCGGCGGGCGCACCGCGCACCGCACATCGCGCGATGAAGCTGGATCCGGACGAGCCCGTCTTGCGGGCTCGTCTTTTTTTGTGAAACGCATACCTCCGCCGCCCGGCAGCGGGTGGCTTCGCCCGGGCGCGTGGCGTCCGGGCGCTTTTTCCACGGCGAGGTAGGCATCACGAAGCGGTATGCGCCGATCAGCGCGCCGCGGCTGCCGCAGGCACCGTCCGCGACAGCACGCGCCACCGCGACAGCAGTTCGTCGCGATCGACGTAACATCCCTGCAGATGCCGGCGGCCCGTCGACGGATCGAACTCGGTGCGCGCGTGCAGCACGCGCCGGTTGTCGAACGCCCACATGTCGCCGGCCCGCAGCCGACGCTGCACGCGAAAGCGCGGCTCGCGCGCGAGCGCGAGAAAGCGCCGGTAAGCACGATAGACAGCCGCCACCGCATCGGCCGGCGCATCGAGCGGCCCGCGCAGGAAATTCGCGACGCGCACCTCGGTCACGTTGCCGCGCGCATCGAGGCCGATCACCGGCGCCGAACAGCGGTAGTCACTGTCCGCACTCTTGTTCCAGAACTCGAACGGTGTCGACGCAAGGTGCCCGAAATCGGTCGGATATTCGCGCCGCAGCGCATCCGCGAGCGCGAAGCCGTCGAGGAAGACGCTGTCTCCGCCCGTCGCGTCGTTCGCGAGGCAATGCAGGAACTGCACGCCCGGCTGCAATTCGCGCGTCGGCAGGTCGGTGTGCGGCGGCAGGTTGAGCGACGTATAGGCGTTACTGTCCGGTCGCGGCTTCGATTCGACGTCGAACAGCACGCCGAAATTGCTTTCGCGAATCAGGCCGATTCGACGCGCGACCTGGTCGACCCGGCCGCGTTCGGCCGGCACACCCTCGACGAGCGTCAGCCCCGTGCGCTGCAACGCGGCGAGCCACGCGCGCAACGCGCCGTCGTCCTCCATCACGTCACGCCATGCGAACACGCCGATCGCCGTCGCGTCGTCGCCGGTCCACATGTGCCGCCCGTGCGCGGCCTGACGCTCCGCGCGCGACGCATCGTCGTACGCATGCGCGCGCAACCATCCCGGCGACCAGGTGCTGCGATGCCCGTCGTTCCACTCGACGTGCAGCGCGCCGTCGGTTTCGACCTGCACGACGCGCGCCGACAGATCCTCGCGCGCGTCGGCGATCTCGAACACCTGTTCGCGCGTGACCGCATGCACGCACGCGGAACACGCGCAGTTGTCGCGCAACCAGTCGAAGTGAAACGGCGATCGTCGCGTGTCGCTCCACTCGACGTCCACCGCGCCATCGCCGATCGTCGCCGCCGCGATGGCCGCGTCGACGGAAAAAGTCCGCCAGTCCTCGATACGGTGTTGCGCTGCCTGCATCGTTGCCTCCCGGAAACGCCCGCTACGCATGTGGTGCGAGCAGAAACTCGCCGACCATCCGGTGCATCCGCGCCGCCTGCGGGCTCGTTCCGAGCGCGCGCCAGCAGCCGTGCACCAGCCCCTTCCCCATCCAGTAACGCGCGGCGCCGCCGGCCGCGCGAATCCGTTCGACGTATACACGCGCATCGTCGCGCAGCGGATCGTGTTCCGCGCCGATCGCAAGCACCGGCGGCAGCCCGTCGAAACGCGACGCCGCGAGCGGCACCGACGCACGCAACAGCGGATCGTCATCGCCCGGCGCAACGTGTTGTTCCGCGCCCCAGTACATCGCGCGATAACGATGGACGTCGTCGAGCGTCAGCATCGGCGCGTGCGCTTGCGTTTCGCGTGCCGGCGATTGCGGTTCGATGCCGAGCATCGGATACACGAGTGCGATCCCGTCGACGCCGCCTTCGCCTGCATCGCGCAGCGCGGTGGCGACGGCGGCCGCGAGATTACCGCCCGCGCTGTCGCCCGCGAGCGTCAGCGGTCGCGCGCACGAGCCGAACGACCAGCACGCATCGCGCGCGGCGCGCGTGACGGCCAGGCAATCCTCGAGCGCGGCCGGCGCGCGATGCTCGGGCGCGAGCCGGTAATCGACCGCGATCACGGCCAGCCCCGTGTCGGCCGCCAGTTGCGCGGTGATCAGCGCGTGACTGTCGAGCGAGCCGACGACGAAGCCGCCGCCATGAAAAAACAGCACGGTGCCGCGCGGTTCGCCGTGTGCCCTCGCGTAGCGCCGCAGCGCGATCGCGTGTCCGTGCGGTGCGTGCCACACCGCATCGTGCTGCACGATGCCGGGCGGCAGTTCGGCCGGCGTCCATGCGGCCGCGAAACGATCGTAGAGGCGGCGTTGCTCGTCAGGCGAGCGCGCCGCCGCGCCGGCCGGATACGCCGCGTCGACAGCCGATACGAACGCCGCGATTTCCGGTTCGAGCATCGTGCGCGCCCCGTCGCCGCCGGCGCTAGCGGCGCGGCGGCAGGCCGATCACGCGGCCCGCATACGCGGGCGCCGCGCAATCGCGCTGCAACGCATGCAGTTCGGCCACGCGCGCGGCGACGTCGTCGTCGAACGGCGCCGATTTCGCGCCGCCGCGCGTGTCGACGTGCAGCAGCATCTGCTCGCTCGCCGACACCGCGCCGTCGTGCCCGTCCGCGAACAGTTCGAGATACAGGTGCAGCCGCTTCGCGTCGTGCGCGAACACCCGCGCATCGACACGCACGCGCGTGCCTTCCTTGATCTCCTGCAGATAGTTCACGTGCGCTTCGAGCGTATAGACCGAGCGGCCCCGCTCGCGACGCGCGGCGTCGTCGAGACCGATGCGCTCCAGCAGCGCATCGGTCGCGAAACTGAAGATCAGCAGATAGAACGCGTCGCGCAGATGGCCGTTGTAGTCGACCCACTCGGGCCGCACGACGTCGCGGTATATCGTCAGCGGGGTATCGCCGGTCATGTTCATTCAGTCCTCGAATCGCATTCCGTGCCGCGTCTTCACCGCGGCGATCGCCTTCAGCACCTCGGTAATGCACTCGTCGCGATAGCGTTCGAGCGCCTTGATGCTGCGCGTGCCCTGCTGTTCGCTCGTGCCTTCGACGACGCTGTCGATCAGTTCGTCGGTCAGCGTCGGCGCGACCAGCTTCGTCCATGGCAGTTCGAGCGCGGGGCCGAACTGCTGCATGAAGTGTCGCATGCCCGCGTCGCCGCCGGCCAGCGTATAGGTCAGGAACGTGCCCATGAACGACCAGCGGATGCCCGCGCCGAAGCGGATCGCATCGTCGATCTCGCCGGTCGTCGCGACGCCTTCGTTGACGAGATGCAGCGCCTCGCGCCACAACGCCTCGAGCAGCCGGTCCGCGATGAAGCCCGGCACTTCCTTGCGCACGTGCAGCGGCCGCATGCCGAGCTTGCGATAGATCGCCATCGCCGCTTCGACCGCTTCCGGCGACGTGCGCACGCCGCCGAGCACCTCGACGAGCGGCAGCAGGTAGACCGGATTGAACGGGTGGCCGACCACGCAGCGCTCAGGATGCGTCGCACGTGCGTAGAAGTCGGTCGGCAGCAGCCCCGACGTCGACGATGCGATGATCGCGTCGGGCTTCGCCGCGCGGCTGATCTGTTCGTGCAGTTCGAGTTTCAGCGCCTCGCGCTCGGGCGCGCTTTCCTGGATGAAGTCCGCGGCGGCGACGCAGGCCTCGATCGTCGCCGCAAAGCGCAGCCGCGCGGGATCCGCGCCCGGCGCGAGGCCGACGCGTTCGAGCGCGGGCCATGCATTCGCGACGCTCGCGTGCAGCCGCTCTTGCGCGCCCGGCGCCGGGTCCCACACGACCACGTCGAGACCGTGCGCGAGCGCACGGCAAATCCATCCGCCGCCGATCACGCCGGTGCCGATCGCGGCGAACGTCTTGATGTCGGTCTTCACAGCCATGTCCACGCATCCTTCAAATCGAGGGGAATCGGACGGCGGCCGCCCTCGTGCGTGCCGCCGCAATGCATCACTGAATCAGCCGTCGACGCTCACGCGAATTCGGTCGCCGCGCGGCGTTCGAGCGGACGCTCGCCGCGCGCCGGCAGGCCGAGCTTGCGACGTCCTTCGGCCGGCGTCAGCACGCGGCCGCCGAGCCGCTCGATGATTTCCCGCGCGCGCTCGACGAGCGTGCCGTTGGTCGCATGCACGCCGCGATCGAGCCAGATGTTGTCTTCGAGGCCGACGCGCACGTGACCGCCGAGCAGCATCGCCTGCGCGACCATCGGCATCTGCATGCGGCCGATCCCGAAGCCGGCCCAGTGCGCGCCCGGCGGCAGGTGGTCGACCATCGCCTTCATCGTGCCGGTGTCGGCCGGTGCGCCCCACGGAATGCCGAGGCACAGCTGGAACAGCGGCGGATCGTCGAGCAGCCCTTCCTTCAGCAATTGCTTCGCGAACCACAGATGGCCCGTATCGAAGATTTCCAGCTCCGGCTTCACGCCGAGTTCCTGGATGCGCTTGGCACCCGCGCGCAGCTGCGCGGGCGTCGACACGTAGATATAGTCGCCGTCGCCGAAATTCAGCGTGCCGCAATCCAGCGTGCAGATTTCCGGCAGCAGTTCCTCGACGTGCGCGAGGCGCGTGAGGCCGCCGACGAGGTCGGTCCCCTTGCCGAAGCGCATCGGATCCTCACCAGGCCCGATTTCCAGATCGCCGCCCATGCCGGCCGTCAGATTGATGATCACGTCGACGTCGGCCGAGCGGATCCGGTCGACCACTTCGCGGTACAGGTTCGGATCGCGGCTGCCGCGGCCCGTCTGCGGATCGCGGACATGGCAGTGCGCAACCGTCGCGCCGGCCTTCGCGGCTTCGATCGCGGCGGACGCGATTTCCTTCGGCGTGACCGGAATCGCCGGATGCTTGCCGACCGTATCGCCTGCGCCGGTGACCGCGCAGGTGATGATGACTTCGTGGTTCATGCTGACTACCCTCGCTTGATTCGGATTGTGTCGTACTGCAGATGATTCGTCGCTGCGCGCCGCACGCATCGGCGCGCGGGCCGTTACAGACCGAGATAGGCCTTCACGGCAGGCAGGCCGTCCTTGCCGTCGAACGTCTTGACGCCGGCGAGCCACGCATCGAGCACCTGCGGATTCTTCTTCAGATACGCCTTCGCGGCGTCGGCCGGCTTCGTCTTGTTCATCACCGACTGCATCAGCTGGTTCTCGAGCTGCGTCGAGAAGCGCAGGTTCTCGACGAGCTTGCCCGCGTTCGGGCAGCGCGAGATGAAGTCGGGCGCCGTCAGCGTGTACACGCGCGCTTCGCCATAGTTCGGGCCGAACGACGCATCGCCGCCGGACAGGTAGTTCATGCTGATCTGAATGTTCATCGGATGCGGCTCCCAGCCGAGGAAGACAACCCACTTCTTCTCGCGGATCGCGCGCTCGACCGTCACGAGCATCCCCGCCTCGCTAGATTCGACCAGCTTGAAGCCGCCGAGGCCGTACTGGTTCGTGTCGATCATCTTCTGGATCGTCGCGTTCGCGCTGCTGCCCGGCTCGATCCCGTAGATCTTGCCGTCGAGCTCGGCGCGGTGCTTCGCGATGTCCTCGAAGGTCTTCAGGCCGGCCTGGTATGCATAGCTCGGCACCGCGAGCGTCGCCTTCGCGCCCGACAGGTTCGGCGGCTCGACCACGTTGATCGACTTGCTGTCGAGGAACGGCTGAAGCTGCTTTTGCTGCACCGGCCACCAGTAGCCGAGCGACACGTCGAGCTGCTTGCTCTTCAGGCCGGCGAACGAGATCGGCACCGATGCAATCGTCGTCGTCGGCTTGTAGCCGAGCCCCTCGAACACCGTCGACGCGAGCGCCGTCGTGGACGTGATGTCGGTCCAGCCGATATCCGCGAAGCGTACGTTGCGGCAGGTCGCGGCATCCGTTTCTGCCTGCGCCGCGGTCGCGAACGCGCCGGTCGCCAGCATGGCCGCGACGAACGCGGCGATCTTTGTCGACTTCATGGTTTCTCCCTCCCGATTGGACCGATGTCCGACGGGTTCGCGGTGTGCGTCCCGGCCTGCATCGTGGGAGTAAAAGTAACGAGCCATATTGGTCGCGAAAAGACCGGCGGCGACCTGTTCTTGACCGTTTGCGACTATGAGTGGAAACCACTATGCGCGGGGCGTGGCTTGTGCCGCCGGGGTTTCGGGCGAATCACGGCGAACGGGGGTTTGTCCGGATGCGGCGTGGAGCCGGGCGTTGGCGGCGGCGCTCGGGCCGCGTAATGGGATTTCCGCCCGTGCGGGCAGGACCCGCCTCCGCCAAGCGTTATCGCGGCACTTCGACGTAGGTTTCCCGGCAGATCTCGCGCAATGCCTGAACCAGCAGATCCCGCGTCGGCGCATGCGATTCGCCGGCGCGGGTGAACAGCGCGATGGGCGGCAGCGTCCAGACCAGCGAGTAAGGCACGATCGCGACGCCGGCGATACGCACCATTTCTTCCGCGATATCGGCCGGCACGATCGACACCGCGTCGTCGCTCGACGCGATCATCTCGCCGATCAGCTTCGACGAGTAGCTTTCGACGATCGGCACGGGCGGCGCGATGCCCGCCGACAGGAACAGGTCGGTCACCTGCTCCCGCATCGGCGTATGCGGTGCGCCGAGAATCCAGTCCAGCGCGTGCAGCTTCTGCCAGTCGAGCCTCGTGCGGGCCAGTTTCGCGGCCAGGCGCCGGCTCGCGATCATCCGCGGCTGCTGCTGATACAGCACTTCAAAGGACACCTGCCCCAGATCGATCGCCGACGACGCCCGCCCGATCACGAGGTCGACGCTGTGGTCCTTGAGCTGCAGCAGCAACTGGTCGCTGGTGCCTTCGTGGATCGTCACGGTCAGGCGCCGTTCCATCCGGGATTGCAGACGCTTGAGCGCGGCCGACAGCATCTGTCCCGAAATAAACGGAATCACGCCGATATGCAGGTGCGCCGCATGGCCGGCCGCGACCGCCTCCATCTCGCGGGCGAGATGGTCGAGATCCTTCAGCATCGCGCGGGCCCGCTCGAGCACGACCGAACCGAGCGCGGTCGGGCGCATCCCGCGCGACGTGCGCTCGAACAGCGGCGTGCCGAACATGCTTTCCAGCTCGGACAGCGCGTTGGTCACGGCCGGCTGGCTGCTGGCCATGTGCTCGGCGACGCGCGTCAGCGACCCGTGCTGCTGGATCTGCAGCAACAGCATCAGGTGCCGCATCTTCAGGCGCGCGCCCAGCCGCCGGACCACGTCGTTTGCGTCGAATGTCATCGCCGGCCACGGACCCATCATGAAAAAGTGATGGACCGATATTAAAACAGAATCATCTCCTTATGGCCGGCCCCTAGAATCGTCCCTGGATCGCGTCGGGACTGGCCTGGCGCGCACGCCCGGACCAAAAAACATGAAACAGACAGAGACCCAGCAGCAGGCCGCGTACGACTATCACGAGTTTCCGACCCCGGGGAAGGTCTCGGTCGTCGCCAGCAAGCCGCTCGTGACGCAGCGCGATCTCGCGCTCGCCTACACGCCCGGCGTCGCCAGCGTGTGCGAGGCGATCGCCGCCGATCCGCTGCAGGCGCGCCGCTTCACGAGCCGCGGGAATCTGGTGGGCGTGATCACCAACGGCACCGCCGTGCTGGGTCTGGGCAACATCGGCGCGCTCGCTTCGAAGCCGGTCATGGAAGGCAAGGCCGTGCTGTTCAAGAAGTTCGCCGGCATCGACGTGTTCGACATCGAGATCAACGAGACCGACCCGGACAAGCTCGTCGACATCATCGCGGGCCTGGAGCCCACGTTCGGCGGGATCAACCTCGAGGACATCAAGGCGCCGGAGTGCTTCACGGTCGAGCGCAAGCTGCGCGAGCGCATGAAGATCCCCGTCTTCCACGACGACCAGCATGGCACCGCCATCACCGTCGCCGCCGCGTTCATCAACGGGCTGAAGGTGGTCGGGAAGTCGATCAAGGAAGTGAAGGTCGTCACGTCGGGCGCCGGCGCCGCCGCGCTCGCGTGCCTGGACCTGCTGGTCGATCTCGGGCTGCCGGTCGCGAACATCTGGGCGACCGATATCGAAGGCGTCGTCTATCGCGGCCGTACCACGCTGATGGATCCGGCCAAGGAACGCTTCGCGCAGGAAACCGACGCGCGCACGCTGGCCGACGTGATCGGCGGCGCCGACGTGTTCCTCGGGCTGTCGGTCGGCGGCATCCTGAGCGCGGACATGCTGAAGGCGATGGCCGCGCGTCCGCTGATTCTCGCGCTGGCCAATCCGACGCCGGAAATCTTCCCGGAACTGGCGCATGCCACGCGCGACGATGTCGTGATCGCCACCGGCCGCTCGGATTTCCCGAACCAGGTCAACAACGTGCTGTGCTTCCCGTACATTTTCCGCGGCGCACTGGATGTGGGCGCAACAACCATCACCCGTGAAATGGAAATTGCCGCGGTTCACGCGATCGCCGGCCTCGCGCAGGAAGAGCAGAACGACATCGTCGCGGCGGCCTACGGCGGCGACGAAGTGTCGTTCGGTCCGCAATACCTGATTCCGAAGCCGTTCGATCCGCGCCTGATCGTGCGTATCGCGCCGGCCGTCGCCAAGGCGGCGATCGAAGGCGGCGTGGCGACGCGCCCGCTCGAGGATCTCGACGCGTACGTCGAGCAGCTGCAGCAGTTCGTCTACCACTCGGGCGCGTTCATGAAGCCGCTGTTCGCGACCGCCCGCCAGTTCGTGCGTGACGGCGGCAAGGCACGCATCGTGTTCACCGAAGGCGAGGACGAGCGCGTGCTGCGCGCGGTGCAGGTCATCGTCGACGAGAAGCTCGCGCGGCCGATCCTCGTCGGCCGTCCGGAGGTGCTGCTCGCGCGTATCGAGCGGTTCGGCCTGCGCCTGCGGCTCGGTCAGGACGTCGAAGTGACCAATCCGGAATATGATGAGCGCTTCCCGCAATACTGGACGACGTACTGGGAACTGCGCTGCCGCGACGGCATTTCGAAGGAAATGGCGCGCGTCGAAATGCGGCGTCGCCTGACGCTGATCGGCGCGATGATGGTGCGGCTCGGCGATGCGGACGGGATGATCTGCGGGACGGTCGGTGAATATCACAATCACCTGCGGTTCGTGGACGAAGTGATCGGCAGGAAGCCCGATGCGTCGACCTACGCGGCGATGAATATCCTGCTGCTCAATCAGCGGACGGTCGCGCTGGTGGATACGCACGTCAACGACAACCCCGATGCGGAGCAGATCGCGGAATTCACGATCGCCGCGGCACGGCAGATGGAGTGGCTGAATCTGACGCCGAAGGCTGCGCTGCTGTCGCGGTCGAACTTCGGCTCGGGGAGCGCGGCTTCGGGCGTGAAGATGCGGCAGGCGCTGGAGATCATTCGCGCGCAGGCGCCGGATATCGAGGCCGATGGCGAGATGCATGGCGACTGCGCGCTCGATGAAGGGCTGCGGGCGCGGCTGCTGCCGATGTCGCCGCTGAAGGGCGCGGCGAACCTGCTCGTGTGTCCGAACGTCGATGCGGGGAATATTGCCTATAACCTGCTCAAGACCGAAGCCGGCAGCAACGTTGCCGTGGGACCGTTCCTGCTCGGGGTCAATGCACCGGTGAACATTCTCACTTCGAGTGCGACGGTGCGGCGGATCGTGAACATGACGGCGTTGACGGTGATCGAGGCGAATCGGAACGTGGCGGCGTGATTGCTGTTGATGCAATCGCTTGACGCGGGTCGGCTGCGGCCGACCCCGTTGAGCAGCGGGCGGGAAATCGTCGCCATTATCAAACCAATAGCGATAACCAAATAGATAAACCCCGCCTCTTTTATCAGGCAATCGGACAACAAAACACATCCCGAAATAGAAATTTCGTAAAAGTACGAAATTCATTTTTCCACCTCGACAAACTCAACCCATCCATATAGATTCATCCCGCATACCCGGCAGGCACCAGCAGCCGCCTGAATGTCGGCCGTCCGATCGTCGAAATAGATGAACTGGACGATGTCATTGCGCTCAACGCCGTAAGCACCCTGCAGTGGATGCCTGTATTACAAGACGGCGAGATCCTGGGCGCGGCCCACGGCCACTGCGGCAGCTTCAGATACAGTCGCACATTGCACGACTTTCTGACTCACCTGTCGGCCGGGCAGCAAGTGGACATAGCAGGTTTATCAAGTGGGAAAGACACGCTGCTTAACAATGATTTGCTGAGCGTAGCCGAATCGCTGGCACGTTAGGGGGCACTTTGATGTGCATCAGGGGTCGATGGGCGTTCGTCTTCATCTGCATCTCCCTGTCGTTTGGCAGCTTCGCGGATGAAGCAGCTCAAGTGAACTTTGCACTGAGGCTGGCTGACGATACTGCATCGGTATCGATATTGCTTGCCGCCGGTCTCATCGGCGGCATTCTATCCGGCCCGATCGCCCCCATGATCCTCCAGCGGATCGGGCCTCGTAAAACGATTCCCGCGGTATTTCTCCTTCAGGCGCTTCTGATCGCTGCGGCGTCCCTGGCCAATCAGTTCTGGAGCTACATCGTCGTGTCAATGGCGCTCGGATCCACGGGGTCTCTTCTGTGGGCAGCAATCATGGTGGCTATTCCGGGCTATACAAACGACGAGCGGTACATCGATCGCGTCAATCGGATTACGCAATCGGTGCGGAACATGGGTTATGTGGGCGGCCCCGCTCTCGGCGGCGTGCTGTATGGGATGGTCGAGCGCTCACGGGGGCTGTTGCTGCTGGCTTTGCTGGTGTTGGTCGCCGCTCCGGTCACTTCGTTATGTTTCAAGGCGCTGGATTCCGTCAGTCTGAAATCCGGTCAAGCCTCCCCGCAAGCCAAGCAGAAAGGAAGACTCGACCTGCTCGGTCTCTTTCGCACGGCCGGCGTGATCCGTGCGGTCGCTCCGCTGTTGATGACTGTCGTGCTCACATCGACGCTCAATGTGCTCCTGATATTTCGAGTGCGTACTGAGCTGCAATTCAGTGCAGAAATCTATGGATTCGTGATCAGCGCATTGAGTGTGGGCCTGATCGTCGGTCCCGTGCTATTTGCGGGCCTGTTTGCGAGACGCGGTGATGCCGCCGGTGCCTCCATCGCCGCCAGCATCATCGGCGCCGGCATTTTATGGCTCGCATTGAGTGACGCAGCGTGGACCATGATGTGCGCCACGTTTCTGATCGGGTCGGCAAACGGCATCCAGAATGCACTCACGGCGAGTTTCATGATGAAGACAATCGATCCGCAGCGGCGTGTCAACCTGATGCCGGCCTACATATTTTGCATCCAGACTTCGGTGTTTCTCGGCTTTCTGAGCGCCGGTATGATCAGTACGGCACACGTGAGCATGGCTCTCATGATTGTGGGAGTCGCAACGGCGATTATCGGCGCATGCGGCATCGCGTTGAATGTCAAGAACCGACCAAACATGGTTACAAAAAGAGCCTGACGATGGAAAACATTGGGCGCTTCGGATCGAAGCCAGACGATACGAAATCGATCACACTGCAAGCCCCTTTGGATCGCATCGTGACATCGGGTATCGCAGATCTCAGAATCAGTCACTACTACTTCGACGAGCCGCTATTCGACGAGTACGAATTGACGACCGTCCGTGCGACGTGGGATTTAGCCGCCGTGGAGTCCATTGTCCGCGATGGGCACTGTGGTTATCGAGCTCAAAGGCGTCGGCGGTACAGGCGGCGCATTTGATCGCGTCGAAGGCATCGACGTCTTCGCCACATGCGCCGCCATGTACGTTCACACCGAACCGATGCGCTACAGCACCCGCTCCAACGCACTCCCAAACCGCGCGACCGCGGCATCGACATCATGCAGTTTGTCGAGCCCGAACAAGCCGATACGGAAGGTCTTGAAATCCGCGGGCTCGTCGCATTGAAGCGGCACGCCGGCCGCGATCTGCACACCGACATCGGCGAATTTCTTGCCGGAGCGGATGTCGTCATCGTCCGTGTAGCTGACCACGACGCCCGGTGCCTCAAAGCCTTCGGCGGCAACGCTCCTGAACCCCTTTTCGGCCAGCAACGCACGAATCCGCGTGCCGAGTTCGAGCTGCTCCGCCCTCACCTTGTCGAAGCCGTACGCTTCGGTCTCCTTGATGACGTCGCGCAGCGTCGCGAGGCTGTCCGTAGGCATCGTCGCGTGATACGCAAACCCGCCGTTCTCGTAGGCTTCCAAGATCTGCAGCCACTTGCGCAGATCGCACGCAAAACTGGTGCTGGTCGTCGCATCGATGCGCTCGCGAGCGAGCGGGCCGAGCATGACCAGCGCGCAACCCGGCGACGCGCTCCAGCCCTTTTGCGGCGCGCTGATCAACACATCGACGCCGCTCTTCTCCATGTCGACCCAGATCGTGCCGGACGCGATGCAATCCAGTACGAACATGCCGCCGACCGCATGCACGGCGTCGGCCACGGCGCGCAGATACGCATCAGGCAACATCATCCCGGATGCGGTTTCGACGTGCGCGGCGAAGACCAGATCCGGTTTGTGCTCGCGAATCGTCGCGACGACTTCGTCGATCGGAGCCGGTGCAAACGCCGCTTGCCTGCCCGCTTCGACGGGGCGCGCTTTCAGCACGATCGACTCGGACGGAATGCCGCCCATGTCGAAAATCTGCGACCAGCGGTAACTGAACCAGCCGTTGCGGATGACCACACACTTCTTGTTCGTCGCGAACTGCCGGGCCACGGCCTCCATGCCGAACGTCCCGCTGCCGGGGACGATGACGGCCGCCTTCGCGTTGTAGACTTTCTTCAGCGCGGTGGAAATATCGCGCATCACGCCCTGGAAGCGCTGCGACATGTGATTGATCGACCGGTCGGTGTACACCACCGAATATTCGAGGAGCCCGTCGCGGTCGACATCGGGAAGTAATCCTGGCACGTTCGCCTCCGGTAAAGGATGAGCCATGGGGTGAGAGCGAGCGGTATTCGTGACGCGATGCCTCCACGCCTGTGCAAATCCGCGTTTTTGATTCGACGACGACCGATTCTAACGAAAGCCGTCGGATATCGAAACGCAACATCGTGAAACCGCGCTTGCTCTCCGATGACACGGGAACATAATCTTCAATGGCACAGGCGGAGATGGCGAACGATTCCGCCGGGGTTTCCTGACACGCCACGATGAACATGAAAAGCCGTGCCCGCCCACATACGGTCCAATCGACTCGCAAGCCCGCTGCCGGCCCACTCCGGTGGGTCACCGGCCTCGCCGCGGTGCGTGGCTATCAATTGCCGTGGCTGCCGCACGATCTGCTTGCCGGCATCACGCTCAGCGCCGTTCTCGTGCCTGCCGGCATGGCGTACGCGAACGCAGCCGGCCTGCCCACCGTCAGCGGCCTCTATGCATCGTTCGCCGCGATGCTGGCGTATGCGCTTTTCGGCCCGAGCCGCATCCTCGTTCTCGGCCCCGACTCCGCGCTGGTCGCATTGATCGCCGCAAGCATCGTGCCGCTTGCCCACGGCGATTCCACGCGCGCGCTGGCCCTTGCCGGGGCACTTGCGATATTCACGGGCGCGATCTGCGTCGCGGTCGGGGCGCTCAGGCTCGGCTTCGTCACCGAGCTTCTGTCGCTGCCCATCCGGCACGGTTTCCTGAACGGCATCATGCTGACGATCAGCATCGGACAGTTGCCGAAGCTGCTGGGATTCAAGGGCCATGGCGAATCGTTCGTCGAGCAGGTGCGCGACCTGGTCGAAGGCATCGCGGCATCGAGGGTCAACGCGACATCGTTCGCGCTTGGCGTCGCCGCGCTCGTCTTGATACTCGTCTTCAAACGGCTCTGGCCGAAAGCGCCGGGCGTGCTGCTCGCCGTGGCGGGCGCGACGGTGGTGGTGATGTGGTTCGATCTGTCCCGGCGCGCGGGCGTCGCGACCGTCGGCACAGTCCCGCCAGGCCTGCCGGTGCCGCGCATCCCGAACGTGACGCTCGACGACTGGCTGCATCTCGCGGGCAGCGCCGCGGCGATCGCGCTCGTTTCGTTCACGGATATCAGCGTGCTGTCACGTACCTATGAATTGCGCAACGACACCAGCGTGGACCGGAATCACGAATGCGTCGCGCTCGGGCTGTCGAACATCGCCGCCGGTCTGGTGCAAGGGTTCGCGGTGAGCGCGAGCGGCTCGCGCACCCCGGTCGCGGAAGCGGCGGGCGCAAAGACGCAGGCGACGGGCGTGGTGGCGGCCGCCGTCGTCGCCGCGCTGCTCCTGTTCGCGCCACGCGCGCTTTCGCACACGCCGCAATCCGCGCTGGCTGCCATCGTGATTGCCGCATGCGTGAACATGATCGAGGTGCGGGGCGTCGTGCGGCTTTATCGTCTGCGCAAGAGCGAGTTCGTGCTGGCGGTGGTGTGTTTCGTCGGCGTTGTAATCCTTGGTGTCGTGAACGGCATTGCAGTGGCGCTGCTGCTCACCGTGCTGTCGTTCCTATGGCGTGCGTGGCGGCCTTACGACGCCGTGCTCGGGCGGGTCGACGGCATGAAGGGCTATCACGACGTGTCGCGCCATCCGGAAGCGCGGCGCGTGCCCGGACTCGTGCTGCTGCGCTGGGATGCGCCGCTTTTTTTCGCGAACGGAGAGATCTTTCGTGAGCGCGTGCTGCGCGCCGTCGACGAGTCGCCCCAGCCGGCGCGCTGGATCGTCATCGCGGCGGAGCCCGTGACCGATATCGACCTGACCGCCGCCGATGTACTCGAACGGCTGCATGGCGAACTGGCGGCGCGGCAGGTCAAGCTGGTCTTCGCGGAGCTGAAAGGCCCAGTAAAAGACAGTCTCAAGCATTACGGGATGTTTGGCACGTTCGGCGAAAGCAACTTCTTTCCGACTGTTGGGGAGGCGGTAAGCGGCTATCTGAAGACGCATCGGGTCGAGTGGCACGATTGGGAAGACGAAGCATCGGGTTGAAAACGGATCGCTCGGATCAATGCATGCGTGATGGCCGGAGAGCCGTATCTCGGTCTCCGCCAGTGACAGCAAGCGCTTAAAACGCAAAAGGGACGGTTCAGTGTGGGAACTCGCGTGCGCTGCGCGCGATCGTCTCAACTGGAGTGCGCACGACGGGAAGCGTCGGCAGTCCCGCCGCTGCGGTGTAGTCTGATAGTCAGGTGCCACATCGGAGGCAGTATGGAACGGGAGTTGAAGCTACGAGTTTCGGTCAAGGATCTCGACAAGTTGCGCCGCGCGCCATTGCTCGCGCAATCCAGCGGCGCCCACGCGCCTCAACTGCTGAAGAGCACTTACTTCGATACATCCGCGCTGGCATTTCACGGATGCGGGGCTTCCCTGCGGGTACGCGCGGTCGGCAACGATCGAATCCAGACGTTGAAGCTGGAAGGATCAGTGCAGGCCGGCTTGTTCGACAGGGACGAGTTCGAGACGCCGGTCGACGGCGACCTCCCCGATCTGGCGCGACTGCGGGATCGACTGCCCGCCGACAGCGACTGCGGCAGGCTGGTTCGCGACGTGGCCACGGCGGCCCCGCTCCAGCCCGTATTCGTCACGCGCATCAAGCGTTCGGCTTTACCGCTGCGCTTGCCGTCCGGCGCTGAAGTCGAGGTTGCGCTCGACAAGGGGACCGTGGAGGCGGAGTCGAATTCGGTCCCGCTCGCCGCGGTCGAACTGGAGCTGAAACGGGGCCGGCCTGAAAGCCTGTACGGCATCGCACTGCAATTGCTGGAAATCGTGCCGTTGCGCATCGATCACGAGAGCAAGGCCGATCTCGGCTACGGGCTGCTGGTTGCCGAGCACCGCCCTCCTGTCAAGGCGCAACCATTACAACTGAAGAAACGCGATTCGATCGAAGACGCCTTCTGCCAAATCGCGCGCAACTGTCTGGATCAGGTCCACGCCAACGAGCGTGGCGTCGAGTCCGGCCACGATCCGTCGAGCGTCCATCAGATGCGTGTGGGGCTTCGTCGTTTGCGCTCCGCGCTCGACCTGTTCGCGAAAGTGATTCCCGCATATCCCGGCCTCGACGACGAGCTGCGCTGGATCGCCGCCGAGCTCGGCGCCGCGCGTGACTGGGAGGTGCTGGCGGGAACGACGCTCGCCCATGCCGGTACGAACGGCGTTCCTGATGAGATGCATGCGGTGCGCGAAGCGTGCGAGCACATCGCCGTCGAGAACCGGCAGCGCGCGGCCGCGGCAGTCGGGTCGGTTCGCTACACGCGGCTCGCGTTGCAGCTCGCGTCATGGTTGAGCCGAAAGGGCTGGCGAGAGGAGATGTCCGACGAACAGCGCGGTGCGATCATGCAGCCTGCACAGCCGTTCGCCGCCGATGTACTGCGTCGTCGGCACAGGAAACTGACCAAGCGCGGCAAGCGGCTGGCCGATCTGGACGATCACCGCCGCCACCGTGCCCGCATCGCGGCGAAGAAGGTCCGATACGCGACCGAATTCTTCGCGTCGCTGTGCCGCAAGCGCGCCGTCCGCTCGTATGTCGATGCGCTGACCGCGCTTCAGGACGATCTGGGCTGGCGTAACGATGCCGTCGTCGCGGACAAGCTTCTGACGGCGCTGCCTGATACGTCGCCTGACGCCGCGCCGGGCGCGGGCTTCGCGCGAGGCTTTCTGGCCGCGCGCGCCGCGGCAGATCATCAGACCTTGAAGAAGCTGTGGAGCCGCTTCAAACGTCTGCCGCCACCGCACTGAATCGGCACGACGCCATCGCCACGCACAATCAGTACCGTTCGGACACCTCGTCGATCCCGCGCTCCCGCAGCGCGCGAACCAACCCGGCACGCACCGTCGCGACGTCGGAAAACGCCGGCCGTCGATGCGCGGCGACTTCGGCCGCCGTATAAGGCTTGAAATCGCGCGGCAGCGCGTCGCGGTTCATCGTCGTGAGCACCCAGTTGAGCACGTCGGCGAGATCCTGGTCCGATAGCGCCGAATTCGACGCACCCGGCACGCGCATCACGTACTCGCGCCCCGCCGGCAGATGCGTGAAATAACCGAGCGAGTTCGCAAGCGGCGGCACCTTGCCCGGAATGCCGCCGCCCGTGGCCGTGTGGCAGCCCATGCAATTGAGCACCCAGTGCTGTCGCGCGAGCGTCGCGTCGGCCGCGCCGTCGGCATGGGCGGGTATGGCAATCGCACACGCGGTGGCAGCCACCGCCAGCAACGAAAACAAACGGCGTGCGATAAACGCCCCGGTCCGCCACGCCGCCGCACGCTGGCCGCCGCGCACCAACCCGCCACGCCGCCGAATGCACTGGGCATTCACAGCCCCAGCCCCTTCGTCACGACCGCACGTTGCGCGTGAACGGCCGTGCCGTCCATCTCCTTCGCGCGCGCCGCGCGAATGTCGGCCGCGGTGAACGGCTTCGCGTCGCCGTGCTGGTCGTTGAGATCGAACACGACGTAGTTGAGCACGTTCGCGATGTCGTCATCGCTCGCGCTCGCGAACGACGGCATCTTGAAGTTGTAGCGCTTGTCGTGCACCTTGATCTCGCCGAACATCCCGTGCAACAGCGTCGCGACGAGTTGCGCGCGGCCCGCGTCGGCCGTCGCGTACTTGCCCGGATACTCGGTCAGCGGCGGCGCGAGGCCGTCCTGTCCCTTGCCGCCGGCCTGGTGGCACACCGCACACTGCGCGTCGAACAGGCTCTTGCCCGCCGGGTAATGGACGGTCTGCTGCGCACCGGAAAAACCGGGCAACGCAACACCCGCGACAGCCGCCGCGCACGCAACAACGATCTTTCCAGCTTGCATCACTTTCATTGTTTTGCTGCCCCCAGCAGGACCGAAACCGAACAGTGGTAATTCGAATTGCCGTTCGCCATGCACCAGTTGATGTCGTTGTTCAGCGACAGCTTGTACAACGGCTTCTCGCGCTCGTTGCGGTTGCAGAAGCACTTGCCGCACGACGTCTTGCCGCAGCAGTCGTTGTACGACACGATGTAGTCCGAACCATCGTGCGGATTGCGGCACGTGCCGATCCACGTGATCGGCGACGGCGTCGTGCCCGGCGGGCAGCTGCTCGACGTGCCGCCGCAGCAGCTGCACAGCCAGCCGTCGATCGCGCAGTACTTCCAGTAATCGCAGCTCGTCGGATCGTCGCTCGCACCCGACGCAGCGGCACCGGAAGCCGCCGACGCGCCCGACGCCGCGTCGGCCGCATACGCGGTGCGATCGACCGGCAGCAGCGGCAGCATCGCCGAGCCCACCAGCACCTTGCCGAGCCTCGCCATCGCGCTGCGCCGCGAACTATGCTGCGCGACGCCGCGCGCCGACCGTTCGAACCATGAATCAAACAGGCGCATGGGTTGTTCTCCGTTGACGTTGAAAGAGGGTCGGCCGATCACGCGTGTTGCGCGTGCTCTTCGTGACCGCCGTGATCGTGATCGCCATGGACGAACTGCTGCAGCGATGCGACGCCCCGCTCCTTCGCTTCGAACAGGCTCTCGAGATGCTCGCGCGTGTTGACGAGCCCCTTCGCACGCACGGTGCCGGTGTCGTCGAGCAGCACCGCGTACGGCAGCTTGCCGATCTGATACGCGAGGCCCAGCTCCTGCGACAGCACGTAAGGGAAGCGCGCGAGGTCGTGCTTCCGCGCGAAGCGCGTGTGTTCGGCGAGCTCGCCGTCGCTCGCGAGCACGATGTTCACCGGCGTCGATTCGCTCGCCTGCAGCGACGGCAACAGCGGCAGCAGCTTCTTGCAGACCGGGCACGTCGGCGACAGGAAGAACAGCAACGTCGCCTTGCCCGCCGCGTCGATGCCACCCACCTTGATCCGCGAACCGCGAATATCGGCCAGCTCGAACGTCGGCGCGATCGCGCCGACCGCCGGGCCCTTGTCGATCATCAATGCGCCGGCCGGCATGATGCGTTCGTACAGGATGCCGATCTGACGCACGAGCGCGAGGCAGATCGCGCCGAGCGCGAGGACGGCGATCCACAACAACGCGGTGGAAACGGTGAGAGCGGTTTGCATCATGAATTCCTCAGATGTGAAAGGCGCGGGAGGTTGGCGAGCAGCACGTCGATGGTGAGCAGCGCGCAGACGATCAGCAGCACGGAAGAGAACAGCGTCAGGTAGTCGAACCACACGACCGCGCGGCCGCCCGGCTCGACGAGCGCGGTCGCGGCCAGCGCGACGAGCAGCAGCACGCGCGCGACATGCAGCCAGCCGATGCCGCGTGGCGCATCCGCGCGCGCGGCGGCAAAGCCGGAACACCCGCAGTCGATGTCGGTGTGGCCGCGCACGATGTTGATCGTCATGCCGGCCGCGAACACGAGCAGCAACGCGATCAAGCCGAGCGCGCCGGCCATGCGCGTATCGGGAAACAGCAGCGCCGCGGCGCAGGCGGCTTCCGCGAGCGGAATCGCGAACGCGGCGGGCGCGGTGAGCGCATCGGGCAGCAGGCGATAGCCGGCGAGCGCTTGCCGGAACGCCGCGGGCCGGCGCATCTTCGCGAAGGCGCCGAGCAGCACGACGACGGCCGCGTCGGCTTGCGCGCTGGTGGCGATTACGGGATCGAGCGTCATCGCGGCCTCACGGGTTCACGAGCAGCGTCGGCGTACTGCCGATCTGCTTCTCGACGTGCTGCCGCTTGCCGGTGCGCGCGTCCATCACGACGAGGTCGGACGTGCCCGTCAGCCCGTAGAACAGCGGCTTGTCGTCCTCGCTGACCTGGATCGACGCGAGCGGATCGACCTTCTGCTGCGCGAGATCCCAGCGCGCGACGCGCTGTTTCGTCTTCAGGTCGTAGACCCATACCTGCGTGCCGGGATCCTTGTGCGTGCCGTCGCCTCCCTTGTGCATCAGCACGTAGTAGCGGTGCTGCTTCGCCTGCACGGCTGTCTGCTGCATGCCGCCCGGGCGCCAGCCTTCGGCGCGCTCGGCATCGGTCAGCAACGACCACGGCTTGCCGAACGCCGGCTTGTCGCCGCTGAAATCGGCGCTGCGCACGTTGCCGTGATACGTCGTGAACAGATAGCCGCCGTTGTAGCGCGACGCGTTGATGAAGGCCGGATCGTTGTCGACGTCGATGAACGCATCGGACATCGTGCGCTTCACCTCCTTGCCGTTCGCGTCGAGCGTGACGGTCAGCGCCTTGCCGCTTTCGCACAGCGCGGTGAAGCGGTCGTTCCGCGACGGATACGCGAGCACGCATGCCGCGGTGTCGATCTCCGACAGCACCTTCTTCGACACGGCGTCGATCACCGTCACCGACGCGGCCGGCGTGATGTTCGCGACGTACAGCCGCTTGCCGTCCGCGCTGAACGCGGTGTTGTACGGCGACGGCACATGCTGCCCGTGTTTCGCCGGAATCACGATCTCGCCGCTGTGATCGAGCGTCGTGTTGTCGGTCAGCTCGACGACGTCGGTGCGCGTGCCGTGCGAGCCGCGCGAGAAATAGGTCGTCGCGATGAAGCTCGTCTTGTGGTCGGGCGAGATCGCGAGGCCGGGTGCGAAACCGCCGTCGATCTGGCCGAGCAGCTTCTTCGCGTCGGCGTCGTACACATAGATGCGCCCGTCGGTCATCGTCGGCATCGCGATGTCGACGACGTACACCGCGTGCGGATGCCACGGCGGCATCTTCTGCACGACGAGTTCCTCGGGCTTTTCCGTCGCGTCTGCGCGGCCGGCCCACGCCGCCGCGAACGCCAGCGTCGCCGCGCAAACCGCGGTGCGTCGCCTTGCTCTCATGTCGCCTCCAGTTGGGATTCACGTTATGTGGGGCGACTGTAGTTCGACAATAAATCGGTTCAGCACCCGGACCGGCAACGCGTGCGTGCCGATTCGGGACATTGGAAAACGGCCTGAAAGGCACCGCGGATCGACACGTTCCGCCCCCTCAAAGACCCTCGCTCGAATAGCGCTCTTCCGTATTGCGCCGACCATTTGACCGGTTTAATCTTGCGCGGTCCGAACGACCACCGGAGGCGCCGTGCTCGTGTTTCATCAGAGGTTCGACGACGCAGATCGGCATGCCGAGGCGCTGCGCGGCTGGGATCAGCGTTACGACCAGATCGGCTCCGGCGCGTATCGCAGCGCGGTCAAGCACGCGGTGCTCGACGGCGTACAGCTATTCCAGGAAACGGCGAACGTGCGCATCATCCAGCGCGGGCGCCTGCCGCCCGGCCATACGGTGTTCGGGATGCCGCTCACCGGCGCGGGCACCTTCGCATTCGGCGATGCGCGCATGGAGCGCGGCACGATCGTGATGGCGCGCGGCGGCGCACCTTTCGAACTCCATTCACCGGACGACATGTCGCTGATCGGCGTGGTAGTCGATGCCACGCTGATGCAGCAGATCGAGGATGCCGCCGATGTGCGGCTCGACGAGCGCGCGCTGCGGCGCGGCGTCGTCGATGTGCCGGTCACCGCGCGCGAACGCGCGAGCGTCCAGCTCGCGACGCTGCTCGAGCGCGTGCTGTCGGCGCCCCATGCGTTCGACGCGGCGCGTGCGCAGTCCGAATTGCGCGGCGAAGTCGGCAACGTGCTCGTCGATCTCCTCACCTACCGGATGCCCGGGCCGCCGAACCGGCTCACGCATGCGTGCCACGCCGACATCGTGCGCCGCGTGCACGACTACGTGATCGAGCACCCGGAGGCGCCCGTCGACATCCTGAGCCTGTGCACGCAACTGCGCGTGAGCCGGCGCACGATGCAGAACAGCTTCCAGTCGGTGGTGCAAACCGGCCCGCTGAACTACACGCGCGCGCTGCGCCTCGCGCAGGTGCGGCGCCTGCTGCTCGACACGCGGCAGTCCGATCTGCCGATCAGCGAAGCGGCCGCGCGCTGGGGGTTCATCCACCTCGGGCATTTTGCGAACGCCTACAAGGCCCAGTTCGGCGAACTGCCTTCGACGACGGCGCGCCGGACGGTGAGCGGCGCAAAAACGCGCTGACGGGCCGTAAAACCCGCGATAATCCCGTGTTGAACGTTCGGCTCCCGCGAGCCGGGCGCGCTGTGCACCTGCCCGGCCGCTCGCCGCACCGTGCCGCGCGGTGCGCGACGCCCACCCGCTTCCACCCCACGCCCCGATGCCAGAGGATTTCCATTTCCTGTTGCTGCCCGGCTTCTCCGCGCTCGGCTTCATGTCCGCGGTCGAACCGTTGCGCGTCGCGAACCGGTTTCGCACCGAGCTGTACCGCTGGCACGTGATCAGCGCGGACGGCGCGCCCGTCGCCGCGAGCAACGGCATCCCGGTCGCGGCCGAAGCCGCGTGCGCGGACGTCGCGCAGGTCGACACGGTGTTCGTGGTCGCCGGCTTCGATCCGCTCGTATGCTACGACCGCGCGCTCGCCGACTGGCTGCGCCGCCAGAATCGCCATGGCGCGACGCTCGGCGGCATCGACACCGGCAGCTTCGTGCTCGCGGAAGCGGGGCTGTTCGACGCATCGCAAACGCTCACGCTGCACTGGGAAGCGCTTGCCGCGTTCCGCGAACGCTACCCGGGCCTGAACGTGACGCAGGAGCTGTTCGAGATCGGCGAGCGGCGCATCACCTGCGCGGGCGGCACCGCGTCGATCGACATGATGCTCGACCTGATCGGCCGACGGCATGGCGCGGAGCTCGCGGCGGCGATCTCCGAGCAGTTCGTCGTCAGCCGCATCCGGCAGCGTTCGGACAGCCAGCGGCTCGAGATCGCCGCGCGCTACGGCGTGCACAACCGCAAGCTGATCCAGGTGATCGGCACGATGCAGCGGCACATGGAGAACCCGCTCGGCTCCGACGAACTCGCGCAGGAGATATCGGTCACGCGGCGCCAGCTCGAACGGCTGTTCAGCGCGACGCTGAACGACACGCCGACGCACTTCTACCTGAACCTGCGCCTCGACCGCGCGCGCGAGCTGCTGCAGCAGACCGACATGAGCATCACGTCGGTATGCGTCGCGTGCGGCTTCGAATCGCCGTCGCATTTCTCGCGCACATACCGCTCGCGGTTCGGCGTGAGCCCGCGCAGCGACCGCCGCGCGACGCGCTGAACGGCGCCGCTTTTGCGTACAATCCGGCGCGCTATTGCGCGCGCCGGCTGCGTTTGCCGCCATTCGCTGAACAATGCCGGCGAATGATCGATGGACCGAAGCAGCCTTCGAAAATAATTTGCAATGTCGCCGAAAATGTTCTGTAACATACCTCGCAAATAGATAGGCAGCCCTAAAGAGATGAGAGCCCGGGGCCGCGCACGTCGCGCCACGCAGGCTGCCAAACCGATATCAATGCCGATCCGAGGGGTATGACATGACGATGCTCGCTTCGCTGTCGCCGCAACTCCCTGCCGTTCGCGTCCCCGCCGCCGCTCCTTCCCGATTCGTTTCGACCTGACGCTTAGTCGTCCTGAGTCAGTCGACGCTCCCAGCACCGCTTCGCCGCACCGGTTCCATCGAGCCGGCGCGCGGGCCGTGTCGTGCCTGCTCGCCACAAGCGCGCGGGCGTGTCCAACCGTTGAGATGAGGATCACGTATGCAGACATCACGCAAAGCATTGCCGATCGCCCTGGGTCTCGCGCTCGGTTTCGGCATCGTCGGCGGCAGCGCGGCCGATTCCAAGGTCGGGAACCCGCAGGCATCGAGCCTGCGCGAAAGCCTGACTCGCGGCGTCGCATCGGCGCCGGCCGCGGCCAGGACCGATACGGCCGCCGGGCAGTTCCGCGCCGACGGCGTCGCCGTCACGCTGTACAACCCCGCGTACCACGCGAAGAAAGCGGCCGCCACGCCCGCCGCCACCGCACGCGACTTCGTCGCGTCGCAGGCGACGCAGCTCGGGCTCGACGCGGCCGCGCTGGCGAGCCTCGCGGTGACGTCGGAGCGCAACGACGCCGACTTCACTGTCGTGCGCTTCCAGCAGCAGGCGGCCGGGCTGCCCGTGTACGGCAGCGAGATCGCGGTGACCGTCGCGAAGGACGGCCGCATCCTGTACGTCGCGAGCAACACGATCAGCGGCGTGATCGCCACCGCGCGCAAGACGCAGGCGGTCGACCAGCAGCAGGCGCTCGACCGTGCCCGCGCGTATCTCGGCGTAAGCGGCTTCACGAATCTCGACGCGCAACTCGTCGCGTTCGTCGACAAGGCCGGCACGCATACCGCGTGGAAGGTGCGCGGCCGCCCGCAGGACGGCCCGAAGGGCGACTGGGAACTGCTGATCGACGCGGGCAGCGGCGACGTGCTGCGCGCCGAGGACAAGGCGTTCTATGCGACCGACGGCACCGGTTTCGTGTTCCGGCCGGATCCGCTGTCTTCGACGAAAAGCAGCTACGGCAGCACGGGCTACAAGGACAACAACGACGTCGATTCCACTCAGCTCACGGCCGCGCGCGTGCGCGTGACGCTGAAGGATCTCGCGCTGTCGGGCTCGCGTTACACGCTGTCGGGACCGTATGCGTCGTGCGTCGATTTCGATGCGCCGCGCGACAACGCGTGCCCGGCGCAGGCAACGCCGGCGTTCGAATTCACGCGCGGCAACCTGTATTTCGAAGCGGTGAACGTGTACTACCACATCGACACGTTCCTGCGCTACGTGAACCAGACGCTCGGCATCAACGCGCTGCCGTACCAGTACGCGGGCGGCGTGCAGTACGACCCGCACGGCGAATCGGGCGACGACAACTCGTCGTACTCGTCGAGCAGCGGCCGGCTGACCTTCGGTCAGGGCGGCGTCGACGACGCGGAAGATGCGGACGTCGTGATCCACGAGCTCGGCCACGGCATCCACGACTGGGTGACCAACGGCGGCCTGTCGCAACAGGAAGGCCTGTCGGAAGGCACCGGCGATTATCTCGCCGCCGCGTACAGCCGCGACTTCAACCAGTGGAGCCCGTCGGACGCGCAGTATCACTGGGTCTACAACTGGGACGGCCACAACGAATACTGGGGCGGCCGCGTGACGAACTGGAACGTCGGGCGCACCTACGCGCAGGCGCGCGGCGCGGAGATCCACACGGCCGGCCAGTACTGGGCTTCGTGCAACCTCGTCGCGCGCGACGCGATCGGCGCGCAGGCGATGGACAAGGCGTTCCTGAAGGGGCTGTCGATGACCAACAGCTCGACGAACCAGAAGGCCGCCGCGCAGGCCGTGCTGACGGCCGCGGCCGCGCTCGGCTACAGCAGCGCGCAGCTCACGGCGATCGGCAACGCGTACAACAAGAGCTGCACGTACGGCGTGACCGTGCCGCAGAAGTCGTAATTTCGCAGCAGGCGGGGGCGCCGCACGACCTGCGGCGCGCCCTTTCCTCGACATCGCTACCCTCACGAGATCGAACATGCCTACTCTGACATTGACCCGCCTGAGCGCCGCGCTGGGCGGCATGCTGCTGACCGTCGCCGCACAGGCCGCGCCCGTATGGATCACGCTCGGCGACACCGCGTTCCGGCAGCTGCAACGCATCGATGCAAGCGCAACCGCCCAATACAGCACGGCGCTCGACGCCGGCCGTGCGGCCGACGGCGGCGTGCGCCGCGAAACCGTGCATATCGTCGAGATCGACGATGCCCGGCTCGGCGAGCTGGCCCACGCGGTACACCGTGCGCGCGGCCACGGGCCCGGCTACATCGTGCACGACTCGTTCGACGACGCGCGCCAGGCGTTGCAGCCGGTATCCGCGGCAGTCGCGAAGCAGGCCGCGCTGCCCGCCTACACGGTGTCGAACGCACCGCGGATCGGCACCTGGATCCAGCAACTGCAGGCCAGCAACATCGTCGGCACGATCACGTCGCTGTCCGGTTTCACGAACCGCTATTACACGACGTCGCATGGCGTCGCCGCGTCGGACTGGCTCGCCCTGCAGTGGAAGCAGCTCGCCGGCTCGCGCACCGACATCGCCGTCGAGCAGTTCGCGCATACCAGCTTCCCGCAAAAATCGGTGATCCTGACGATCCGCGGCAGCGATCCGGCCGCGGGCACGGTCGTGCTGGGCGGCCACCTCGATTCGACGGTCGGCCGCACGACGGAAAACACGCGCTCGCCCGGCGCGGACGACGATGCGTCCGGCATCGCAAGCCTGACCGAGGCGCTGCGCGTGCTGCTCGCGAACGACTATCGGCCGAAGCGGACGATCAAGTTCGTCGGATACGCGGCCGAGGAAGCCGGCCTGCTCGGCTCGAAGGCGATCGCGAAGCAGTTCCGCGCGCAGAATGCGAACGTGGTTGGCGTACTGCAGCTCGACATGACGAACTACAAGGGCGATCCGAAAGACATCTACCTGATCACCGACTACACGAACGCCGCGCAGAACACCTACCTGACGAACCTCGCGAAGACCTACCTGCCGGAACTCGCGATCGGTACGTCGCAGTGCGGGTATGCGTGCTCGGATCACGCGTCGTGGAATGCGCAGGGCTATCCGGCGTCGTTCCCGTTCGAGGCCGACCAGAACGACAGTCCATACATCCATACCGTGAACGACACGCTGGAGAATTCGGATCGGCAGGCGAACCACGCGCTGAAATTCGGCAAGCTGGCGCTCGCGTATGCGGTCGATCTCGGCGGCGACGGCAGCGCGACCGTCAAACCCTGACCACGGCTCGGCCGACTCGGGCCGCACCGGGCGCGCGTGGCATGCGCGCCCGTTCGAGCGCGTTTGCGGTTCCGGATAGAATCGTCGTTCGATCACTTCCGCACCACGGTGCCCCGCCATGACCGATTTCTCCCGCTCACTCGGCGATCTCACGCCCGAGCGCGTCACGACCGCGTTCGACCTGGCCGGCCATACGACGGCGCGCTCGCTCGGCGTCGCACAGGGCATCGTCGTGCGTTCGCGCTCGATCGTCGGCTCGTTCGGCGCGGCGCTGCAGACGATCTTCGGCGGCAACATCACGCTCTATACGTCGCTGTGCGAGAAGGCGCGCCAGCAGGCATTCGACAAGATGCTCGCCGATGCGCGCAAGCTCGGCGCGAATGCGATCGTCGCGATGCGCTACGATTCGACCGAGATCGGATCGGGCATCACGGAAGTCATCTGCTACGGCACGGCCGTGCAGGTCACGCGCGACGCCGGCGCCTGAGCGTCAACCGGGCGCGTCACCCGCGTCACCCGTCACGCGCCGGCCGCACACACGATCGCGCCGATGGAGCCGATCACGCGCACCGCGCCGATCGTCTTGCGCTTGTTCAGTTCGGTCCACAACAGCACGCCCGTCAGCGAAAGCATTTTGAAATAAATAGCAGTGAACGCGGCTGCTCAATGATCGCGTTCCAGCGACCTCATGTTCCGCAAGGTCGGAAACAGCCGCATCCACGTGAGCGCAACGGCGATCGTCGCCGCGCCGCCGACCACGATCGCCGCCGGCGCGCCCCACCATGCAGCCGTCACGCCCGATTCGAATTCGCCGAGCTGGTTCGACGTGCCGATGAACAACGAGTTGACCGCGCTCACACGCCCGAGCATGTCGTCGGGCGTACGCAGCTGCACGAGCGACAGGCGTACGACGACGCTCACCACGTCCGACGCGCCCAACGCCGCCAGCGCGATGAGCGACACCGCGAAATGCGTCGACAGCCCGAACACGATCGTCGCGATGCCGAACGCGATCACGCCGCCGAACATCGCGCGGCCCGGCCGCCCCTTCAACGGAAAACGCGTGAGCCACAGCGTACCCGCGAGCGCACCGACCGCCGGCGCCGCGCGCAACGCGCCGAGCCCCCACGGTCCGACCTGCAGGATGTCGCGTGCATAGATCGGCAGCAGCGCGGTGGCACCGCCGAACAGCACCGCGAACAGGTCGAGCGACAGCGCGCCGAGGATCGCCGGTTCGCGCCGGATGAACGCGATGCCCGAGAACACCGAACGCAGCGTGACCGGCTCGCGGGCCGGCGGCGCGCTGCGCAGCGGAATCGTGCCGCTCAGCACCGCCGCGATCGCGAACGCAACCACGCTCGTGCCGAACGCGGCGGGCGCACCGATGCCGTACAGCAGCCCGCCGAACGCGGGACCGAGAATCTGCGCCGCCTGGTTCGCGGACGTCGACAGCGCGGTCGCGCGCGGCAGGTCGCTACGCGGCACGACGGCCGGCAGCAATGACGACACCGACGGCGATTCGAACGCGCGCGCGGTGCCGACGACCGCCGCGAGCGCATACACGGCCGGTTCGGTGAGCCCGCCTTGCGCCGCGCCGAACAGGAACACGCCGGCGGCCAGCGCCTCGACGCTCTGGCAGATCGTCGCGATGCGCCGACGGTCGTAACGGTCGGCCACCTGCCCGACGACGAGCGTGAGCGCGAACATCGGCACGAACTGCGCGAGGCCGACGAGCCCGAGCGCGAACGCGCTGTGCGTGAGCGTATAGACATACCAGCCGATCGCGACGGACAGGATCTGGAACGCCAGCGACGACATCACGCGCGTGCCCCAGAAGCGCTGGAACGGTGCGTGGCGGAACAGGTTGGCGGGTAACGCGGATGCGGTGCTGGATTCGGGTAACGGGGTGGTCATCGAAGAGGCGTCATCGGAGGGAGCGGGCGATTGGCGATGCGCGATGCGCCCAAACCGCGATGATATCGCCAACCGTCCGCCCCTGCCGCACGCCCGCCCCGCGCTGCGCCGGCGACACCGGCGCACGCTGCACGGCGCCGCCGTCCCACAAAAAAAAAACGCGAACCGTGGTTCGCGCCAAAGAGAGACCTCGCTGAAGACGTCGAAAGATCTACCTCATCCCACTCAGAAAGAATGCCGCATCCCGATCCGCACGTCGGCCTGCGTCTGCGTGGTCGACGGCGTGAAGCTGTAGCCGATCACCGCATCGACACCCTGCGACGCGCGCAGGTAATCGCCGGAGATGTACACGTCGGTGCGCTTCGACAGCAGGTAGTGCAGGCCGGCGGTGCCCTGGTTCCAGTGGTGGCCTTCGAAGCGCGTGTGCTGGTAGCCCGCGATGAAGCTCAGCGCCGGTGTGAACTGATACAGGCCGCCACCTTCGTACACCTGCATGTGCGACGACTGGCCGAAGCCCTTGATCGTCGTGTACGAGTAGTTCGCGTCGAGCGTCAGCTTGCCGATCGTGTAGCTCGTGCCGACACCGAACGTGCCCTGGCTGTCGACGTCCATCGCGGTATTCCCGAACAGATCGGTGCGCGCGCCGGTCGCGGGATCGACGGTGACGGTCTGCTGGCCGAGGAACGTATGCGTGCCGATCATCGCGTACGGGTCGAACGCGTAGATGCCGTTCGGGTTGTTCAGTCGCGTGTATGCGGCGCCGATCGAGAAGTCGCCCTTCGTGTAGCTCGCGCCCGCGCTCCATGCGCTGTTGCGGTGGAAGTTGCCGGCGACGTTGCCGAACGAGTACATCGCGCCGAACTTGAAGCCGCTCAGGTCGTTCGACAGGAATTTGACCGAGTTCGGCAGGCGGTCGCCGTTGAAGCGGTCGAAGTCGCCCTGGTGGATCGCATAGCCGCTGCCCCACGCGGAGATGTTGTAGATCGACACGAGCTCGTTGGTGATGTCGAGCTGGTTGCCGAACGACAGCGTGCCCCAGTCGTTCTGCAGACCGACATAAGCCTGCCGACCGAACTCCGACCCGCCGAAGCCGAGCTGCCCGTTGCCGAGGTGGAAACCGCTCTCGAGGGCGAACACGGCCTTCAGGCCGCCGCCGAGATCTTCCGTGCCTTTCAGGCCGAAACGGTTCCCGTATGAGACGCCGTCGTCGAACTTGACCACGTGCGACCCGCCCGTGTTGTTCACGTAGGTGATGCCCGCGTCGAGAATCCCGTACAGCGTCACGCTGCTCTGCGCGTGGCCGATGGCCGGAATACAGGCCGCGCATGCAAGCGCAGCGGCTACGGCAACTTTCTTTTGCTTCATTGTCGACCACCCTCCCTGAACCGTTCGATGGAAAGAACCGTGGCCTGGCGCGCGCCGCAATACGCCGGCTGATTCGAATTCGGTACGTCTGCTAGCTTCGGTATTTCGTTTTCCGCAATAACGTAGCCATTGGCGAAAAATACAAACCCATATTTCGGGCCACCCGTCTGAAGGCGACACCAAATGGTCTCGATGCGACTGTTCGGGAAAACACGGAGACGGGCGGCGCGGCAAAAACCGGCCGCCCGGAGGCAGGTCAGCGGGCGTCGAGCGCCGCGCGCACGGCCGGCAGCGCCGGCGTGCCGGATGCGGTCGTCACGCCGTCCAGCCAGCCCTCGACGAGCGCCGGGTCGGCCTTCAGCAGGTGCTGCGCCGCGAGCGCGGGCGACGTCTTGTGGTCGAGCATGTCGGCGATGATCCGGTTCTCGACGTCGACGGAGAACGTCATCTGGCGGAACAGGCGCGCGAGATTTGCGCACTGGCCGGCAAAGCCCGGACGCGTTACCGTGTTGACCGTCGCGCCGCCGTAGTTCGGACCGAAATACGCGTCGCCGCCCGACAGGTAGGTCAGGTGGAACTTGGTGTTCATCAGGTGCGGCTCCCACGCCAGAAACACGATCCAGCGCTTGTCGCGCACCGCACGCTCGACCTGCGTGAGCATGCCCGTCTCGCTCGATTCGACGAGCGACCAGTTCGCCGGGCCGAGCGCATGGTCGGACAGCATCCGCTTGATGTTCTGGTTCGCGGGCGCGCCGGGCTCGATCCCGTAGATCTTGTCGCCGAAGCGATCGGCGTAGCGCGCGAGATCGGCGAACGTGTGCACGCCCGCGGCCGCGACGTAGTCGGGCACGGCCAGCGTGAACTTCGCGCCGCTCAGGTTCGCGTGCAGCACGTCGATCGACTTCTCGTCGACGAACGGCTTCACGAGCGGCGCCTGCGCGGGCATCCAGTTGCCGAGGAACACGTCGACCTGCCCTTTCTTCAAGCCCTGGTACGTGATCGGTACCGACAGGTTCGCGACGTCCTGCCGGTAGCCGAGCGCCTTCAGCACGACGCCGGCCATCGCGTTCGTCGCGTCGATGTCCGTCCAGCCGGGCGCCGCCATCTTCACGTCGCGACACGTCTGCGGATCGGCCGCGTGCGCGGGCTGCGTCGCCAGCACGCATGCGGCCGCGGCGAGTGCCGTGCCGAGCCTGCGGATTGCTGCATGGGATTGCCGTTTCATGGTGCGTCTCCTTCGTCGTTCGTCAATGACCGTGTGCGAATCGTTCAGCGCCCGACGCGCGGAAAGCGCGCCATCGCTTCGAGCGTATCGAGTTCGATGTGATTGCGCATGTAGCGCTGGCTCGCGTCGGTGAACGGCTGCCAGTCCCACGCGTGGATGCGGCCCTGCGTCGTCGCCGCGTAATGGAAGCGGCGCCGCCGCTGGCTCGCGCGCACCTGCGCGTCGAGTTCCGGCAGGTTCCAGCGCCGCGCGGCCTCCGCGCGGAACGCGGCGAGCACGTCGGCGGCTTCGGGCTGGCCGGCCAGGTTCGTGCGCTCGCGCGGATCGTCGGCGAGGTGGTAGAGCTGGTCGGGGTCCGCCGGGCAATGCACGTACTTCCAGTCGCCGCGGCGGATCATCACGACCGGCGCGACCGCCCCTTCCGCGAGGTATTCGCCCAGCGCGACGTCGTGCGCGGGCGCGCCTTGCA
Organism: Burkholderia sp. SIMBA_062; assembly: GCF_046534765.1. NCBI lineage: Bacteria > Pseudomonadati > Pseudomonadota > Betaproteobacteria > Burkholderiales > Burkholderiaceae > Burkholderia > Burkholderia sp. SIMBA_062. Next base: position 159,360 of record NZ_JAWRYD010000007.1, read on the forward strand.
GATGCGGCACGAGGCTCGCGCCGTCGACCGGGTCCGGCCAGCCGCCGGCGGGCGCCGCGCCGGCCAGGTCGACGAGCGTCGGCAGCAGGTCGACGTGCGACACGGGCCCGCGCACGCGCGCGGCGTCGAAACGGCCCGGCGCGTGGACGATCAGCGGCACGCGGCAGCCGCCTTCGAAGAACGTCATCTTGTACCAGAGCCCGCGCTCGCCGAGCATGTCGCCGTGGTCGGACGTGACGATCACGATCGTGTCGTCGGCGAACCCGCATTGCTCGAGCGCGGCCAGCACGCTGCCGAACTGCGCGTCGACGTACGACGTCGCGCCGTAGTACGCGCGGCGCGCGGCGCGGATCTGCGCGTCGGTCGGCGGCGTGCGATCGTTTTCGCAGACGAAGCGCAGCCGCTGCGAATGCGGATCGCTCTGCTCCGCATCGAGCCGCACGGCCGGCATGTCGATCTCGTCGTCGTTATACAGATCCCAGTATTCGCGCGTGATCGCGTACGGATCGTGCGGATGGGTCAGCGACACGACCATGCAGAACGGCCGCGCGTCGTGCCCCGCCGCGCGCTCGCGCGCGACGTCGTACAGCTTCTGCCTCGCCGCGAACGTGACCTCGTCGTCGAAGTCGAGCTGGTTCGTGCGCACGCACGGGCCGGCCTCGAGCACCGAGCTCATGTTGTGATACCAGCTCGGCCGCTCGGTCGGATGGTCCCAGTCGGGCACCCAGCCGAAGTCGGCCGGATAGATATCGGTCGTGAGCCGCTCCTCGAAACCGTGCAACTGGTCGGGTCCGCAGAAGTGCATCTTGCCGGACAGCATCGTGCGGTAGCCGCCCGCGCGCAGGTAATGCGCGAACGTCAGCGTTTGCGCCGGCAATTCGGCGGCGTTATCGTAGGCGCCGATACCCGACGGCAGCTTGCCGGTCAGCAGTGAGAAGCGCGACGGCGCGCACAGCGGGCTCGCGCAATACGCGGCGTCGAACACCACGCCTTGCGCGGCGAGGCGGTCGAGCGTCGGCGTGCGCGCGACGCGGTTGCCGTAGGCCGGCAGCGCGAACGGCGTCAGCTGGTCGGCCATCAGGATCAGGATGTTGGGAGTCGGGTTCGTCATCGCGGTCGTGGGCAAATCGGTGTTCGAACGGAACGGCGCGACGCTCGTGCGGCGACGCAGCCGGCATGACGGACGCGGCCTGCAGAAAGTCCCGCGCGCACCGGCCGCGACTGGCTAGAATCGCGAGAGGCCGGTGCGGCGCCGTGCCGTCCGAAGCACTATCCCCCGCCCGAATTCGGGCGGGAAGGTGGCCGGCCCTTATGAGGCCATTAGAGAGACTTATGTCGAAATCCGAAGCGTTACCGTCGATGCAGGCGCTGCGCGCGTTCGAATCGGCCGCCCGTCTCCAGAGCTTCACGGCCGCCGCGCGCGAGCTCGGCTCGACGCAGCCGGCCGTGAGCCAGCAGGTGTTCCAGCTCGAGGCGGAGCTCGGCGTGCCGCTGTTCGAGCGCAGCCCGCGCGGCGTCACGCTGACGAGCGACGGCCAGTGCCTGTACGAAGCCGTGCGGGTGAGCCTCGATACGCTGCGCGGCGCCACCGCGACGCTGCGCGCGCGCCGCGAGCATGGCGCGCTCACGATCGTCACGGATTTCGGCTTCGCGACCTACTGGCTGATGCCGCGCCTCGCGGGGCTCAAGCGGGTGATGCCGGACGTCGACGTGCGGGTCGTCACGTCACAGGATTACGATGCGCAGCGCGACCACGCCGACATCGCGATCCTGTTCGGCGACGGCCACTGGCCGTCGTGCACGGCCGCACGGCTCTTTCCCGAATCCGTCACGCCCGTCTGCTCGCCCGCGTTCCGCGCCGCGCACCCGCACGTCGCGCGGCCCGACCACCTGCACGCGCTGCCGCTGCTGCACGTGCAGGCGACACGCCCCGAGCGCTGGCTGTCGTGGGCCGGCTGGTTCGATGCACACGGCCTCGACGCGCCGGCCGCCGCGCGCGGCGTGACCTTCAACAGCTACGCGCTGGTGATCCACGCGGCGCTCCTCGGCGAGGGCGTCGCGCTCGGCTGGTCGCCGCTCGTCGACGAGCTCGTCGCATCCGGGCAGCTCGTGAAGCTCGTCGACGCGCCCGTCGTGACGTCGCGCGGCTATTTCCTCGTGCGGCCGCCGCAGCGGCCCGAGCCGGACGCGACCCACGTGTTCCGGCGCTGGCTGCTCGACGCGTGCGCGTGCGCGTGACGGGCTGCCTGACGCCCGGCCACCGCCCGTCCGCCACCCGACAACCGGTCCGCCTGACCGCCCGTCACGCCCGGCCGCGCTGGCGTGCCGATACCAGCCACACGGCGGGTTGGTTCTATCCGCGCCCAAATCGTCCTGATTTACTTGAGTCTCCCGCTACCCGCGTAGCCTGGCGCCCGGTGCGCCGCCGCGCGGGTTCGCGCCCCAAGACATCCGAGGAACCTCATGACCGCCGACTCACGCCCCGATCAATTCGTCCTGACGCTGTCGTGCCCGAGTGCGGCCGGCCAGGTCGCCGCCGTCGTCGGCTTTCTCGAGCGCCATCGCTGCTATGTCGATGCGTTGAATGTGTTCGACGACGATCTCAGCAACCACTTCTTCGTGCGCTGCGTGTTTCATCCGACGGATGAGACGCTGCAGATCGATGCGCTGCGCCAGGAATTCGGGCCGATCGCGGCCGAGCTCGGCGGCCGCGACGGCGACACGCAGTGGGCGATCCACGATGTGAACGCTCGCCCGAAGGTGCTGATCATGGTGTCGAAGCTCGAGCACTGCCTCGCGGACTTGCTGTTCCGCTGGCGGATGGGCGAGCTGAAGATGGACATCGTCGGCATCGTGTCGAACCATCCCGACTTCGAGCCGCTCGCCGCGCAGCACGGCCTGCCGTTCCGTCATTTTCCGATCACGCCCGACACCAAGGCGCGGCAGGAAGCGCAGTGGCTCGACTTCCTCGAGTCGAGCGGCGCCGAACTCGTGATCCTCGCGCGCTACATGCAGGTGCTGTCGCAGGAAACGAGCGCGAAGCTCGCGAACCGCGCGATCAACATCCACCACTCGTTCCTGCCCGGCTTCAAGGGCGCGAAGCCGTATCACCAGGCGCATGCGCGCGGCGTGAAGCTGATCGGCGCGACCGCGCACTTCGTGACCGACGATCTCGACGAAGGCCCGATCATCGAACAGGTGGTCGAACGGGTCGACCATGCGCTGCGCCCCGAGCAACTGCTAGCGGTCGGTCGCGACGTCGAATCCATCACGCTCGCACGCGCAGTGAAGGCGTTCATCGAGCGCCGCGTGTTCCTGAACGGCGATCGGACGGTGGTGTTTCCGTAAGCGCGTCGCGCGCCTGGCGCCGCGCTCGTCGGGCGGCGAGCAAATAAAAAACCGACCGGCACCTGCCGGTCGGTTTTTTATCGCGTGGCGTTCGACGCGTCGCGCGACGGCCCCGGGTACGGCAGCCGGATTCGTCGCGCGGGCGCGTGCCCGTCACGCGCTTACTTCACCCACGCGAAGTAGTACGACAGCCAGATCGTGAGCCCCGCGCCGAGCAGCGCCGCATACGGCATCAGGTTCAGCCACAGCGCGCGCTTCGGCACTTCGAGTTCCATGTCGCGCTGCATCTGCTCGGGGAAGCGGCCGCGATCCTGCCAGTAGTGGCGGAACAGGAACACCGGCACGATCAGCAGCATCGCGATCAGCCCGTTGCGCAGCGTGCCGTCGCCCTGCAGGTTCGCGCCCGCGCCGACATAGACGAGGTTCGCGTAGCCGCAAATCGAACCGGCGACGAGCAGCCAGGTCGGGCAGCGGAACGGCCGATCCCAGTTGCCGCGATCCATCCGGTGGATCCAGCCCGACTGAAGGTTCAGGAATACGAACAGCATGTAGCAGACGTTCGAGATCGACAGCACCGTCATGTAATCCGACATCATCAGCAACACGAGGTTGAAGCCGAGATCGGTCCACATCGCGCGCGTGGGCGAGCCGTGCTCGTTCACGTGCGACAGGTACTTCGGCAGCCAGCCGTCGACCGATGCCTGGTACAGCGTGCGCGACGAGCCCATCATCGACGTCATCACGATCAGCAGGATCGACAGCATCAGCATCACGACGACCGCATTCGCGACCCATGCGCCGCCGCCGACGATCCTCGCCATCGCGGCCGCGACACCGGTGCCGTCGCCGATCGCCGGATCGAGCATCGCCTGCGTGCCGAGCGCGCCCTGGAACGCCATCGGTACGAGCGTCATCACGACGAGACACAACGCGCCCGACCAGAAGATCGCCTTCGCGGTGTCGCGACGCGGATCGCGGAATTCGCGCGTGTAGCAGACGGCCGTCTCGAAGCCGTACGACGCCCAGCCGGCCATGAACATCGCGCCGAGCGCCATCGTGACGCCCTGCCCGTTCCACGAGCCGAACGTCGCGGTCGTGAGGTTGCCGTTCGCGTCGTGACCGAGCGGCAGCAGCGGGAGCAGGTTCGACATCGGCACGTCGCCGGTGACGAACGGCACGATGCCGACGATCAGCAGCGGCGTGAGCGATGCAATGCCGAGAATGCGCTGCGTGCGCGCAGCCTTCGACGCGCCGCTGTGCTGAAGCTTGAACGTGATGAGAAGCAGAATCGTCGCGATGATGAACGTCGCGTTGATTCGCAGCGAAAGGCCCGGCTTGATGAAACCGAGATCCGCGATCTTGAGCTGCCAGTGCAGCACCGCCGCATCGGCGGGAAAGAGACTCGTGAGCGCATAGCTCGCCGCGAGGCCGCAGCCGAGCGCGAGCATCGGCGACCACGCGAGCCAGTTGCACCACACTGACACCGGGGCAATCAGCTTGCTGTAACGGACCCAGCCGATCGCGCCATACACCGACGCGCCGCCCGATTTATGGGGAAATAGCCCCGATATTTCCGCATAAGTCGCGCTCTGAATCAGCCCCATCGTGATCGCGGCGATCCAGATCGCCCACGCGGGCTGGCCGATCGTCGCGCATACGCCGCCGATCGTGAACAGCACGCCTGCCGGCACGCCGCTCGTTACCCAGAATGCGTCTTTCCAAGTCAGGCCACGATGCAGCGTGTGGCCCGTCGAATCATGTGAGATGGTTGCCTCAACATCACTGGTGCGATTCGCACGCAGTCCTGCCTGACTCATCCAATTCCTCCTCTCGATCAGTGTTAGCGCTTCAGCGCTTACTCTGGTCCGATGCAAAGCAGATGACTCCGCACAAGGGCCGTAGTGTAACAACTTACGCCTTTTCTTGCAGAATCAGAAAAAGAATTCCGGGATATGGCCGCAGGAAATCACGATTGTTTCGGATTCCTGCGTGCCATTCCCGGCGTATTTTTTATAGCGATGCGCGCGATGAAGCGTCGCGTGTTACTGGGCGCCTTCGGTCCACGAATTCACGCGGTCCGCATGGGCCGCGATCCACGCATCGGCGGCCGCTTCCGGCTTCGAGCCGTTCTGGATCGCGAGCATCACGCTGTCGATCTCGCCCGGTTTCCACTGGAATTTCTTCAGGAACGCGACGACCGGCTTGGCCTTCGTTTCGAGCTGCGGATTCACGACGCTGTCGACGTGCTCCGCGCCGCCGAACACCTTCTTCGGATCCTCGAGGAAGCGCAGCTTCCACTTCGCGAACATCCAGTGCGGCGCCCAGCCGGTCACGATCACCGGCTTGTTCGCACTGACGGAGCGCGACAGCTCGGCCGTCATCGCACTGCCCGAACTCGGCATCAGCGTGTAGCTGAGGCCATAGCTCTTGATCGCTTCGTCGGTCTTGCGCATCACGCCCGCACCTGCGTCGATGCCGACGATCCGGCCGCCGAAGCTGCTCTTCTCGGCGTTCAGATCGTCGATGCTCTTCGCCTTCACGTAGGCCGGCACGATCAGGCCGATCTTCGCATCGGGGAAATTCGCGCCGACGTCGACGACCTTGGCCTTGTACTCATCCCAGTACGAACCGTGCGTGACCGGCAGCCAGGCCGACAGCGTCGCGTCGAGATCGCCGCGCGCCACGCCCTGCCACATGATCCCGGCCGCGACCGGCACGAGCTTCACTTCGTAGCCGAGCTTCTTCTCGATGACGCGGGCCGCGACGTTCGACGTCGCGACGCTGTCGTCCCAGCCTTCGACGTAGCCGATTTTCAGCGTCGGCTTCGTATCCGCAAGTGCTGACGCGCTCAGCGCCACCATGGCCGACACCGCGCCCGTCCACAACAGTTTTCCGAACAGCTTCATGGTCGATCTCCTTGATATGCGCTCACCGCGCGTTGCCTCTCTAGGTTCTTCAACCACAAATCCGCGGTATCGTTCTTTTCCGACGGATGCTTGTCCGGACGCGACGCGCCCGGACAGCCGATGGCTTGTTTGCTTATTTGTCGATCACGAGATCCGACAGCGGCTTGCTGCAGCACAGCAGCACCATCCCCTGGTCGATCTCGCGCTGGCGGATGCCGCCGTTGTGCTTCATCTCCACCTGCCCCGACACGAGCTTCACCTTGCAGGTGCCGCACATGCCCTGCGTGCACGACGCCGGAAGCCGCACGCCCGACTGGCGTGCCGCGTCGAGCACGTGCTGCTCGGAGCCGCACGAGATTTCGCGGTTGCTCTTCGCGAAGCTGACCGTGTACTGCTTGGTCGCGACGTCGCCGCCGTCGGCGGCCGGCACGAGTTCGGCGAGCACCTCGTCGCTCGCGGTCTGCGCGAGCGTTTCGAACGAGAAGCTTTCCTCGTGATACTGCTTGCGGTCGAAGCCGGCTTCGTCGAGCAGGTCGCGCACGGCCTTCATGTACGGCGCGGGGCCGCACGTGAAGATCTCGCGCTCCATGAAGTCCGGTGCGATCAGCTTCAGCAGCGGCAACGTCAGGAAGCCCGTGACGCCCGGCCAGTTGGTGCGTGCGCCGACGCGCTCAACGACGAACGACGTGCGGAAGTTCGTATGGTTCGACGCGATCAGGTCGAGCTCGCGCGCGAAGATGATGTCGTCCGGCGTGCGTGCGCTGTGCACGAACAGGATGTCGCGATCCTCGGCGAGATCATGGTGCGCGCGGCTCATCGACATCAGCGGCGTGACGCCCGAGCCGGCCGACAGAAACAGATATTTGCGCGCCGGATGCCGTGCGCACGTGAATTCGCCGGCCGGGCCGAGCACGCGAACCGCCGCGCCCGGCCGCAGGTTGTCGTGCAGCCAGTTCGACACCTTGCCGCCCGGCACGCGCTTGACCGTGATCGAGATCGTGTGCGGGCGCGCCGGCGACGATGAAATCGTATAGCAGCGGTTGATCGTTTCGCCTTCGATGTCGAGCTCGAGCGTGATGAACTGGCCCGGCTCGAACGAAAACGCACGGCCTTGCGGCGAACGGAAGAAGAAGCTCTTCACGTCATGGGTTTCCTGCCGAACCTGGCAGCACACCAGCGTTTCCTCGACGTCGCTCGTCCAGCGCTCCGGAAGCGCGGTCCAGAACGCCGGGTGCGTCACGCGGCTTTCCGCCGGCTCGAAATTGGCCGCATCTCGCATCATGCCAACCTCCGCCGGGCCGCCCCAAGGAGGTTGACCGCCCCCTCGGGGGGCAGCGAGCAAAGTGAGCGTTGGGGTTGTTTCATCATTGACTCCGCTTGCTGTCCGCTTGACTACTACGCGCCGGTTTTTTCGGCGAGCCGGCCGATGTACCAGGCCGAGAATTTTTCGACGAGACCTTCCGTGAACGGCGAATACGGGCCCGGCTCGTACGCGCTGCTGGTCGCGCCACGCTGCGAGAATTCGACGAGCGCGCGATCCTGGTCGTTGGTCGCGTTCCACACGGCCGTCAGGTTCTTCACGTCGTAGTCGATGCCTTCCTTCGCGTCCTTGTGCACGAGCCACTTGGTGCGCACGAGCGTCTTGCCGGCCGACAGCGGAATCACCGAGAACGTCACGATGTGATCGCTCATGAAGTGGTGCCACGAGTTCGGCTGCGTCCAGAACGACAGGCCGCCGAGGTCGGCCTGCTCGAACTTGCCGAGCAGCTTCTTCGAGGCGATCTTCGCGTCGAGCGTCTGCGATTCGCCGTGGCGGTCGAGCGGCAGGCGCTGCGTGCGGAAGCCCGTCACGTCGAGCAGCTTTTCGATTTCGGCGGACGGCAGGCCCATCTCGGCCCACTCCTTGCCGCGGCGTACGCAGGTTTCCGCGAACGCGTCCATGCCTTCGGCGTTCGCGTCGGAGCGCTGGTAGCCGAAGCCGTATTCGTACAGCGAGATCGTCAGCTCCGGATGGTTCGCGACGCAGTGATAGCACTCGCGGTTGTTCTCCATCGTGAGCTTCCAGTTGCCTTCCTCGATGATGTCGACCTGGGCGGCGATCTTCGTGTTCGGCAGATCGTGCGGCAGCAGGTACGGCTCCATCTCGGCGCGCAGCTGCGCGAAATCGACCGGCGGCTCCTCGGCGAGGCAGACGAAGATCAGCCCCGCGAGGTTCTGCACGTGCACCGACTTCAGGCTGTGCTTGCAGCGGTCGAACTTCTCGCCCATGTGCTCGGCGAACATCAGCTGGCCGGTCAGGTTGTAGGTCCAGCTGTGGTACGGGCACACGATGTTGCCGACCGAGCCCTTGTCTTCGTTGCACAGACGCGCGCCGCGGTGACGGCACACGTTGTGGAACGCGCGAATTTCCATGTCGTCGTCGCGCACGATCAGGATCGAGTCGCTGCCCAGTTCCACGGTCACGTAGTCGCCCGGCTCGGGAATGTCCGGTTCGACCGCTACCTGGATCCAGTGCTGGCGGAAAATCGCCTCCATGTCGAGGGCGAAGATTTCCTCGCTCGTATAGAACGGCGCCTCGAGGCTGTGGCCTTCCTTGCGTCGCGCGATCAGTGCACGAATGTCTGCCGATACTTTCATCGTTTGCTCCGGATTCCTTGCATCCCTGGGGTTCTTGCCGACAGGCACCAAATTCAGTAGTCGATGAGTTGATGCTCGCGCAAATACGCGAGGATCACTTGTGCTTTTTCGACTGAACTCCCTTCATTTACGACGTTGCCGCCGCGGCTTTCGGTCGTCGTCGCGGACAGCATCCGCGCATGCCCGGAGCGCTTCTCGGCGGCGACCAGTTTTACGGGTTTACGCTCGATCGCGCCGACCTTCCACGGGGCCGCATCGGCGTCCGCGCCGGTCGCCGTGAGCAGCGGGCGGATCGCGCCGGCCCGCAGCCGCGCATACGCGTAGCGCGGCTCCACGTTGGCGAGCGGATGCACCGCGACGACGGCCGGCAGCGCCGCGTCGACGCGCCGCCGCAGCCCTTTCGGCAAGAATTGCCTGACCGCCGCGCGGCCGCCGTCGACCGTCACGTCGACGGCCGAGCCGACGAGCGGATAGCCGAGCGTCGCCGCGACGCGATACGGCAGCATGCCGGTGTCGTACGCACCCTCCGCACGGGTGCCGGTCAGCACGAGGTCGTACCCTTCGACGCGGGCGGCCAGCGCATGCGCGGCATCGTCGCCGTCGCGGCAGGCCAGCACCTCGACCTGCCTTGCGCCGAGCGCGAGGTATTCGGCAAGCGCTTCATTGGCGGGGTCTCCCGCATGGATCACGTCGAGCTGGGCCCGATGCTTCTCCGCGAGCTGGCGGCCGACCTCGAGCGCGGCCGCGTCGTTGCGGCTGTAGCGCGCGGTGCCGCTGACCGGGTGCCGGCCCACGGACACGAGCACCGCGATGCGTTGCAACTGGCGAGGGGCGTTCATGCTGCGACTCCTTCGGATTCACGGGCGCCGACCGCGGTCGACGATTGTCCGCGCGACGCACGCGCGGCCTGCACCTCTTCGATCAGCGCGGCGATCGTCGCCTGCGCATCGCCCACCACCGTCAGGTTCGCGCGCTTGGCGATCGGCGCACTGCCGTCGAGGTTGACCGCGATCACGTGACGGCAGTCCTTGATCCCCTGCAGATGCTGCACCGCGCCCGAGATGCCGAACGCGATGTACACGCTGGCCTCGACCGTCTTGCCGGTCGCGCCCACCTGCTTGTCGCGCGTGAAATGGCCGTTGTCGACCGCGACGCGGCTCGCGCCGATCGCCGCGCCGAATGCGCCGGCAAGCCGCTCGAACGCGCCGATGTCGGACACGCCGTTACCGGCCGACACAATGAAGTCGGCTTCCTCCAGCGCGACCTGCGCCGCGTCGATTTCCTCGAGGCCGAGATCGCGGTACGGCTGCGCCGTGTCGTCGGCCGGGCGGATGAAGTCGGCGGCCAGGCGTTCGCCCGCGCCGACGAACGGCAGCTTCGCCTCGACCGCGTTCTGCGCGAGCAGGATCACGTCGGGCAAGCCGCGCGTCGCGAACGCACGGCCGGCGTGCGCATACGCGCCCACATGCTTCGCGTCGATCTCGACCACGTGGGTCGCGACGCTCGCGCCGGCGGCCGCTGCGTAACGCCGGCCGAGATCGCCGTCGCCGGTGGCGTTGTCGGGCACGAACACGTGCTTCGGCGCGAGCGCCGCGGCACAGGCCTGCAATGCTTGCAATTCGCTTTCGGGCGCGAATGCGCGGCGGTCGAAGCCGGCCAGCTCGATCAGCTTGTCGACACCGAGTTCCGCGGCGTCATCCTTCAGTTCACCGAACGCCAGCAGCGCGACCTCCGTCTGGGCGTCGGCCAGCACCGCGGCGGCGGCAATCGCCTGGCGCGAATGGTCGTCGAGCGCGCCGCGCTCGGTGTGCGCCACCACCAGCATCACGTGCTTCGGGTCCTGCACCGCGCGGCGCGGCTTCGCGGCCGCGGCGCCATGACCGTGCGCGGACCACTGCGCGGCGCTCGCGTCGGCGCTGCCTTCCTGGCCGAGCGTGATGCGCTTCAGGCCCGCGGCCGTGATGATGAACGGCCGGCGCGGATCGATTCGTTTGATCGTGTTCATCGATTCACTCCAGCGAGGCGGCAACGAGTTCGGCCACGTCGAGCACGTCGGGGCGCGGGCCCACGACACCTTCGAGCATCGCCGTGCAGTTCGGGCAACCGACCGCGACCACGTCCGCGCCGATGGCGCGCGCGTCGGCGATGCGGATGTCGGGAATACGCTGCTTGCCGGGGATGTCGGTCAGCGGCGCACCGCCGCCACCGCCGCAGCAGCGCCCGCGCATGCCGTTGCGCTCCATTTCGACAACCTGGATGCCGATCGTCTTGAGCAGCTTGCGCGGCGATTCCGTCTCGCCGTTGTAGCGGCCGAGGTAGCACGGGTCGTGATACGTGGTGCGCTTCTCGCGCAGCGCCTCGACGGCCTTCGGCGCGATCTTGCCGCTCTCGGCCAGCTCTGCCAGGTAGGTCGTGTGATGCTTGACCGTCACGCGCAGCCCGAGCGCGCGGTATTCGTTGCGCAGGCTGTGCATCACGTGCGGGTCGGCCGTCACGATCTGCTTGTACGACAGCGTGCCGAGCGTACCGATCAGGCGCTTCGCCATCCGCTGGAACGTCGCTTCGTCGCCAAGGCGCCGCGCGACGTCGCCGGTATCGGTCTCGGTCCCGCCGAGCACCGCGTAGTCGACGCCGGCCTTGTTCAGCACCTTCACGAACGCGCGCAGCGTACGCTGGTAACGCATGTCGAACGCGCCTTCACCCGCGACGAACAGCACGTCGACCGGCTTGCCCGGCTGCGCGACGGGCGCGCTCAGGTCGACCGACCAGTCGTAGCGCGCGGCTGCGTCGTAACCGCCCATCGTGCCGGTCTCGCGCAGGTTCGCGAGCACTTCCTGGCCCTTGCCCGGCACCGTGCCGTGCACCAGCGTGCGGTTGCGGCGCATGTCGACGATCGCGTCGACGTGCTCGATCAGCATCGGGCATTCCTGCACGCATGCGCGGCAGGTCGTGCACGACCACAGCGTCTGTTCCTCGATCAGGCCGGACACGATCGGGCCGTTCGGCTCGCCGCGATGCTGGCCGACCGCGAGGCCCGGCGTCGGGCTGCCCGCGTAGGCCGCATCGGTGCCGCCCGCCATCCCGACGACGAGATCCTGGATCAGCTTCTTCGGGTTCAGCGGCTGGCCCGCGGCGAACGCGGGGCACGCGGCCTCGCACTTGCCGCACTGCACGCACGCGTCGAAGCTCAGCAGCTGGTTCCAGCGGAATTCGACCGGCTTCGCGACGCCGTATTCCTCGTGCTCGATATCCGGCAGCTTGAGCGCGGTCGGGGGCGTTGCCGTGCCGTTGCCCGTGAACGAATCGCGGGTAGCCGCGAAACGCTCCTGGCGCGGGTGGAACGCGAGGTGCAGCAGGCCGGCGATCGCATGCTTCATCGGGCCGCCCTTCGCGGCGCCGATGGTCATCGTGAATGCGCCGGCGCCGATCAGCAGCGCGCAGAGCACCGCGAACGCCCCCGACATCGCGCCGGTCGGCACGACCATGAACAGCACGAGGCCGAGCGCGAACGAGCCGAGCAGCCAGGGCAGCGCGTTCCACGGGCCGCGCGACAGGCGGGCCGGCACGTTCTTCGCCGCGCGGCGGCGCCAGACGAACACCACGCCGACGAGCATCGCGAGCGCCGCGAGAAAGATCAGCTTGTCGAGCCACGGCGAGTAGATCGCGAGGCCGTAGTTGACGAACACCAGCGCGAGCGCACCGATCGCGCCGCCGGCGGTCGCGACGTGGGTCTTCGCGATGTACGGGTCACGGGCGACCACATGGTGCAGGTCGACGAAGTAGCGCTTCGGGATCGCGAACAGGTTCGCGACGCCGAACGAGCCGGGCGCCGTGGCCCGGCCGAGACGCCAGTATGACGAGCGCTTCGCGACCGCGAACGCGAGCCCCGCCACCGACAGCCACAACAGTGCGGTAATGAGGAAGGACGGATTCATCTTCAGAAATCCTTCACGAGACGCAGCGAGTCATAGATCGCGCCGTGGACGTTGTGCATCGAGATGCAGTCGCCGACACGGAACAGCAGGAAGCGGCCGTTGCCGAGTTCTTCCGACAGGCACGGCTGCGGCTCGGCCGCGAACAGCGTGTGCGGATCGATCTGGCCGCGGTTCACCGACTCCGGCTTGAGCTTCCAGTACAGCTCGTCGTTCGGCGACGAACCGTTCTCGATCACCACCTGGTCGACCGCGCGCTCTTCCAGTTCTTCGGTGTACTCGTTGCGCAGCACGGCGATCGTCTTGCCGTCCTCCTCGTAGACGCGATCGAGCATGGTGTTGGGCGTCGGGATCACGCCGAGCGCATACAGGCGGCGATAGAAGATCGGGAACGTCGTGCCGCCGCAATCGTCGGCCACCTTCACGTCGGGCGTGACGACCTCGACCTTCGAGCCACGGCTCGCCATGAAATCGGCGACGCCCGCGCCCGCATGGGTGCTCACGCCGTCGAACAGCAGCACGTTCTGCTTCGGTTCGACCTTGCCGGTCAGGATGTCCCACGAGCTGACGGCCAGGCCCTCGGCCACGCCCCAGCCCGGCACCTGCCACGTGAAGCTCGAACCGCCCGTTGCGAGCACGACGATGTCCGGCTTCTCGGCCATGATCATCTTCTCGTCGGCGGCGACGCCGAGGCGGCGATCGACGCCCAGGCGCTTGGTTTCCATGTCGAACCAGCGGATGATCCCCGACATCTGTTCGCGCTGCGGCGCCTTCGCGGCGATCATCACCTGGCCGCCCACTTCGGCGTTCTTCTCGAACAGCACCACGTCGTGGCCGCGCAGCTTCGCGACCCGTGCGGCCTCGAGCCCCGCGGGGCCCGCGCCGACCACCACCACCTTGCGCTTCGGGCCGCGCGACTTCTCGATGATGTGCGGCATCGTCGCTTCGCGCGACGTCGCGGCGTTCTGGATGCAGAGCACGTCGAGGCCGTTGTACTGGCGGTCGATGCAGTAGTTCGCGCCGACACACTGCTTGATTTCGTCTTCGCGGCCATCGCGGATCTTGATCACCATGTGCGGATCCGCAATCTGCGCGCGCGTCATGCCGACCAGGTCGATCATGCCGTTCGCGAGCAGGCGTTCGGCCTGGCCCGCGTCGCGAATGCTCTGCGCGTGCATCACGGGAATCTTCACCACCGACTTGATGCCGGCGGCAAGGTGCACGAACGGCTCCGGCGGCAGCGCCATCGGCGGCATGCAGTTGGCGATCGTGTTGTGCGTATCGCCGCCCGAGCCGACCACGCTCAGGTAGTCGATCAGGCCCGTCTCCGACATCGCCTGCGCGATTTCCTTCAGCGCTTCGTGATCGAGGCCGTCCTCGTGGAATTCGTCGCCGCACATCCGCAGGCCGACGCAGAAGTCCTTGCCCACCGCCTCGCGCACGGCCGTCAGCACTTCGATGCCGAAGCGCAGGCGGTTCTCGAGGCTGCCGCCCCATTCATCGGTGCGGTGGTTCGAACGCTTGCTCCAGAACTGGTCGATCAGGTGCTGGTGCGCGGCGGAGATCTCGATGCCGTCCATGCCGGCCGCCTTCACGCGCTTTGCCGCCGCCGCGAAGTCGCCGATGATGCGGCGTATTTCCTCGATCTCGATGATCTTCGCGTTGCCGCGGTGCACCGGCTCGCGCACGCCCGACGGCGACATCAGGTGCGGCCAGTGCTCGCCGTGGAACGACGAGCGGCGGCCCATGTGGGTCGCCTGGATCATGATCTTCGCGCCATGCTTGTGCATGGTGTCGGCCAGGCGCGTGAGCGGGTCGATGATCTTGTCGTTCGACAGGTTCACCGACTTCCACCAGCCCTGCGGGCTGTCGATCGACACGGGGCTCGAGCCGCCGCAGATCGCGAGGCCGACGCCACCCTTCGCCTTCTCTTCGTAGTAGCGGATGTAGCGGTCGCCCGGCAGGCCGCCCGGCTCGGCATACACCTCTGCGTGGGCGGTGCTGACGATCCGGTTGCGCAGCGTCAACTGGTTCAGCTGCATGGGTTTGAACAGGTGGGGATAACGCATCGCAGGCGACCTCTGGCGTTCGAATGTCTCGTGTTGCGGGTGTTGTTGTGTTGCTGTGTCGGATCGTCAGCGCGTCAGTGCGCGAGCGGCGACACTTCGAAGACGCAGTGGTCGTGATGCTCGGCCGCACACTGCACTTCCTTCGACTGCGCACGCGGCGCGCCCTTGCCTTCCGGCGTCGTGTCGTTGACCCAGTCCATCGCGCCGGCGAACCAGCCCGCGAACATGTAGCAGAGCTTGCCTTCCTTGCCCGGCTGCTGGAGCACGAACGACGAGTGGCGCAGCTCGATCTTCGCGCGCGCGCTGGCCGGATCGGCCTCGATGATCGAGAACAGGCCCCAGCCGCGTTGCGACAGGCGCTTCAGGTAGTGCTCGAACACGGCCATGCCGGTCAGCCCGTGCAGCTTCGCTTCCTTGTCGCACCAGTGGTATGCGGACTTGTAGCCGGCCTTGTAGAGGATCTCGGCATACGCATCGACGCCGAGCGCTTCCTCGACCGCGACGTGATTGTTCGTGAAGAAGTGGCGCGGCACGTACAGCATCGGCAGCGCGTCGGTGGTCCAGACGCCGGTATCGGGATCGACGTTGATCGGCAGTTGCGGTTGCATCGTGGTGACTCCGTGAGGAAAATTGGCCGCGCGGCTCAGGCGCGACATCGTCCGCGTGCCCGCGCGGCTTGCACGGGCACGTCCCGATTTTTCTTGTGTTGAATCGCGGGTGGCGGTTCGGGTGGGCAGGCGCTTACGCGCCCCACACGTCCTTGAACACGCGCACCCAGTTCTCGCCCATGATCTTGCGGATGCGCGACTCCTTCCAGCCGTGGCGTTCCATCGCCGCGGTCAGGTTCGGGAATTCGCCGATCGTGCGGATGCCGTCCGGGTTGATCACCTTGCCGAAGTTCGTCAGCTGGCGATAGCGGCCCTTGTCATGCGTCAGCATGTCGAAGAATTCCTTCGCGAAATCCTGCGTGAAGTCCGTGCCGATGCCGACCGCGTCTTCGCCGATCAGGTTCACGACGTAGTCGATCGCCTCGATGTAGTCGTCGATGTTCGCCTCGATACCGCGCTTCAGGAACGGCGCGAACATCGTCACGCCGACGAAGCCGCCGGCGTCGGCGATTTCCTTCAGCTGCGCGTCGCTCTTGTTGCGCGGATGTTCCTTCAGGCCCGACGGCAGGCAGTGCGAGTAGCACACCGGCTTCTTCGAGAACGCGATCGCTTCCGACGACGTGTTGCCGCCCACATGCGACAGGTCGACCATGATGCCGACGCGGTTCATCTCGGTGATCACTTCGCGGCCGAAGTCCGACAGGCCGCCGTCACGCTCGTAGCAGCCGGTGCCGACCAGGTTCTGCGTGTTGTAGCAAAGCTGCACGACGCGCACGCCCATGTCGGCGAACGCCTCGATGTAGCCGAGGTTGTCCTCGAACGCGTGCGCATTCTGGAAGCCGAGAATGATCCCGGTCTTGCCTTCCTTCTTCGCGCGGAAGATGTCGTCCGTGGTACGCACGAGCGTCAGCAGCTCGCTGTTCTCGCGGATCTTCTGCTTCATCACGCCGATGTTGTCGACGGTCTTGGTGAAGTTCTCCCACACCGATACCGTGCAGTTCGCGGCCGTGATGCCGCCACGGCGCATGTCTTCGAACACCGGCTTCTCGAACTTCGAGATGTTCAGTCCGTCGATGATGATGCTGTCCTGATGCAGCGTGCTCATATCTGCCTCTCGCTCCAGTCTTGCTTTTGTGGGGGTCGTCGATCAGTAAATCGGGAAGCGCTCGCAAAGCGCGAAAATCTCGCGGCGCACACGCTGTTCGGTCGCGGCGTCGCCTTCCGGGTTCGCGCGCAGCGCGTCGAACACTTCGAGAATCAGGCGGCCGACCTCGCGGAACTCCGCGACGCCGAAGCCGCGCGTCGTGCCGGCCGGCGTGCCGAGGCGGATGCCCGACGTGACGGTCGGCTTCTCGGTGTCGAACGGAATGCCGTTCTTGTTGCAGGTGATGCCCGCGCGCTCCAGCGCCTGCTCGACCGGCGCACCCTTCAGGCCCTTCGGACGCAGGTCGACCAGCAGCAGGTGGTTGTCGGTGCCGCCGGTGACGAGATCCACGCCGCCCGCCTTCAGCACTTCGCCGAGCGCCTGCGCGTTCGCGAGCACGTTGTCGATGTAGGTCTTGAAGTCCGCGTGCAGCACTTCGCCGAACGCGACGGCCTTGCCGGCGATCACGTGCATCAGCGGGCCGCCCTGCAGGCCGGGGAACACGGCCGAGTTGATCTTCTTGGCGATCTCTTCGTCGTTGGTCAGCACGAAGCCGCCGCGCGGGCCGCGCAGCGTCTTGTGCGTGGTCGACGTGACGACGTGCGCGTGCTCGACCGGGTTCGCATGGCGGCCGGCGGCGATCACGCCCGCGATGTGCGCCATGTCGACCATCAGCTTCGCGCCGACGCTGTCGGCGATCGCGCGAAAGCGTGCGAAGTCCAGTGCGCGCGGATACGCCGAGAAGCCGGCGATAATCAGGTTCGGCTTGTGCTGGTGCGCGAGCTCTTCGACCTGGTCGTAGTCGATCCGCATCGTGTCGCGGTTCACGCCGTACTGCACCGCGTTGAACCACTTGCCCGACAGCGCCGGCTTCGCGCCATGCGTCAGGTGGCCGCCGGCGTCCAGCGACATGCCGAGCACCGTGTCGCCCGGCTTCGCCAGCGCGAGCATCACGGAGCCGTTCGCCTGCGCGCCGGAGTGCGGCTGCACGTTCGCGTAGCCGGCGTTGAAGATCTGCTTCACGCGCTCGATCGCCAGCGCCTCCACTTCGTCCGCGAATTCGCAGCCGCCGTAGTAACGCTTGCCCGGATAGCCTTCCGCATACTTGTTGGTCAGCACCGAACCCTGCGCCTCCAGCACCGCGCGCGACACGATGTTTTCCGACGCGATGAGCTCGACCTGCGACTGCTGGCGCTCGAGCTCCTTCAGGATGGCGCTGCGCACCGGCGCGTCGCGCTCGGCAAGGGGCTGCGAGAAGAAAGGCTGGGTGTTCGACATAGTGCGTCCGTGACGAAGAATAAAGGGCGTGAAACCGAAGCTCGAGGCCCGCCAAACCTGGGTTTCCAGCGCATCCAGTGCAAGGCTGCCGACGGCTCTATTCTTGTCGTTCGGATTTTCGGCGGATTGATGAATTTAGACGCGTTCTTGGCCTTTTCCGCCATGCGCGTCCGTTTTGTACAAGTGACCGGTCGTGCTTTTCCGCATGCGCGATCACGTCGCCGTTGGCCGTTCGCTTTGCACAAGCACTTCGGCGGTGCCTGCGCTGTGCATCCGGGGTGCAGCGCGGCCCGCTTACGGTGCAGTGCAGCATGGACGTCGAGCCCATACAACGTATGGAGCTAGGGTTTAGCCGTATGGCACGCTTGTTGCGCTCGCTCACACAATACGGCAGCCCGATCCGTGCCCTTCGGGCGAAAAGCTATTAGAGATTCAAGGAACGCCCCCCATGTCCCCCGACCGTACAGCGTCGCTGTCCCACTTCGCGTTCATGCCATTGCCGAATTTCACGATGATCGCGTTCACCAATGCGATCGAGGTGCTTCGGATGGCGAACTACCTGAGCGGACAACCGCTCTACCGCTGGTCGGTGATCAGCCCGGAAGGCGGACCGGTCACGGCGAGCAACGGACTCACGGTCGACACGGGGCCGGCCGAGTGCGTGGGGCAGCCGGACATCGTCTTCGTGTGCGGTGGCGTGGACGTGCAGCGCGCGACGACGCCCGCCCATCTGTCGACGCTGCGCCGCTTCGCGCGCATGGGGCTGCCGCTCGGCAGCCTGTGCACGGGCACGTATGCACTCGCGAAGTCGGGGCTGCTCGCGGGCTACGCGTGCGCGATCCATTGGGAGAACATGTCGGCGCTGAAGGAAGAGTTTCCGGACACGCGCTTCCTGAAGGAACTGTTCGTGGTCGACCGCGACCGCATCACGTGCACGGGCGGCGTCGCGCCGCTCGACATGATGCTGAACCTGATCGCCGCGCGTGTGGGCACCGCGCGCGTCACGCAGATCGCCGAACAGTTCATCGTCGAACACGTGCGCGACACGAGCGCGCAGCAGCGGATGCCGCTCGTCGCGCGGCTCGGCTCGGCGAACAAGTCGCTGTTCGAGGTGATCTCGCTGATGGAGAACAACATCGAGGAGCCGCTGTCGCGGGAGGAACTCGCGCGGCTTGCGAACATGTCGCAGCGTCAGCTGCAGCGCCTGTTCCGCGAGCACCTCGGGATGACGCCCACGCACTATTACCTGACGCTGCGGCTGCGCCGCGCGCGCGAGTTGCTGCTGCAGACCGACATGTCGATCATGCACATCACGATGGCGTGCGGCTTCCAGTCGGCATGCCACTTCAGCAAGAGCTATCGCGACGCGTTCGGCGTCGCGCCGACGCGCGAGCGCCGCAAGCAGGTCGCGCCGCTTTCGAAGGGGCAGTCGGCAGGCACGTCGCTCTCGCCGCTGGCGTTGCATGCAGGCCCGGTTCACGCCCCTGCGTGAACGCGCCCGCGCCACGCGCACGGCATTTTCCCGCCCGATCTAGCGGCGATACTGACTACCGTCGAAGCTGCCGAGATATTGCCAGTCCGCGTTGCTCGTCCAGTCGATCGGAAAGTACCCGAAACGGGAATTCAGGAGCCTGAAGTAATCGCGGGTACTGCGATACGGGTTGTCGTAGCCGTAGATGTCGCCAATCACGCCCACTCGCGAGTCGCTCCACGTGCGCATTGCCGCCTTGCGCTGCCTGGCGAGCACCGTCAGATCGAACGCACGCGACGGCGAATACGATTCGCCGTTGTAGCTGCCGAGATAGCGCCACGCTGCGTTGCTCGTCCCATCGATCGGGAAATAGCCGTATTCCGGAGCAATCAGCCGGAAGTAGTCGCGCGTGACGCGGTACGGATTCGAATACACGTACAGGTCGCCCGCCGTGCCGCGCCGGCTGCCGCCCCACTTCCGCAGCGCGCCGTTGCCGAATGCGCCGAGCATCATCGCGTCATATAGCGAACTGCCGTCCCCGACGATCTGGATGGAGCCGCCGAGCGTCGTTGCGACACGACCGTCGGTGACGCTCACGCGAATCGGCGCCAGCGCGCCGGGCAGCGCATCGACGGGCGCAGTCACCACCACGCGCGGCCCCGACGCCGCGGCTGCGCGGAAGCCGGGCGGGATATCCCACTTGTATTGAAGCGGACGGCCGTTCGCGTTGGAGACTTCCGCAGCGACGGTGAAATCGCGCCCACCGGTCACGGCCTGCGGCATCACGATGCGGCCCGCCGGCGCCTGCTGGTCGAGCACGTAGGTGTGCGACACGGCATCGTCCCGGTTGTCCCACACCGGCTTGTCGAGGCTGGCGAGCCGCAACGCGGCGACGTCCGCGCGCGTTTGCGCATCGACGCGCAAACGCCATTTATCGAAGAACGGCAACAGGTCGCGACCGACCACGCGACTCGCTTCGACGACGAACGTCCGACGCTTCTGCTGATCACTCACCGGCAACTCCGCCGCGGCGAACAACCGATAGCGCTGCGCCAGCCGCGCGTGAAAATCCCGCCCGAACGCGAGATCGAGCTGCCACAGCATCGCCACGCGCACGAGCGGATCGCGCAGCGCATCGTAATCGCCCTGCGAACCGTCGAGATGCGCGCGCACCCTGTCCCACACGCGTTCGCTCACGAGCTTCGACGGCTGGCCGAGCGCGCGCTGCACATAAAGCGGCGTCAGCAGGCCTGCCGCATCCTGCTGGCCGCTCCAGCACATTGCCGGTATCCGGTAATGGACGCCCAGTTGCGACCACGATGCCCAGCCGTCACGCGTCAGCGCGTCGACGTTCAGCGCGGCCCGCGCGTCGCTCGCGCGCACGCCGAGCCAGTAATCCATCGTCGAGGCATTGCCGGCCGCGGCATCGGGCAGCGTGACGAAGTGATGGCGAAACGGCGTCGCGATGCCCGGATAGACATTGCCGGGCGCCAGCCCGTATTGCTGTTCCGCGAGCGAAACGATCCGATCCCACAGGTTGAGCAAGGGCTCCGGATCGGCGACATGATCGCGTACCGGCGCGAGCGGCATCGTCAAGATCATTCGCTTGCCGACGAGTTCCGCATAGGGTTCGTTCGACGCACGGTTCAGTATCGCCGGCCAGTCGGTCGCGCGATCCTGCCGGAGCACGAATCGTGCGATCGGACGCCCGCCGCCCGCCAGCCGGACCGCGATGCGGCCCGCGCCGGGCCAGCTGCGCGCGACGAAGTAAACCACGCCGCCGTTCTTGACGGCAACGGTATTCACTCCGGTACGAAGCACGAACCGCTGCCTCGTGACGGCGGGATCCTCCGCGCTCGCGACCGACTCGATCCAGACTTCCGGCGCCCGTTCCGGCGGCGGCCCGCAGTACGTGACCTGGATCGTCAACGTGGCATCTCGCGGCGCCCAGAAACCCGTCGACTGCACCGGGCTCGTCAGGAACGCGCGCCGTTGTCCTCGCTGCAACTCGGCAGGATCGCCGTACTGGCGGAGGGCGGCATCGCATACGCCCGGGGCGAGCCAGCGCGGCGCGGCGGCCGCGACGGCCGGAACGAAAAGCGACGCTGCCGCGACGATGGTCGCGCATACGACGCGGTGGGCTCGATGACATGGATGCTGGTTCATGATCGTTCGACCATCTCCGTAGTGGCCTGAATCCGCGCCGCCAAACGGGCGACGCCCCGACGATATTCCACGACGCATGAAGATTACCGATTCGACCGATCGGATAATATGAGACAAGTTCTAAATCGATATTGGGTTTCCGCCAAAATTGAAACCGACGCTCATTAACCGCCATGCGACGGTGGCGCGACAAGGTCGAACGATCGGACGTCATTCAGGCTGAAATAAAAAACGATATTCGAGCGAATACGTATTGCTGCCGAATCGTTTGCCCGGCGCATCAACCTGCCGCATTATTGATAATAATGTGATCGAGATCATTGCCGGACGCCCGACCTTGGGTTAGATCACGCGCGGGACAACGGCAAGCAGCCGCATACAAGGGATGTTCCGCAATGCAACACATTCGCGTCACGATATATTTTATACAGTATCGAAACGAGATCGGCATCATCCAAATAAACCGGCCAGGCATCCGCATTTCGAGATACTTTACCTATTAATTATTTAGGCCAATTAATTTATTGAAAACCACAAACCGTGACCCCGCCGATCCGCCACAAAATCCGCCATCTTTGTACCCAAACCCGACAAAACGAGAAACATTCATTGCATTTCCATGCACTGCGAATATGATCGGCACGAATTCTCACTAGAGAGGGATGGCGACATGAGCAACGATGTCGTTGCCGATCAAAACTCCGTTCCGGACGGCAGTCGAAGCGGTCCGGACATGACCGGACCGCGCGCCAGGGTCGGCGCGTTTCTGCGAGATGGCTTTTCGCTGCCGCAGGTCGAGGGGTTCTGTTTCTGTCTGACGCAGTTGCGGCTCGACGCAGAAGACACTGCGTCGACCGGCCGACGGGCGGAATATGAATTCGTGATGCTGTCGACGACGGGCGGCCCGGTGCGCTCGTCGTCGGGCATACCGGTGTGGACGCAACGGCTGTCGACTCAGGCCAGTCACCTCGCCTGTATCGTCGCGTTCGAACCCGTGATCGACGCGGGCCAGCCGCGCCCGCCCGCCATCGTTCCTTGTGCGCACGACGCAGCCGCCGCGGCCGACGATACATGCAACGCCGCGCCCGCCAACGACCCCGAATTCCGTGCGGCGGACAATGCGCTGTCGGCCGCGCTGGCAGCGCTCGATGCGGACAGCGCAAAGCGCGACGCGTGCATCGGCCCGCGGCATGCGATCGCGGACCCCGGCAGCGCGCCGACGCTCGACGCGCACGTCAGCCACCGGATTTGCCTGTCCGCGAGTTGGCTGCGCAACAACCACATGAAGCGCATCTCGATCGCGGAAGCCGCGGCGGTCGCGCGAATGAGCGAGCGGAATTTCGTGCGGCGCTTCAAGCAGGAAATCGGCGTCTTGCCGTCGGAATTCATCCGACGCATCCGCCTCGACGAAGCCTGCCAGATGCTCGCGCACAGCGACCTTCCGGCCGACAAGATCGCACGGCGCACCGGCTTCAGCCGCGGCAACCAGATGGCAAGAATCTTTCGCCGGTACCTCGAAATGTCACCGACCGAATATCGGCACACGATGCGCACGCCCGTCGATTCCTCCGCCCGGTAAGCATCGCAACGCCGATCGCCCCTGGCCCCACGTCGATCGCGATCGATCGCAGTCCGGCCCCGTCGCGAACATCCTCGCCGGCCCCTGCCGCATCGATCTTCGACGCAATGGCCGCAACCCGCCGCGCTCGACAGCGCTTCACGCGACAGCGTCGTCGTTACCCGACGATCGCCGCGCGCTGCTGCGCGCTTTCTGCAGGAGCACAACCGATGGACCCGATCCGTTCCCGCTCTTCCGTCATGCCACGCATCGTCGATCTGTCGATGATCGTCTCGGGCGCCATCGTTCCCGTCGCCGTCGGCATCGACGCGGAAGCCAACGCGCAGGTCGACGGCATGCCGGTCGCGCTCGCGGCCGCATTCTCGCTGTCGGTGTTTCCCGCGTTTGGACTTTACGCGCACGATCGACGACGTTCGGCCACGCGGCTGCTGAGCAGCACCGTCGTCGCGTGGGGCGTCGTGCAAGGCTGCTGCGTCGCCCTCCTGCTCGCGCTGAATCCCGAACCGACGCTGCCGTCCGCGTGGTTCGCATGCTGGACGCTCGCCACCTGTATCGGCCTGCTTACCATCCGTGCGCTCGCGCTCGCCGGCTTCGACACCGATCGGTATTACGCGACGGCAACGTCATCGACGAATCGCGGCCGCGCGCTCGTGACCACGGCGGCGCATGCCAGCCGCGCATCGCATGTGGGCGGCATCGCGAAACGCGTGTTCGACCTGATCGTCGCAACCCTCCTAGTCGTGCTGCTGTCGCCGGTGCTTGCCGTCATTGCGCTTGCGGTCCGGCTCGACGGCGGCCCATGCCTGTACGCTCACGTGCGGATCGGGCATCGCGGGCGCGCCTTCCGCTGCCTGAAATTTCGCACGATGAGGCCGGATGCCGACCGCCACCTGAAACGGTTGCTGGCCACCGATCCGCAGGCCCGCGCGGAATGGGCGCGCGAGTTCAAGCTGAAGCACGACACGCGCATCACGGCGATCGGGCGCATCTTGCGGCGCACGAGTCTCGACGAGTTGCCGCAACTCGTCAACGTCATACGCGGCGACATGAGCCTCGTCGGCCCGCGCCCGGTCGTCAGCGCCGAGCTGCCGCGCTATGGTTCGGACATCGCGTACTACCTCGCGGTGCGGCCGGGCATGACGGGCCTGTGGCAGATCAGCGGCCGCAACGACATCGGCTACGCGTCGCGCGTCGCGCTCGACGTGCGCTACGTGTGCACGTGGTCGATGGGCGGCGATCTGCTGATCCTGGTCAAGACCATCGGCGCGGTTGCGCGCGGCACGGGAGCCTATTGATGGCGTCGCCCCCACGTACGAGCCGGCTGCCGTACCGGTCGATCGCGCTGCTGCTGGTGAGCGCCGTGCTGGCGGGATGCATCGCCGCGCCGGGCATGCACATGCAATTGCCGCCGACGCTCGCCGCGGGCGCGTCGGCCGCATCGCAGGATCACGCGCCGGCGAACGCGCCCGTCGCCCTTCCCGTTCACGACATCGGCGCCGAACTGATTCACGCGACGAAGCGCAACAGCCAGCGCGCGGCCTCCGACGCCGCGCATCTGCTGGCCGCCGCGGACGCCGGCTACCTAGTCGGCGACGGCGACGTGCTGCAAATCGTCGTATGGGATCATCCGGAACTCGCGCAGGCGTCCGGCCCGCATTCGTCGGCGCCGGCACGCCCCGCCGACGCTCCCGGCGGCTTCGTCGTCGATTCCGACGGCACGCTGCAGTTTCCGTACGCCGGCACGTTGCACGTGGCCGGACGCACGGTCGGCGACATTCGCGGACTGCTCGCCGCACGGCTCGCGCAATGGTTCCGCAATCCGCAAGTCACGGTGCGCGTCGCGTCATTCCGATCGAAGCGCATCTATGTCGAAGGCGAGGTTCGCGAGCCCGGTTCGTATGCGCTGAACGATACGCGCACGACCCTGCACGATGCGATCGGCCGCGCCGGCGGCTTCTCCGCACAGGCCGATCAGAGCCGTGTCTTCATCGCGCGCGACGGCAAAGAGGTGCGGCTCGACCTGTCCGGCGCGGCGCGCGCCGAACACGATCCGGCCCGCATCGCGATGCAGGACGGCGATCGGCTGCGCATCGCGTCGCGCGACGATGCCGCGGTGTTCGTATTGGGCGAGGTCAACAAGCCCGGGCGCGCCGTGCCGTCGCGCACCGGCCGCCTCACGCTCAACGATGCGCTCGCGCAGGCCGGCAGCATGAACCAGTCGACCGCCGATGCCGCGCAGTTGTATGTCATCCGCGGCTCGGCGCGCACGGCACCCGACATCTACCGGCTCGACGCAACGTCGCCTGTCGCGCTCGTGCTCGCGAATCAGTTCGAGCTCGAACCGCAAGACATCGTCTACGTCGACGGCGGCGGTCTCGTTCGGATCAATCGCGTGCTTTCCCTGTTGATGCCCGCGATCAACGCGGGCCTGACGGCGGCGATCGCAACCAAATGACCCGCTCACCCGATTCGTATCGCACGATGCGCCGGCCGGTCGAGCGCGATGGAGCGCGTCGATGAGCGACGCTCGCGACGGCCGCCGCGCACGCGAGCCGTTTTCCGACGGCACGCGATTCGTCGCGACTCTCGAAACGCTGTTCGACGGCAGACGGACAATTGCGGCCACGCTATGCGCGTCGCTATTGGCCGGTACGATATACATCGTCGCGACACCGTCCGTCTATCAGGCCGAAATTCTCGTCCAGATCGTCGACAGCAGCGAGGCGGGAACCGCACGCAGCCTGCTCGGCGAGGTCTACACGCTGTTCGACGTCAAATCGACCGCGGCGGCAGAGACGCAGATTCTGGCCTCCCGTCTCGTGCTGTCCCGTACGGTAGATGCGCTGAACCTGTTCATCGACGCGCGGCCGCAACGCTTCCCGCTCGTCGGCGGCTGGATCGCGCGGCAAACGGCCGGCCTGTCCGAACCGGGCATCTTCGGCTACGGCGGCTACACGTGGGGGCAGGAACGCATCGACGTCGCCGGTTTCGACGTGCCGCGTGCGTATCTCGATCAGCGCTTCACCGTGACGCGGATGGGCGCCGATCGCTATCGCGTCGCCGGCCCCGCGCTGCCCGCACCCGTCGACGGGCGCATCGGGCGTCCCGAACGATTTCCGGTTCCGGGCGGCGACATCATCTTGCATATCGCATCCCTCGACGCGCGCGCCGGCGCGCGCTTCGCACTGGCGCGCCATTCGCGCACGCGCACCATCGAGCGGCTGCGCGCCGACGTGAACGCATGGGAAAAGGTCAAGCAATCGGACGTCATCGTCGCGACGCTGCGCGGCAACGATCCGGTGCTCGCCGCGCGTATATTGAACGAGATCGGTAGCCAGTACGTCGCGCTGAACACCGAACAGCGATCGCTCGAGGCCGCCCGCTCGCTGTCGTTTCTCGAGCGGCAGGAGCCGTTCCTGAAGGCGCAACTGACCGAATCCGAAGCGCGGCTTACCGCGCTGCGCAACCAGCAGGGAAGCATCGATCTCGCCGAGGAGGCACGGATCGCGCTGCTCAGGACGGCCGATGACGCATCGCGCCTGATCGAACTGCGGCAACGTCGCGAAACGCTGCTGTCGCGCTACGCGCCCGGTCATTCGGACGTGCTGGCGATCGATCGGCAGATCGCCGATCTCGATCGCGACCGAATGCGGGCGGAGGAAAAAATCCGCCGCCTGCCCGATCTGCAGCAGCAGGTGTTGCGCCGCATGCTCGACGTGAAGGTCAATACCGACCTTTACACCGCACTGCTGAACAACATTCAGCAACTCCAGCTCGTGCGTGCGGGCAAGATCGGCAACGTACGGCTCGTCGATGTCGCGGACGTCCCCGAGGAGCCGATCGGTCCGAGAAATAAACTGATCGTCATCGCGTCGGCGCTGTTCGGCGTCGTCGCCGGATGCGCGTGCACGATCGCACGCACGATGCTGCGCCGCGGCGTCACCGACGCGCGCGCGATCGAGCATCACGTCGGTGTTCGCGTGCTGGTCAGCGTGCCGTTCAGTACGGCCGCGCACGCGGCCGCACACACACCGGCCAACAATGCGACCGAGTGCGCCGACGATCCCGCGATCGACAGTCTGCGTGCGTTGCGCGTGATGCTCGAACATCTGCGCCCGGGGCCGGAGCGCCGCATCGTCGCCGTGACCGACGCCGCCGAACATGCCGGCGCACGCTTCGTCGCGACGCGCCTCGCCCGGATCTACGCGGCAGCGGCCGCCCGCGTGCTGGTGCTCGACGGCGACATGCGCACCGGCCGCGTGAGTCACGCATGCGGTCATGGCCGCGCGGCCGGATTGTCGGAGATCGCCAACGATGGCCGCATGCCGGCGGAACTCGTGATCCGCGACGCCGCCAACGGCATCGATCTGCTGACGGCAGGCGCGATCGGCGGCCATGCGGCGGATCGGTTGACGACCGGGCCGGTCTGGCAGCGCATCGCGGCGTTCGCACGCGACTACGATGCGGTACTGATCGCGTGCGGGCCGACGCTGACCGCTCCGGAGGCCGCGGCGCTCGCCGGCGTCGCGGACACGACGTTGCTCGTCGCGCGCGCCGCGCATACGACGCTGAACCAGTTGGAAGACGCTGTCGATCGATTGACGTCGAGCGGCGCGAACGTCGGCGGCATCGTCTTGAACGGCGTCCATCCGCGCAAGCGGGCGGACGTCGCATCGGACCGACGCGATCGATACCGGAACCCGCAGTCATGACCTATCGCTCCCCTTCCGGCATCGGTGCGGTGCGATCGGCGAGCGCCGCCGCAACCAGGTCGAGACTCCGGGAATCGGCGATCTCGCTCGCGGGCACCGTCGTCGCACAGGCGGCGTTTTTCGCGTACATCGTGCATGTCGCGCGCGATTACGGGCCCGACGTGCTCGGCGCATTCAACTTCCAGCTCGCGACCGGCACGCTCGCCGGTACGTTGCTGGCACTCCGCTACGATCTCGCGTGCCTGAGCCATGAGCCGCGGCGCGCGTTCGGAGCGCTCGTGAACGTCGCCGCATTCGCCGCCTGCATCGCCGGCTGCTGGCTCGCGACGTCGTACGTTGCCGGGCATCCCGCATCCGCGCTGCTGATCGCGTTCGCGCTTGCCATCAACGTGCAGCTCGCGGCGAACGGTTATCTCGGCAGCTTGCGCCGCTATGCGTGGATAGCCGCCGCGAAGATCGCCGTCAATGCGCTGGCCGTGGTCGCGTTGCTCGCGCCGCCGAGCGTCGGCTTCGATGCGCGGCCCGATCCGTTTCACGTCTACGCGCTGACGGGCGCGCTGGTCGCGTTCGCGACGCTCGTCGCGATTTTCCGGCATGGCCGGCGGTGCGGGTATTCGTTTCGCATCGACATGGCGTTCTTCCGCGAGCATCGCCGCTATCCCGTCTATATCCTGCCCGCGACGCTGTGCGCGGCCGTGCTGACCTATGCGCTGTCGATCGCGGTTCCGCTGTGGTTTTCGGCGGAGGAAGCCGGCCAATTCGCCGCGGCCTGGCGGCTCGGCTTCTTCCCCGTTTCGCTGATCGGCGCCGCGCTCGGCCAGGTGTTTCGCCGCGACGCGCTTGCCGCGATCGCGCACGCCGATGCCGGTCGCGCATTGCGCGCCGCGTACACGAGCCACGCGCGCGTGCTGTTCGCGATCGCGCTGCTCTATGCGGTTGGCTCGGCCACGCTGTTCCGCCCGCTCGTCGTGCTGTGCATCGGAGCATCATGGTTGCCCGCGACGGATCTTCAGTTGCGCCTCATTCCGCTATTCGCGCTGCAGATGATCTACGTGCCGCTATCGCAGATATTTCTCGCCGTTCGCGCACAGCGCGCCGACTTCCTGTTTCAGCTTTCGTGCGGCACGGTGTCGATCTGCACGCTGCTCGTCGCCCACCGGCATGCGTTGTCGCTCGAGTCGAGCGTGAGCCTGTTCGCACTGTCCGGCACCGCGATGATGGCGCTCGGCATCGCACTGACGCATCGATACGCAACGCTTACCGACGGAGGACGAACATGAGACTGCTCGTGGTGGACTCGATGCAGCGCTATCGCTTCATGATCCGGCTTGCCACTGCGGCACGCGGCGAATTTCCGATCGTGTTCGCCACGAGCGAACCGCTCGCGCAAGTGCTGATTCGACGGGCGGGCTTCCGTTCCGTTTACCTGCGCTCGAACCGCAAGGTCGTCGCACCGGCCGGCGACGCCGGCCATTACAGCGACAATGCGATCGAAGTGCTCAACGGGAGGGTGTCGCGCGAACAGGCGCGGCGCGAATCGGCCGGCATCGCCCGGACCCTCTCCGCGCTGCTCGCGACCGAACGTATCGCGCAATGCGTGATGTGGAACGGGCAGCAGCTCGTGTGCCTGGCGATCGCCCACGTCTGCGCGGAACGCCGCGTGCCGATGAAATTCCTGGAGATCTCGAACCTGCCCGACAAGTTGTTCGCCGACACGCTCGGCGTCAACGCCCATTCGTCGATTGCACACTGCCCGTCAGCGCTCGACCACCTGCCGCTTCCCGACGAAAGCCTGCATCGCGACTGGCTCGCGCGCTACGAGCGCGACAAGGCGCGCCCGCTGCCGCAAGCGCGCACGTCCTGGCGCGCCACGCTGCAGTCCACGTTGAACTACGGCATGAAACTGGCCACGCGCGGCGTCGCGCGCAACGCCCCGGACGCGATCGTCACGCGGCCGGCAACGGTCGATGCACGACACACCGTTGCGCCGGACGCCGGCGAGCTCGCCGCGCGGCGCTACGTGTTCCTCCCGCTGCAGGTGTCGGACGATACGCAGCTGAAACTGCATTCGACAGTCGACAATCTGGGGGCAATCGACATTGCGCTGCGTTACGCCGCGCGCATCAATGCCGCGCTGATCGTCAAGGTGCATCCGGCCGAACGCAACGCGGCCCTGGTCGACGCCGTGCTCGACATGAAACGGCGCCACCGCTTCGACATCGCGACGTCGAGAACCGTCGATCTCGTGAAGCACGCGCGCGTCGTCGTCACGATCAATTCGACCGTCGGCCTTGAAGCGATGCTGTACGGCAAACAGATCGTCCCGCTCGGGCGCTGCTTCTACGGATCGTTCGACCGCGATCGGCTGCTGCGCTACATCCACGCGTTCCTGATCGACGGCGTCGATTATTTCGGCGCCGGCACCATTCCGGAACATGCCGCACGCCGCATTCTTTCGCTGGATTGATGCCATGTCGACCACGCTTCGCACCACCTTCGACACCATGATCGACGAGTACCGGCGGAATCGCTTCGTCAAGACGCGCTGCATCGTCCTGTTCTTCCGGGTCGCGCATTATCTCGCGTGTCGCAGCCTCGCGACGCGCATCGCGGGCGCGCCGCTCATCGTGCTTTACATCGTGCTGTGCGACTGGCTGATGGGCGTCGAGATCCCGGTCAAGACCCGTATCGGGCGCGGGCTCACGCTCTTTCACGGCACGGGGCTCGTCGTCAATGGATTCTGCGTGATCGGCGAACGCTGTGTGCTCAGGCACGGCGTCACGATCGGCAACACGCTGCGCGCGGACGGATCGGCGAGCGGCGTGCCGACCGTGGGCGACGACGTCGAGTTCGGCGCGAACAGCATTGCGCTCGGCAATATCCGGATTGGGAGCCGAGCGAGAATCGGCGCCGGCGCCGTGGTCGTTCGCGACGTTCCGGACGGCAGTATCGCGATCGGCGTGCCCGCCCGCGTGATCGTGCGCCGGGAGCCGGCACGATGAAAATCTACATCCTGCATCCGGGCCGCGCGCATTACCCGGAAATCGATGCGTACACAACCTACTTCACCGCGCGCGGCGTCGAGGTCGCCGCCGGATGCCTCGACGATTACACGCGGCTTGCCGCGCCGGGCGACTGGATCCTCTGGTGCATCATGGGCTTCTACCCCCGCGCGCTGCGCGCACGCGTCGTGATTCACGATTACCGATCGTTGTCGATCGGCCGGGCGGCGCCGATGAAGGACTGGATCAAGCGCCATCTTCAGCCCGCGCCCGATCTGCGCATCTTCCAAAACGAGCGGCTCCGCGACGCGCTCGCGTTTCGCGACGGCGTACCCGCCTGTCTGTTGCCGATGGGCGTCCCGGACTGGATCTTCGCGCTCGCGCACGAGCCGGTTCCCGCCGGGCCTGCCGGCCGCTTCTGCTATATCGGCGAGATGAGCGTCGAGCGCCGGTTCGACGACGTACTGCATGCGTATCAGGATTACCGCCGCTCGCCCGACGACACGCTCGTGCTCGTCGGCGAACCGGATCCGCGCATTCGCGCGCGGTTCGAGAACGTTCCGGGCATTGCGTTCACCGGCCGCCTGTCGCAGCGCGACGCGCTGCGCGTGGTCGCGCGATCGGACTACGCGGTGTGCTACTTCCCGACGCATCGCCCGCACTGCTACCAGACGCCGACCAAACTGCTCGAGTATGCGGCGCTCGGCAAACGCATACTCTGCAACGGTTCGGCGACGCACGCCGCGCTGTCGCAGTTGCTCGGCATCCGGTGTCATATGGCAGGCCGCGCGATATTCGACGATCTGCCCGCCCCGCTCCCGTCGATTCCTTCAAACGACCCTGTACGGCTTCGGCATGTAGCCTGGCGCACGGTCATCGACGAGTCCCGCGTCGCCGAATGGTTGCGAGCCTCCGCCGCATGCCGGAGCCGGAGCCGGAGCCGGAGCCGGAGCCGGCGATGAGGCACGGCGCGGCGTCGACCGTTCCGGCATCCGACGCCGTCGCGCTCGCGTGGACGGCCGCCGCGTGCATCGCGATGCTGTGGCTGCCGTTCTGGGCGTTCGCCGGCTACCTGCTGATCCTGACGCTCGTCGGCTGCGATCGGCATCCGGCCGCGCCGGCGGTCGCCATCCTGTGCGTGGCAGCGCTCGTCGTGCTCGGCCCGCTCGTGGCGCTGAAGCTGCCCGTACCGGCGCTCGGCAACGACAAGCCGCAATATCTTGGCTTCATGACCGACATGCGTGCATTCGGCGTCGACGTGTTCCTCGCCAAACAGCCCGAGCTGCTGTCGTTCGCGTCGCTGCATGCCGCGGCGGCGCTGTTCGGCATCAACGATCTCGCGTTTCTCGTTCTGTTCGACGTTTATTTCGGGATGCTTCTTGTTTCAGTGTGGCGCACCGACTATCGCGCGCTGCCGCTCTTCCTGCTGCTGTTTCTTTCGGCATCGTCGTTTTTCGGCACGTACGCGAACCTGATACGCCAGGCGATGGCGCTTCCGTTCATCTTTCTGACGATATCGGCGCGCGGCCGAATCGAAGCCGCGTGCCACGCGGCGTTGGCCGGCCTCGCGCATCTGCCCGCGCTCGCGGTCGCCGCGCCGTACGTGCTGCTGCGCTGTGCCGGACGCCGAACCGCACCCGTCGGGATGGCGGCAGGCGTGCTTGCGATGGTCGGGTCGAGCCGCGACTGGAGCGCGCTCGTGTCATCCGGCCAGGCCGATTCGTATCTGTCGGGCAAGGTCGGCCTGTACACGTCGTGGGAAAACGGCAGCACGTTCAACGTGACGCTCTTCGCATGCATGCTCTATGCGCTGTGCCGGGCGCTGTGGCAATGCAACCGCCCCCGACATGCGACGGCGGATCGCCGCGCGATCGACGTCACGCAGCGCTATCTGCTCGCGCTGACGGTTGCAGCGGTCGCGCTCGTCGTCACCCGGCACATGACGAAGGTCTACGAGCGCGTCTATATCTATTTCTTCGTGATCGCGCTGATGACGCTGTCGCTGATCGTGTCGCAGATCCGCCGCGGCCCGTTCAAGGCGTTCGTGCTGTGCGGCGCACTAGGCTATGGCGCGTACGGCTTCGCGAAGAATCTCGACAACCAGCCGTTTCTGTTTCGCGGAGACGTCTACGCATACCTCACGTCGAGCCTGTTCGATCTGTATCACGATTACCTGATGGAGTTCGAATGAAAATCGTCCAGATCGTCGAGTCGAGTGCAACCGGCACGCTGTCGATGGTCCGGCTGATCGCAAACGGCTTCGCATCGCGCGGGCACGAAGTTCATGTCATCTACTCGCGCCGTTCCGATACGCCCGCGGCACTGCATGCGCTGTTCGACCGGCGCGTGGCGCTGCACCGTGTGCAAATGGCGAGCGTGCGTGGCCTCGCGTCGATCGTGACGTTGCGCCGCATGCTCGTCCGACTGCAACCGGATGTCGTCCACCTTCACTCGTCCCGCGCGGGATTTCTCGGCCGTATCGCCGCGCTCGGCACGCTCGGCGCGACGCGGTTTCTTTACAGTCCGCATTGCATCTCGTCCATGCGCCGCGACCTGTCGGCCGCGGCACGACGCTTGTTCGTGGCGCTCGAGCGTATCGCGTGCGTCAGGCGCTGTCTGTACGTCGCGTGCTCGGCCAGCGAGCAACGCGCGATCCGGTCGTGTCTCACGCAGCCGGTCGAAGTCGTCGAGAATGCGATCGCGCATCCGGCGACGCCGTTACGCCGCCGCGAAGCTGCCGGCGCGTGCGAGATCGTGACGGTCGGCGGCATTCGCCCGCAAAAGAATCCGCGCCTGTTCGCCGACATCGCGACGAGAATGCACGGATCGCGCGTCCATTTCACGTGGATCGGCGACGGCGATCACGCGCTCAGGCTCGAGCTTGCAACGGCCGGCGTGCGCGTCACCGGCTGGCTCGCGCACGACGCCGTTGCGACGCAACTTGCAAGCGCCGACATCTATCTGTCGACGTCGTCGTGGGAAGGCATGCCGATCGCGGTCATGGAAGCGATGGCATGCGGCCTTCCCGTCGTCGCGACGCGCTGTGCCGGCAATGTCGACGTCGTCGATCCACCCGGCACGGGTGAGTTGTTCGATACGGCCGACGAAGCCGTCGCGATGCTCGCACGGCTTGCGGACGATCCGCACGCTCGTGAAACGATCGGCGCGGCGGCTCGCAGCGCGGCCCGCCAGCGTTTCGACAATGTGCGCTTTTTCCGGCAGCTCGACGCGCTTTACAACGGGCGGGCCTCGTCGGACGTCGCAGGCGATTCATCGCCTGCCTGACGCGTTCGATGCCGTAACGCCCTGCTTCCGCCTACGATCCCCAAACCTGCATTTCGTCGAGCGAATAACCCCACTGCGTCGCACGCTTCGTACCGATCATCCGCACGTAGCGCCCCTGCGCATTGAGGTTCGGCAGCGTGACGTGACCGTACGACACACCGTTGTTCGTCGAGTAGACCGTCGTCCAGTTCGCGTTGTCGTTCGACGTCTGGATCTGGTAGACGAGCGCACCCGCGTCCCAGTAGAGATCGACGCTGCTGACCTTCTTCACCGCGCCGAGATCGACGGAGATCCATTCCGTCCCGACGCCTGCGCCTTCCGGCGAATCCCAGCGCGTGCTCGTCGTGCTGCCGTCGAATGCCTTGTCCGGCGTCAGCGATGCGTTGTAGCTCGCCGATGCGGCGGCCGGACGCCCTTGCGACAGCAGCGTCGGCTGCGCGGCCGCCGGGCCGCCGTAGTAGCTCGCGCCGAGCTTCGCCTTGGTCGTATCCGCGTTCACGCCGAATTGCGACAGGCTCCAGCGCTGGCCGGTCGTCACGTCACCCACGTAGAGCTGATAGCCGCCCGCCGTCGTCGACGAGAAGAACACGTAGTTCGTGCCGCTCACCGGTGCCGGGTCCGAGTTGTTGCTCATGCAGTCGTTGATCGGCAGCGCGCTCGGCGTCGACGCCGGGTCCGCGGTCTTCGTGTAGATCTGGTCAGCGCCGCCGCTGTCCTTCCAGCGTGCATAGAACACCATGCCGTCGCCGCGCACGACCGGGTAGTAGGTCTGCAGCCCGGCCGGATGATCGAATACCGCCGTGGCGCCGGTCGCGATCGTGCGTTTCATCAGCCCCATGTTCGAGCCGGTGCCCGTCGCGTAGTACACGGCGCTCGCGTCCGGCGCGAGGAACGGCATCGAATATTCGCTGCCGGCCGGCGCGTTCGTCAGGCTCACGACCGACGTGAACACCGGGCCCGCGCTCGTGTACGACAGCGTGCCCTGCTTCACGTCGCCGTTCTGCTTGAACACGAGCGTCTTGCCGTCCGTGGCGAACTTCGGATCCTCGTTGCGCGTCGCGCCGGTGCTGTTCGTCAGGTTGACGGGCGGCGTGCCGGCGCCGAGCTGCAGCATGAACACATTCCACGCGCCGTTGCTGATCGCCATGAACGCGAGCCACTTGCCGTCGGGGCTGAACACGCCGTTCATCGGATCGGTGATGCCCCAGTTGCTCTTGCTCAGTTGCGTGAGCGTGCGGGCGGAAAAGTCATACAGAAACAGTTGGCTCGTGCCGTCGCCGTACTTGACGTAGCTGTGATAGACGAGCTTGCCGGTCAGTGCGCCGGGAAACGACGCGTTGGACTGCGCCGGCGGATTGTTGACGCAGGCGGCCACCGCGGCGCCGCTGAACAGGTCGAGGGCGATGCCGGCCACGAGGCCCGCGACGAGGAACTTGGATTTCACGCTGAATGCTTCCGGATAAGGGTGAGGACGCCGTAGACAAGGTCCCGCTCGCAGTGCGCGGGGGTCACGGATCCGCCCTTCGGGCAGCTTGAACTCCGTATCGACCAGGCTTCGGGAACAAAGATTGCGCAGAATGCCTGTCCGCTGGTCTGAAGAAAAGGATCAGAGTCGATCGAAAACATGCGGATCAGCAATATGCGGATCAGCGATTGGGGGCGGGATTGAACGCGACGGAT
Organism: Burkholderia sp. SIMBA_062; assembly: GCF_046534765.1. Taxonomy (NCBI): domain Bacteria; kingdom Pseudomonadati; phylum Pseudomonadota; class Betaproteobacteria; order Burkholderiales; family Burkholderiaceae; genus Burkholderia; species Burkholderia sp. SIMBA_062. Next base: position 195,177 of record NZ_JAWRYD010000007.1, read on the forward strand.
GGCGTGCTACTCTTTTTTCATCGACGGCCGCGGTCGGCCGGAGGGCGGGCATGAAGCGATATGCGGCGCTCGCGCAGACGATTGCGGACTCGATCAGGCGTGGCGACCTCGCGGCCGGCGCCCGCATCCCGACCGTGCGCTCGGCGTGCCGCGCCTATCGTGTAAGTCCTTCCACCGTGTTTCGCGCGTACTACACGCTCGAAAGCGAGGGCCTGATCGTCGCGCGCGCGCGTTCCGGCTATTTCGTTGCGAATCTCGACGACAAGCGTCTGCGTACCAGCCAGGACACGCCACGCAAGCCGGGCACGTCGCCGACCGGCGGCGACACGCTGTTCCGGTTGATCGACTCGCTCAAGCGCGACGACATCGTGCCGCTCGGTTCGACATTCGCGAGCTATTCGCTGTTTCCGATGAGCAGCCTGTGGCGCTACGCGGCGACGGCGGCCCGCAACATGGACCGCGCGAAACTGCTGGCGGGACTGCCGCCCGGCCACGAAGCGCTGCGTCGCCAGATCGCGATGCGCTATCTGAACGCGGGCGCCTCATTGCCGATGGACGAGATCGTCATCACGACCGGCGCGGCCGAAGCGCTGACGCTGAGCCTGCAGGCGCTCACGCGCCCCGGCGACATCGTCGCGATCGAACGCCCGGCCTTCCCCGCCGTGTTGCAGGCCGTGCAGCGGCTGCATCTGAAGACGGTCGAAATCCCGGTCGACCCGCGCACCGGCCTCGATCTCGACGCACTCGCCGATGCGCTGGACACGCATCCGGTGCGCGCATGCTGGTTCATGACCTCGTTCCACAACCCGACCGGCGCGACGCTGTCCGACGAGCGCAAGCACGCACTGATCGACCTGCTCGCGTCGCATGGGGTGCCGCTGATCGAGGACGACGTGTTCGGCGAACTGCATTTCGGGCCGGTGCCCACGCGCCCCGCAAAACTGTACGACGACAGCGGGCTGGTGCTGCATTGCGGATCGTTCTCGAAGTGCCTCGCTCCCGGGTTCCGGGTCGGCTGGGTCGCGGCCGGACGCTACGTGGAACAGATCAGGCACGTGAAGAACGCGAGCGCGCCGGCCGCCGACGTACCGGCGCAGATGGCCGTATCGAGCTACCTGCGCAACGGCGCGTACGACCGCTTCCTGCGCCGGCTCAGGCGCAACCTGGCCGCGCACCAGGCGCAGATGCTGGCCGCCGTTCGCGCGTACTTTCCGCCCGACACGGAGGTGTACGCACCGCGCGGCGGCTATTTCCTGTGGATCGAATTGCCGCCGCACGTGGACGCGATGCAGTTGTTCGACGACGCGATGGACAACGGCGTCAGCCTCGCGCCCGGGCCGATCTTTTCCGTGACGGGCGCATTTCACCGTTATGTCCGGCTGAACTATGGCCGACCCTGGACCCCTGCCGTCGAAGACGCGATGCGGACCATCGGGACGCTCGCCGGGCGGCAACGACAGACGAGGTAGCAACACCATGCAAGTCCTGCTCAACCGGAAAGTGCGTACCCGCGACACGCTGCGCGGCGCACTGAACCTGCGTGCCGAGCCGCACGGTGCCGTCAGCCAACGCTGCCGTCAATGCGGCTTCCTGGCGTTTCGCGCCAGCGAGCAGTGCCCCGTCTGCGGCGTGGGGGACTGGCCGTTCACGCCGCTGCGCGACCGGCGCGGCGATGCGCATGCCGCGCCCCCGCACGACACGCGGCAGCCTGTGCCGGCATGGTCGTCGCGCGTCGCGGCCGCGGTGCGCAGCGCCGCGATCCGGCGGCCGCGCGCGTCCAGCGCGCCGCTGCTGAGCATCCTGACCGTCGTGCTGATGGTCGGCGGCTATGTGACGTTCGACCGGACGTGCCGAGCGGATCCCGTCTGTCGCGGCCCGGCTGCGCCGGGTGCGGCGACGATCGACGCCGGCGTGCACGGCGCCGATGCGCCGACGTTGCCGGTCGTGCCCGTGCCCGTCTATGCGTTTCATCGGGCAGACGATAAGCCGGTCGCCGTACACGAGACGCCGGTCACGGCCGACGACACGCAGATCGCGGCCGACCCGCCGCGCGTCGCCGATACGAGCCGGCGCGCAAACGCGCGCTCCACCGCACGCGCGACCACGACGCTCGCGCGGCACGCGCCACCGGTTCGCGAGCCGCAGCACGCGCGCAACGGCATCCGCGTCGCCGACTGGAAAGGCGGCGTCCCGGCCCGGCGCACGCATGGGGTCCGTCGCGTGAGTGTGCATACACGCCACGGGCACCGCGCCGCGGCGACCGAGGCCGAAATGGCCGGGGTCTATCGCGGACACTGAGCGCATCGCGCGCCCACAGCGACAACGGGCGGCACCGTCTCCGGTGCCGCCCGCTTCATGCCGTTGGTTCGTGCGTCAGGCCGCCAGCAAGCCGTGCGGATCGATCACGAATTTGCGCGGCGCGCCGCCGTCGAATTTCTTGTAGCCTTCCGGCGCCTGGTCGAGCGAGATCACCTCGACGTTGACGATCTTCGCGATCGGCAGACGGTCGAACAGGATCGCCTGCATCAGGTTGCGGTTGTACTTCAGCACCGGCGTCTGGCCCGTGAAGAACGAGTGCGACTTCGCCCAGCCGAGGCCGAAGCGGATGCTCAGGCTGCCGTGCTGCGCGGCCTTGTCCTTCGCACCCGGATCGTCCGTCACGTACAGGCCGGGGATACCGATCGCGCCGGCCGGACGCGTGATTTCCATCAGCGAGTTCAGCACCGTCGCGGGCGCTTCCTCGGAATGGCCCGACGAACCGTGGCCGTGCGCCTCGAAGCCGACGCAGTCGACCGCGCAGTCGATTTCCGGCACGCCGAGGATCTGCTCGATCTGCTCGCCGAGCGACGCGTCTTTCGACAGGTCGACCGTCTCGAAGCCCATCGCCCGCGCGTGCGCGAGGCGTTCCTCGTTCATGTCGCCGACGATGGTCACCGCCGCGCCCAGCAGCCGCGCCGACGCGGCCGCCGCCATCCCGACCGGGCCCGCGCCCGCGATATAGACCGTCGAGCCCGGCTTCACGCCCGCGCTCACCGCGCCGTGATAACCGGTCGGCAGAATGTCGGACAGGCAGGTCAGGTCGCGAATCTTCGCCATCGCCTGATCGCGGTCCGGGAATTTCAGCAGGTTGAAGTCCGCGTACGGCACGAGCACGTACTCGGCCTGGCCGCCGATCCAGCCGCCCATGTCGACGTAGCCGTATGCGCCGCCGGCACGCGACGGGTTCACGTTCAGGCACACGCCCGTATGCGTGTCCTTGCACATCGCGCAGCGGCCGCAGGCGACGTTGAACGGCACCGACACGAGATCGCCGAGCTTCAGCGTCTCGACGTCGCGGCCCACCTCGACCACTTCGCCCGTGATCTCGTGACCGAGCACGAGGCCGACCGGCGCGGTCGTGCGGCCGCGCACCATGTGCTGGTCGGAACCGCAGATGTTCGTGCTCACCACTTTCAGGATGACCCCGTGGCCGATCGCGCGGCCGGTCGGATCGACCATTTTCGGATAATCGATCTTCTGTACTTCGACCTTGCCCGGGCCAAGATAGACGACACCTCGATTGCTGCTCATCGTATTGTCTCCATGTCTCGTTGGATGACGCGGCGGCGCGCCGGCCTGTGCGGCGCACGCGCAACGTGCTGTTCGAGAGTAGTCCCGGAGGCGGGGGCGCCGATGTCTCAAACCCGACATGCGTTTGATCGGTGCCGACATCGATGGCGCAAACGCGAAAGTCGGGTCGGAAACCGGCCGCAAGGCAGTACCGTGGACGACGCGGAACGCGGGGGCGCGGTCGTCGGCCCCTACTTTTTTATTGATTGAACGATCAATAAAAAACAGCTAAGCTTTCGACTTCCACGAACGGGCCCGTGCGGGCGAAAGGAGTGCGCGATGCCGAAAGTCGGAATGCGGGAGATTCGCCGCGCACAGTTGATCGACGCCACGCTGCGCTCGATCGACGAAGCCGGCCTGCCCGGCACGACGCTCGCATCGGTCGCGCAGCGCGCGAACATCTCGACGGGCATCGTCAGCCACTACTTCGGCGACAAGGACGGCCTGCTCGAAGCCACGATGCGGCACGTACTGCGCGATCTGTGGGCGGCCACCACGCAACGTCGCGTCGCCGCGCGCAAGGACCCGCGTTCGCGGCTGCGCGCGATCGTCGCCGCGAACTTCGACGACACGCAGGTCAGCGCGCCCGTGATGAAGACCTGGCTCGCGTTCTGGTCGCAGAGCATGCACGACGCGATGCTCAAGCGCCTGCAGCACGTCAACACGCGGCGCCTCCATTCGAACCTGTGCGCGGAATTCGCGAAGGCGCTGCCGCGCGCGAAAGCACGGCAAGCCGCCAGCGGCCTCGCCGCGCTGATCGACGGCCTGTGGCTGCGCGGCGCCCTCGCCGGCGGCCCGATCGACACCCGGGCTGCATCGAAGCTCGCCCACGATTACATCGACCTGCTGCTCGCGTCCGACTGACGCGTCACGCAGTCGCCCTCAAGGAGATCCTCATGTCCGTATACGGTTTGCAGCGCCTCTACATCGGCGGCGGTTACGTCGACGCCACCAGCGGCAAGACTTTCGACACCTTCGATCCCGCCACCGGCGAACTGCTCGCGCAGGTTCAGCAGGCGAGCGCGGCCGACGTCGACCGTGCGGTCGCCTCGGCCCGGGAAGGCCAGCGCGAATGGGCCGCGATGACCGCGATGCAGCGCTCGCGAATCCTGCGCCGCGCGGTCGACCTGCTGCGCGAACGCAACGACGAACTCGCGGCCATCGAGACGCGCGACACCGGCAAGCCGATCGGCGAGACGCTCGCGGTCGACATCGTCACCGGCGCGGACGTGATCGAGTACTACGCGGGCCTCGCGACCGCGATCGAAGGGCTGCAGGTGCCGCTGCGCGCCGAGTCGTTCGTCTATACGCGCCGCGAGCCGCTCGGCGTGTGCGCGGGCATCGGCGCATGGAACTATCCGATCCAGATCGCATGCTGGAAGACGGCGCCCGCGCTCGCGGCCGGCAACGCGATGGTGTTCAAGCCGAGCGAGGTCACGCCGCTCACCGCGCTGAAGCTCGCCGAAATCTATACCGAAGCCGGCGTGCCGGCCGGCGTGTTCAACGTCGTGCAGGGCGACGGCTCGGTCGGCGCGCTGCTCACCGGTCATCCGGACATCGCGAAGGTGTCGTTCACCGGCGGCGTCGAGACCGGCAAGAAGGTGATGTCGCTGGCCGGCGCGTCGTCGCTGAAGGAAGTGACGATGGAGCTCGGCGGCAAGTCGCCGCTGATCGTGTTCGAGGATGCCGATCTCGACCGCGCGGCCGACATCGCGGTGACCGCCAACTTCTTCAGCTCGGGCCAGGTCTGCACCAACGGCACGCGCGTGTTCGTGCACCGCTCGGTCAAGGACGCGTTCACGCAGCGCGTGCTCGAACGCGTGAAGCGCATCCGCGTCGGCAAGCCGACCGATGCCGACACCAACTTCGGCCCGCTCGTGTCGGCCGCGCAGCTCGACAAGGTGCTCGGCTTCATCGACAGCGGCAAGGCCGAGGGCGCGAAGCTGCTCGCGGGCGGCACGCGTCTGACCGACGGCCACTTCGGCAGCGGCCAGTACGTCGCGCCGACCGTGTTCGGCGACTGCCGCGACGACATGAAGATCGTGCGCGAGGAAATTTTCGGGCCGGTGATGAGCATCCTCGATTTCGCATCGGAGGACGAAGTGATCGCCCGCGCGAACGACACGCACTACGGCCTCGCGGCCGGCGTCGTGACCGAGAACCTGTCGCGCGCGCACCGCACGATCCATCGCCTCGAAGCCGGCATCTGCTGGATCAACACGTGGGGCGAATCGCCGGCCGAGATGCCGGTTGGCGGATACAAGCAATCCGGTGTCGGACGCGAGAACGGCATCACGACGCTCGAACACTACACTCGAATCAAGTCGGTACAGGTCGAGCTCGGTCGCTACAACCCGGTGTTTTGAGAACGATAGGAGATACCCCGTCATGACGACACGCGAATACGACTACATCATCTGCGGCGCCGGTTCCGCGGGCAACGTGCTCGCGACGCGCCTGACGGAAGATCCGAACGTCACGGTGCTCCTGCTCGAAGCAGGCGGCCCCGACTACCGCTTCGACTTCCGCACGCAGATGCCGGCGGCGCTCGCCTATCCGCTGCAGGGCCGTCGCTACAACTGGGCCTACGAGACCGATCCCGAGCCGCACATGGACAACCGCCGGATGGAATGCGGCCGCGGCAAGGGGCTCGGCGGCTCGTCGCTGATCAACGGGATGTGCTACATCCGCGGCAACGCGCTCGACTACGACAACTGGTCGACGCACAAGGGGCTCGAGAACTGGACATATCTCGACTGCCTGCCGTACTTCAAGAAAGCCGAGACGCGCGACGTCGGCCCGAACGACTATCACGGCGGCAGCGGCCCCGTGTCGGTCACGACCAGCAAGCCGGGCGTGAACCCGCTGTTCGAGGCGATGATCGATGCGGGCGTGCAGGCCGGCTATCCGCGCACCGATGACCTGAACGGCTATCAGCAGGAAGGCTTCGGTCCGATGGACCGCACCGTCACGCCGAAGGGCCGCCGCGCGAGCACCGCGCGCGGCTACCTCGACCAGGCGAAGGCGCGGCCGAACCTCGAGATCGTCACGCACGCGCTCGCCGACCGCATCCTGTTCGACGGCAAACGCGCGTCGGGCGTCACGTACCTGCGCGGCAGCGAACGCGCGAGCGCGCATGCGCGCCGCGAGGTACTCGTGTGCAGCGGCGCGATCGCATCGCCGCAGCTGCTGCAGCGCTCGGGCGTCGGCCCCGGCGCGTGGCTGAAGGAACTCGACATCCCGATCGTGCTCGACCTGCCCGGCGTCGGCCAGAACCTGCAGGATCACCTGGAGATGTACATCCAGTACGAGTGCAAGGAGCCGGTGTCGCTGTATCCGGCGCTCAAGTGGTGGAACCAGCCGAAGATCGGCCTCGAATGGATGCTGAACGGCACGGGCCTCGGCGCGACCAACCACTTCGAGGCGGGCGGCTTCATTCGCACGCGCGACGACGATCCGTGGCCGAACATCCAGTATCACTTCCTGCCCGTTGCGATCAACTACAACGGCTCGAACGCAATCGAGATGCACGGCTTCCAGGCGCACGTCGGGTCGATGCGTTCGCCGAGCCGCGGCCGCGTGAAGCTGCGCTCGCGCGATCCGAACGCGCACCCGAGCATCCTGTTCAACTACATGGCCGAAGCGCTCGACTGGCGCGAGTTCCGCGATGCGATCCGCGCGACGCGCGAGATCATGCGGCAGCCCGCGCTCGACCGTTATCGCGGCCGCGAGCTGAACCCTGGCGCCGACTGCAAGACCGACAAGGAGCTCGACACGTTCGTGCGGGCCCGTGCGGAAACCGCGTTCCATCCGTCGTGCTCGTGCAAGATGGGCTACGACGACATGGCCGTGGTCGACGAAGAAGGTCGCGTGCACGGGCTGGAAGGGCTGCGCGTCGTCGATGCGTCGATCATGCCGATCATCACGACCGGCAACCTGAACGCGCCGACGATCATGATCGCGGAGAAGATCGCGGACAAGATCCGTGGCCGCCAGCCGCTTGCGCGTGTCGACGTCCCTTACTTCGTCGCGAACGGGGCGATGGCGCGCAATGTCGCGAAGGCGGTGCGGCAGCCGGACACTGTGTAATCGCACCAGCGCCCCGCCCCGCGCACGGCGGTGGCGGCAGCAACATGCACGGCTCGCGGCGTTCTCGCCGCGAGCCGTTTTTCATTGGGCGCGCCCGGCGCCCGTCCTGAACCGCGTGATGGCCGCCCTCCTCGGCCGCACGCGTTTCGCGCGCACGATCGGATTCGCTCGCGACGTCAGGCTCATCGCGCCGCGCAAATGCTCGAACGCGACCTCCTCCTTCCGCCCGAAGCGGCCGACCGCCGGCCACGCCAGCGTTTCGTCGAGCCACGCCTGCCACGCGTCGCCGTGGAAGCGGCGCGCGAATTCGCGCACCGTGTCCGGCGCCGCGATCACGATGCCCGCCAGCAGGTAATACGCCCAGAAGCTGCCCGCGCCGACGAGCCGGTCGAGCCGGCACGCGGACACCGCCGCGAGCAGACCGTCCACCGACGCAAGATCGGTGCGGCGTTCGCGAATCGCGCGCGCGACGAGATTGTGCTGACCGCCGTATGCGGCAAAGGAAATCCCTTTGCCGGCGGCCAGCTCCGCGCAGAACATCGCGAGCGCGGCCATCTCGTCGATGCGCGCGGCATCGTCGCGCGGCCCGCACACGCGCAGCACGATCGCATCGATGACGTCCCCCGGCCGGGCCGACGCCTCCACGCATGCCGCCGCGACGGCCGCGTGCCGTTCTCTCAGGTTCTTCGTGCGCGGCGCTTCGCCGTTCGCGGGTCGGGCTCGTGCGTCATGCTCGTCGGCATCGTCGCTGCGTCGCTCGACACCGCGGGCAATCCGCTCGAGCGCGGCCCAGCCGTCGTCGGGATCGTCGAAGGTCCACGCATCGACGAAGCCATGCGCGGCTTCGAATACCGCGCGCGATCCCGGGCAGCATCGCTCCGCGTGCGCAAGCTGCCGCGCGTCGGGCACGTGCGTGCATGCGTCGGGCGGATCGCTCGCATCGCATGCGCAACCGCCGCCGTCCGTTGCAATCCACGGCGCGAGCGCATGCAGGGCGGCGATCGCTTCGTGCGACAGGTTCAAGCCCGCTCGCGCGCGTGCCGCGCGCGACGATGACGGCACGTCCGTTGCGCCGTCGGCCGCTGCCACGCAAGCCGCTTCGGACAGATGTTCGATCAGGTACTGCAGCCACGCGGCCGTGCGCAGCCGGTCAGGCGTCGCACCGCGGGCATCGCCATACTTCGCTGGGTCGGTGAGCATGGGGAGTCCGGAATGGTTCTGGCGAATCGGAATGGTTGTGTTGTTTCGGGTTCGGTCGAAGCAGGCGGCACGGTGCGCCGCACCGGCCCCTGATATGGCCGCCCACGTCGGATCGCGACGCAGGCGGCCAGCCGGTCGCCGCGCCGATACGCACGACGACACGAACGCAGCTCGAAACCGGAACGCCCGCCGCGCATCCTTGCACGGCCCTCGTCGATGGCGGGCGCCCGGCCTCGATCACGCGACGCTTACTGCACGTGGAACTTCGGCGACGTGACGACCGTGCCGCCGACCGTACAGTTCGGTGTCAGCACGGCATTGTTGAACGTCAGCGACGAGTTCGGATCGCTCCACGTCGTCACGACCTTGCTCGGCCCGCACGTGCCGAGCAGCGTGACGTTCACCTTCACGTTGTTGATCGACAGCTGCGTCGTACTGTCGGCCTGCCCGGTCCACGGCGATGCGCTGGTCGCGCTGCCGCTGATCAGGCCGCACGTCGCGCCGCCCGTGAACGTCGTCGACGTGATGTTGACGATGCCCGTCGACGAGATCGTGCCGTTGAACGTCGCGTTGCAAGTCGCGTTGATCGACCCCTTGGCCAGGGCCGTGAGGCCCGTCGCGGAGAATGGCTCTCCGTTGGGGTTCATTGCCTGACCGTCGGCGCGCGAAACGGTGACGGCGAAAGCAGGCGCGGCCGAAACCGCGGTGAATGCCACTGCAGCAACAAGCGATACGATTTTGCGAATGCTCATTTGAACTGCCCCCTCTCTCTTCACAAATGGCGGCATGCCGCCAGGAACGCGACGTCCCGGCCGGATCGCTCCGGCCGCTCGGCCGCAGGAAGCCGCCGGCACGCGTGCCGCGTGCCGCACGGCTCAGAACTTGTAGGAAATGCCGACGAAGGTGATCAGCGGATCGGCCTTCAGCCGCGTGCGCGTGGTCGCGAGCGTCGATCCGTCGGCCGCCTTGATCACGAGCGACGAGTAGGTCTTCAGCGGCATGTAGGTCAGCGTCGCCGTGAGCCCCCAGTGCTTGTCGATCGCATAGCTCGCGCCGACGTTGTAGACCGGCGTGAACGACGACGACGCCTTGCCCTCCACCGACGTCGGCCCCGGCTTGCCGGCGCCGGCCGCGAGCACGCTGCCGAGGTTCTCGTTGATGTCCTTCGCGAAGTTGCCGTTCAGTTCGATGTTGCTGAACCAGCTGTAGGCCACGCCGATCCCGACGAACGGACGGAACTTCGCGGTCGGTGCATTGAAGTAGTACTGCAGAATGATCGTCGGGCTCCACTGCCGCGCATTCTTCACGGCCGGCTGGTTCGACGTCTTGTCCATGTCGACGGAGCCGAGCGCGCCGGCCGGCCCCGGCGGCCGGATCACGCCGTGCCCGGTCAGCGTGAACTCGGGCGGCACGCCCAGCACCGACGTCACCGCGATGTGGTCGGTGAAGAAGTGCGTGAGCGTGAGGCCGACCGTATCGGCGTTGTTGACCGTCAGGCTCGTGCCCGGCGACGTGAACGAACCGGGCAGCCGCAGCGGCCCGTTGATCGGCATGGTCGCGAGATTCGTCGTCAGCCCGTTGGTCGAATCCTGCGGCATGATGTGCAGCCAGCCCAGCGTCGCGACGTTGTCGCCCGCCTGCTGGGCCGATGCGAGCGTCGACACGCCTGCGACGACACCCGCGACAATCAGCTTCTTCATGAAACCTCTCCCCTCATTCTGTGCGGGCGCCGCGCATCCGCGCGCGGCGCCGCCGTGTCTGCCTCCGCGCATGGTCACTGCACGAACGCGCCGACCGTGAAGTACGGATTGCTCGTATCGGCCATGTCGAGGAACCCGAACACGCCGCCGGTGAACACGAACTTGCCGGTCGCCGGCCCCGACGCCGCGTCCGCATGCACGGTCGTCACGACGCCCGGCACCTTCTGCGTGTAGTCGAGGTTCAGCGCGCGTGTGAGCGCCGCCTGCGACGCGTTGAACGGATCGAGCAGCGTCGCCTGCGCGCCGACGAGCGCGGTCGCGCGGTAGTTGAACGCGCTGTCGACGCCCGTGTACTCGCCGTTCTGCGAGCCCTGCGCGACTGCCGCCTGCGGGCCCAGGAACGAGATGCCCGATTCGTCGTCCGCGCTCGGCGGGCCCTGCGTGAGGTCCGCGTTGGCGGCGCCGGTGCGGATGAAGACCGGCACGAGCTGGTTGCGCAGCTTGCCGACGATCAGGATCCCCTTGCCGGCCTTCGCCGGATCGAGCGCGGCGAGCGTCGGCGGCACCTGCGGCTGGTAGTTCAGCGACTGGAATGCCGGCGCATCGGGGCGCAGCGTGAACGGCTGGTTCACGGTCGCGCTCGACGCGAGCGGCTGCCCGCCGTTCTTCTTGCCGAAGTTGTCCGTTTCGACGTAGCTGCCGTCCGCGTTGATCGTCACGTGCTGGTCGAGCGCCACCGGCTGGAAGTTCTGCGACGGCACCTGGTGATAGCCGAGCTGGTTGTACGTGCCGGCGATCTTCGACAGATCGGTCTCGAGCGACGAGAAGCTGATGAACGGGTAGTACGGAAAGGTTGTTTTCGGAATCCTGCCGACGCCGATCACGCCGTCGAACTGGATCGTCGCGCCGGGAATCGCGCCGCCCAGCACGCCTTCGCCGAGGAACAGGCGTGCCGGCCGGCTCGGGTCGAGGCTCGCGTTCTGCATCCGGAACGTGCACTGGTTCAGCTTCACGGTCGGCAGGCCGGTCTCGTCGGCCAGCGTGCCGTCGACGACGTTGGCCGGCGCCGTGTCGCGCGTCGGCTGCACGGTGCCGGTGGTGGTCGGCACGGGCGACGCGAGGTAAGTCAACCGGTACGTCATCTTCGTGGTATCGAGCTGCACCTTCACGAGTTCGCCCGAACCGGACCCGCCGATGAACACCGTGTTGTAGTCGATGGACTGCGGGCACAGCCTGACCGCCGGCGCGGGCGGCGGGTCGCCGTCGCCGCCGCAGGCGGCCAGCACGGGCGCGAGCGACGCCGCGGCCATCCAATGCTTCACATTCATAGGAATCCTCTCGAATTTCGATTCGCCGGCGGCGACGCTTGCGCCGCCGGTGTTTCATGTTCGGTACGCCGTTACTGGACGAACGCGCCGACCGTGAAGAACGGGTTGATCCTGTTGTTGTTGACGACCATCGCGTAGACGTTCCCGGCCGTCACCAGCCAGCCCGTGTCGCCCTTGCTGAAGATTGCCACGTTGCCGTTCGCACCCTTCGCGTTGAAGTCCTGCGAGGCCGTGACCTTGATCTTGCCGGGCGTGGCCTGCGTGTAGTCGAGCGCGAACTGCGAACTCACGGCCGACGTCTGCGGGTCGATGAATGCCGCGGTATTGCCCTGAAACAGCGTGGACGTGTAGTTGGCGGCGAGCGTCGACACGGCCGTGCCGTCCGTGCAGTTGCCGGCCTCGGGCATGAAGAACGTGCCGTTGAACGTGCCGGGCAGGTCCGGATGCGGCATGAGGCTGTCGAAGCTCGGCCCCGACGTTCCCGGTGCGCCATACACGCCGTTGGACGTCACGACCCCGCACGCGGACGCGCTCGTCGCCCCGATGAACCCGCCCTTCAGCACATTCGTCGCGACGGACTGCGCGGGCGACAGCATCGAGATGCCGACTTCCGCGTCGGCGACCGACGCCAGCAGGTTGGTCGAATCGGCGTGCGAGTAGCCGACGCGAATCACGATCGGGATCAGCGCGCCGTTCAGCTTGCCGACGATCATCACGCCATGCGCCTCGGTCGGCGACAGCAGCACGAGCGGCTGCTCCTGGCCGGCCGACGGATACGGCATGCCCGGTTGCGCGCTGCTGACGAACACGTTGTCGGCACTGCCGTCCGCGTTCTTGCGCAGCGTCCACGGCGTACCGGTCGTCTGGCACGAGTAGTCGCTGCCCGGCGTGATCGTGCACGTGCCGTCCGCGCCGAGCGTCTGGTTCCAGTTCACGACATCCGGCTGCCAGCCCTGCGGGGTGGCGGTCTGATAGCTGCTGCCGGTCGGCGACAGATGAACGCCGACCTCGTTGTACACGCCGGCCACCTTGGTGAAATCCGTCTCGGTGTCGGTAAAGCCGATGAACGGATAGAAATCGAACGTGCGCGACGGCACGGTGCCGATATAGAGACCCGGCGCGAGCGGAATGCCGTCGAATTGAATCGTCGCGCCCGGAATCCCGCCGCCGACCACCCCGTTCCCGACGAACAGCATCGGCGGATCGGTGCGCTTGATCGTCACCGAATACGCGCCGTCGCTCGTCGCGCCGCTGTCGAGCACGAACGCGCAGCGGTTCTGCTCGGCCGTCGGCAGGTTGGTCGGATGATGGAAGGCGCCGTTGATCGTCAGGCCCGCGCGCGTGTCGTTGACCTGCCCCGCCGACGTCGGCACCGACGATTCGATGAACTGCATCTGATAGGTGAGCCTCGCCGTGTCGAACTTCACCTTCACGTATTCGCCGCTGCCGGCGCCGCCGGTGTAGGTCGTCGTGTAGTCGAGCGAATCCGGACACAGTTTCGTCACGACGGGCGGCGTCGTTTCGGCGCCGCTCGGCCCGCATGCGCTGCCCGAGCACTGCGGCACGTTGATCGGGCCCGGATCGTCGCCGCCGCCGCAACCCGCGACGAACGGCAGCGCCAGCACGGCGCACGACAGGATCGCCTTCCGCCATTCAGGAATACAAAACATCAACCCCTCCTTTTCAGATACGACAGGTCTCGTGCGGACGGACTGCGTGGCCCGCCGGTTGGTATTGCGCCGCGAGCGTGCGCGGCGCATGACGATGCGCGCGATGCGCGCCGCGCGGCCGGATCGGCAGATGCGATCGGGACCGCCGCGGCAGGCAAGCGCTGTCCGGCGGCGCCGTCATGCGGCACGGCGCCAGCGGGACAATCGAAACGGAATGTGGTGCGTCGCTACAGCGGCAACGCGATGCGATGACGCGGGCACGCGACTCGCGTCGTGCCCGCATCCAGCGAAAAGCGCGGACATGGCAGTCCGGCCGGGCCCTCGGATAGGCGTCTCATGTATTGGTCTCCATACGTACGCTTGATTCGTTATCGTGATGCGTCGTTGGTCGAGACTATGAGCGGACGATCCGCTCAAGTAAATGGATGCAGAGTTCCAAACGTGCCCGAACCGCCCGATCCTAGTCGGTTCAAGGTGCTTGACAGTTTTTCAAACAACCTTCAATTTATTTGCTCAGACAAATATCCGCCCGGTATAACGCGCACGGGAACGACGGGGGCGGCTCGCGCACCGGTCAAGCGAAAACGACGCGCATTGTTCGCCTGATTCAAATAAATCATCGTTTTATTGAGTGGGGTACGTGTAATCCCCGCAAATCCCGCACCGGCATCGCACGTCGTTTCCGTCGAAATGCATTTCCATCTTCCGATTGCTAATATGGCGGTCCTGCGATCCCGCACCACAACGCCGTTCGACATGACGCCCGTTCGCCATGCCGCCCCCGCCACCGGCCGCTTCGCAGCGGCGGCGCCGGGCACGCGCGGCGCGCGGCGTCGGACCGACCGGCCGTGCCATCCGTGAGCATGCAACCGATCCTTTCCGTCTCCGACCTTTCCAAGACCTACGCGTCCGGCTTCCAGGCGCTGAAGCACGTGACCCTCGACATCCGCCCGGGCGAGATCTTCGCGCTGCTCGGCCCGAACGGCGCGGGCAAGACCACGCTGATCGGCTCGATCTGCGGCATCGTCACGCCCACCCAGGGCCGCGTGACGGTCGGCGGCCACGACATCCGCGACGCGTATCGCGCGGCGCGCGAAATGATCGGCCTCGTGCCGCAGGAGCTGACGACCGACGCGTTCGAAACCGTGTCGGCGACCGTGTCGTTCAGCCGCGGCCTGTTCGGCAAGGCGCCCGATCCCGCGCACATCGAGAAGACGCTGAAGGCGTTGTCGCTGTGGGACAAGCGCGACAACAAGCTGATGACGCTGTCGGGCGGCATGAAGCGCCGCGTGATGATCGCGAAGGCGCTCGCGCACGAGCCGCGCATCCTGTTCCTCGACGAGCCGACGGCCGGCGTCGACGTCGAGCTGCGCCGCGACATGTGGAAGCTCGTCGATTCGCTGCGCGACAGCGGCGTGACGATCCTGCTGACCACGCACTACATCGAGGAAGCCGAGGAAATGGCCGACCGGATCGGCATCATCCTCGGCGGCGAGCTCGTGCTCGTCGAAGAGAAGCGCGAGCTGATGCGCAAGCTCGGGAAGAAGCAGCTGACCGTGCAGCTCGAACACCCGCTCGCGGCCGTGCCGGCCGAACTCGCCACGTTCGGACTCGAACGCGCGGACGACGGCGCCGCGCTCGTCTATACGTACGACTCGCACCGCGACGACGCGAGCATCGCGAAGCTGATCAACGCGCTCGGCTCGGCCGGCATCGGCTTTCGCGACCTGCATACGACGCAGAGCTCGCTCGAGGATATTTTCGTCAGCCTGATCGACAACCGCCGCAACGGCGCACAAGGGGCGTAACGCACATGGCGAACTGGAATTTCCACGGCATCCGCGCGATCTATCGCGCCGAAATGGCCCGCACGCGCCGCACGCTGATGCAGAGCATCATCGCGCCGGTGATCTCGACGTCGCTGTACTTCGTCGTGTTCGGTTCGGCGATCGGCTCGCGCATCAGCGACGTGAACGGGATCGGCTACGGGTCGTTCATCGTGCCGGGCCTCGTGATGCTGTCGCTGCTGTCGCAGAGCATCTCGAACGCGTCGTTCGGCATCTACTTCCCGCGCTTCACCGGCACGATCTACGAGATATTGTCCGCGCCCGTGTCGTACTGGGAGATCGTGATCGCGTATGTGGGCGCGGCCGCGTCGAAGTCGCTGCTGCTCGGGGTGATCATCCTCGCGACGGCCGGCCTGTTCGTGCCGCTGCACATCCTGCATCCATTCTGGATGGTGCTGTTCCTCGTGCTGACGTCGATCACCTTCAGCCTGTTCGGCTTCGTGATCGGCATCTGGGCCGACAGCTTCGAGAAGCTGCAACTCGTGCCGCTCCTGATCATCACGCCGCTCACGTTCCTCGGCGGCAGCTTCTATTCGGTCGACATGCTGCCGCCCGCGTGGCGCATCGTCACGCTGTTCAACCCGATCGTCTACCTGATCAGCGGCTTCCGCTGGTCGTTCTACGGGCTGGCCGACGTGCACGTGTGGATCAGCCTCGCGGCGACCACGCTGTTCCTCGCGATCCTGCTCGCGATCGTCGCGTGGATGTTCCGCACCGGCTACAAGCTGAAGAACTGACGCAGCGCGCCGTGCACCCGGCACGGCCGCTGCGATCGCCCGGTTCGCGCATCCGGAGCGACGCTGCTAGACTGGATCGGAAGATCGACTGCTGCCGCCTGCCGCACCGCAACCCGCGGGGCACGGGCGGCGCGGCTCCCGCCCCATTCCCTGCGCGAGGACCCGATGAGCGCCTCCCGAATCGACGCCGTCCGCGACGGCCTGTTTCGCGCCACGACCTACGTCGACACGCTGAACCTGTGCTTCAGCCAGTTCTTCGTACGATCGCCGCACGGCGACGTGCTGTGCGTCGAAACGGGCACCCGGTCCAATTTCACGCAGCTGAGCGCGGCGCTCGACGGCGTCGGCATCGCGCCGTCGATGGTCAGCAGCGTGATCGTCCCGCACTTCGAGGCCGACGAAATGGGCGCGCTGCCCGATTTTCTCGCGGCCAATCCGGCGCTCGTCGCGTACGGACATCCGATGTGTACATGGGGGCTCGCCGACGTGTTCGGCGTGCGCGCGATTCCGCTGAAGGATGGGGAGCCGACGACGCTGTCGGGCACCGGCGTCGTGCCGGTCTTCACGACACATGTGCATCAGTGGGATGCGCTCGTCGTGTATCTGCCGGCGTACAAGGCGCTGCTGTCGTCGGACATCCTGATGCGCTTCGGCCGGGAGGACGCCGACGATCCTTTGCCCGCGATCCTCGATGCGATCACGCGCTCCGACTACCTGCCGTCGCTCGCGCACCTGGCGAGCGCACTGCGCCGCATCCAGGCGCTCGATCTCGACATCATCCTGCCGATGCACGGCCCGGCGATCACGCATGACATTCCGCGCGTGATCGCCGGTGTCATCGCCCACTGCGAGGCGGCCACGGCGGCGTAGCGCGCACGCGCTGCGGCGCGAGGCCGGCCGTGGCCGGTCAGGCGCCGGTCACGACGAATTCGGCGGCCGCCTTGCTCTGGATCGCGGCCATCACCGCGAGTTCACGTTTGCTGTGCGGCTCGCCGGACACGACGCCCGTCGCATGCCTGGCTTTCGCGCCGAGCGGAAAGAACACGAACGACGCGCCGGCCGGCGCATCGGGCTCGGCCCGCAGGCGTTTGTTCAGGATCTTGAGGTATTTTTTCTTCGAGACTTCCTTCGTTGCCATGGCGCCCTCCACATGAACGTGATGCTGGTCAGCATACCAGTTTTGACAGGCGATTCCGGGGCCCCGCCGCGCGATCGATCTGCACTAGAATGAATCGGCTCACGTGACTCGCCGCGCCAGGCCGCGGCCGCCGTGTCATTAACGGAGCGCTTCCATGCATGTCGAATTGTTCGCGCAGCATCATGATTGCCCGGGCTGGGAAGGCGAAATGGCGCGGCGCGTCGTCGCCTTCGACTGGTCGTCGACGGGCCTCGGCCCGCTCGACGGCTGGTCGGCGAGCCTCGTCGCGGCCGTGCGCACCGTGCTCGCGTCGCCGCTGCCGCTGGTGATGCTGTGGGGCCGGCCCGGCTACATGATCTACAACGACGCGTATGCCGGGTTCGCCGGCGGACGCCACCCCTATCTGCTCGGCCAGCCGGTCGAGCTCGGCTGGCCCGAGGTCGCCGAGTTCAACCGCAACGTGATGAACACCTGCCTCGCGGGCGGCACGCTGTCGTATCGCGACAAGGCGCTCGTGCTGCTGCGCAGCGGGTGCCCCGAAGACGTGTGGATGGATCTGCATTACAGCCCGCTGCCCGACGACGATGGCGCACCGGGCGGCGTGCTCGCGGTCGTGATCGAGACGACCGAACGCATGCTCGCCACGCGTCATCGCGAACAGGCGGAAGCGGCGCTGCAGGCCTCCAACGATGCGCTGCGCCGCCTGACCGAAACGCTCGAGCAACGCGTGGCCGATGCGATCGCCGAGCGCGCGGCGATCGAGGAACAGTTGCGCCACTCGCAGAAGATGGAAGCGATCGGCAGCCTGACCGGCGGCATCGCGCACGACTTCAACAACGTGCTGCAGGTGATCAGCGGCAACCTGCAGATTCTGGCCGTCGAACTCGGCGAGCGCGCAAGCGCGCAGCCGCGAATCGAAAGCGCGAACAACGCGGTGCGGCGCGGCGCGCAACTGGCGTCGCACCTGCTGGCCTTCGCGCGCCGCCAGCCGTTGTCGGCGACGGTGCTCAATCCTCACCAGCTGATCGACGGGATGAGCGAGATGCTGCGCCGCGCGCTCGGCGAAACCGTGCGGATCGTCCCCGCGCTGGCGCCCGACGTCGGCAACGTGCTCGCCGACCGGCACCAGCTCGAGAACGCGCTGCTCAATCTTGCGATCAATGCGCGCGATGCGATGGGCGGCGACGGCACGCTGACGATCGCCGCGTACAACGACGCGCATCCCGCGCCGTTCGGCGGCGCACGGCGCTCGCCATTGCCGGCCGGCGAATACGTGACGTTCGAGATCAGCGATACGGGGGCCGGCATGACGGCGGACGTGCTCGAGCGCGTGTTCGAACCGTTCTTCACGACCAAGCCGGACGGTGAAGGCACCGGGCTCGGGCTGAGCATGGTGTTCGGTTTCGTCAAGCAAAGCGGCGGCCATACGTCGATCGAAAGCACGCCGGGCCAGGGCACCACCCTGCGGCTCACGTTTCCGCGCTGTCACGATGACTGCACCGAAGCGCCTGCCCGCGCGCCGCAGCACGACGCCGCGCGCGGCCGCGAAACCATCCTGGTCGTCGAGGACGACGCGGAGGTCCGGCTGACCGTGGTCGACATGCTCGCGCAGCTCGGCTACAAGGTGCTCACCGCGTCCGACGGCGAAGCCGCGCTGCAGATACTCGACTGCGACACGCAGATCGACCTGCTGTTTACCGACGTGATCATGCCGGGCCGCATCAAGGGCGGCGAACTCGCGCGCCGCGCCACGCAGCGCACGCCGCCGTTGCCGGTGCTGTTCACGTCCGGCTATACGCGCGACGAGATCTTCCATTCCGGGCGGCTCGACCCCGGCGTCATGCTGCTCGGCAAGCCGTACCGCCGCGACGAACTCGCGACCCGGATCCGCGACATGCTCGACGCGCACGCAAAGGCGGCGTGAACGGCTGACGTGCCGGCATGCGCGCGCCGGTGCCGGCCATGAACCCGCCATGAAGCCGGCCACGGAGCCGGTCATCCAGCCGGGAGCTTTCCGGCACCCCTGCCGCACGGACGACGTCGGATATGCGGCGGCGCATCAGCGCTCACCGGTCACCGGTCACCGGTCACCGGTCACCGGTCACCGGAATTTTTTGTCCGCGATGTCGATTCGAGCGAGCGTCGCGCGTCGTAGTGTCGTAACCGATCGATTTGCCGGCCCCCACGGCCGGCCGATAGCGGATTTCCCCCCTTTTTCCGTTCAAGGAGCAGCGACAATGCGCGTCATGGTGATCGTCAAGGCAACGGCCTCTTCCGAAGCGGGCGCGATGCCCGATACCGAACTGCTGGCCGCGATGGGCCGGTACAACGAGGAACTCGTGAAAGCCGGCGTGATGCTCGCCGGCGAAGGGCTCCATCCGAGTTCGCGCGGCAAGCGCGTGCACTTCTCCGGCAAGGACCGGACCGTCATCGACGGCCCGTTCGCCGAGACCAAGGAACTGATCGCCGGCTACTGGCTGTGGCAGGTGAATTCGATGGAAGAAGCCGTCGAATGGGTCAAGCGCTGCCCGAATCCGATGCCAATCGAGTCGGACATCGAGATCCGCCCGATCTTCTCGCCCGAGGACTTCGGCGAAGCATTCACGCCGGAGCTTCAGGAACAGGAAGCGCGGCTGCGCGCAGAGATGGGCGGCAAGCACGACGCGTGAGCCGGGCCGGGTGCCGATGCGGTAGGGTTGCGGGTGCGCCGGCTGGATCCTCTGAACAAACGGTCGACGGAGATTGACGGCACCTCGCCGAGTAACGTATCGTTTTGACACGTTACTCGGCGAGGCCCTGTCGTCATGCATTCCCGTTTCGACCGTTTTCGCGCGACGCCGCTCGGCGCACAGCTCGAAGCGCTGATCGCGCAGCCCGAGCGCTATGTCGAATTCGCGGCGCTGTCGCGTGTCGGCGTCGCCGCGATCGGCGCGATTCAGCATGAGATCGCGCGCAAATTCCCCGAAATCGAAGCCGACACGACGGCCCGGCAGTTTTGCGGCGCGATGGTCGCCGACGTGATGCGCCGTCACGGGCACGACGTCGTACAGCCGCGCGGCCGGCTCGGCGGCGCGCTGTTCAGCTACGGCGCGGTATTCAGCGCGGATCCGCAGGTGCGCCCGTTCGCCGACGTCATCGCCGCGCTGGCCGCGATGCCTGCCCGGATCGCCGCGTATGCCGCGCACGTTCCCGCCGCGCTCGTCGCGCGCCGCCCGGCCGGCACGGGCTTCTCGCTCGTCGAACATGCGTGCCACCTGCGCGACCTCGATGGGGTGTTCGCCGAACGCATCGACGCCGTGCGCACGCACGAGCTGCCGGTGATCGCGTCCGTCGACGGCACCGCTCTCGCCGCGCAGCGCGACTACCTCGCCCAGCCGCTCGACGACGCGCTCGCCGCATTCCGCACCGGACGCGCCGCGCTGTGCGCGACCGCGGCCGCATTGCAACCGTCTGAACTCGCACGCTGCGGGCTGCGCGACGGCATGCGCCGGATGTCACTCGACGAACTCGTGCGCGAACTGCTCGACCACGATCTCACGCACGTGCTCGAACTCGACGAACTGCTCGCCGAACTCGAATTGCCACCCCTCGCTTCTCCGGCCGCGGAATGAGCGCCCCAACCCCGCCCGTCGTCTTCGTCCACGGTTTCATCGGTACCTTCGACGTACCCGAATGGCCCGGCCCGCATCTCGCCCCCGACCTGCTCGGCTACGGTATCCACCGCGCCGCGCCGTTCGACGCGATCACGCTCGCTGCGCAGGTCGAGCACGTGCGGCAGGCCATCGACTCGCACTACGGCACGCAGCCGGTCGACCTCGTCGGTCACTCGGTGGGCGGCGCGATCGCGATGCTGTTCGCGCATGCGCATCCGGCACGCGTGCGCCGGATCGCCAACGTCGAAGGCAACTTCACGCTCGACGATGCGTTCTGGTCGGCGTCGGTCGGCCGCATGTCGCCCGCGCAAGCCGACGCAATGCTCGACGACCTGCGCGGCGATCCGCTCGGCTGGCTGCGCGGCGCGATCGACGAGCCGTCGCCGCGCCAGCTCGACGACGCGCGCCGCTGGCTTGCGCATCAGCCGGCATCGACACTGCGCGCGATGGGCCGCTCGGTCGTCGCGACGACCGGCGAATCAGGTTATCTACAGGCGCTCGCTGAAGTATTCGAGCGCCATCCGGTGTGGCTCGTCGCCGGCGAACGCTCGCGTGCGGGCTGGCATGTGCCGGACTGGGCGCTCGCACGCTGTGCCGGCTTCGAAACGATCGACGGATGCGGGCACCTGATACCGGCCGAGCGGCCCGCCGCGTTGCGGGAGACGCTCGCGCGCTGTCTCGGCTGACGCGCACGGCCGTCCCGCCGCCCGGCCCCGCCCGCCACCTGACAACCCGTAGGTTTCGCCGAAATTTGGTTGAAAGGCGCGGTTGCTAGAGTCGCCGGACAGGGTTTTCCCGATGCGAGGCTCATTGACGTCCTCACCCGCCTAAAGGCAGGTGATTCCCACACCTGGCGATGCACGTCCGCATCGGAGAATGTTCAGCGCAGCGTTGGTATCTCGATCATGCACGACACCACAGCCATCGCAGGCCCACTCTCTCATTCGCAGTCCCGCGATACCTTTCGGCCGCGTCGTGCTGTCTTTCGATCCGCACGACGAACAGGACTGGGTAGAACCGCTTTCGTCGACTTCCTCGAACGTGGCCCCGTGCGCCATCGCCTTGTAACGGAGCTTGTTTCGGAAGGACGACCAGGATGCGTCGTAGACGCTTTTCGCCATCCTGGTCCTGGCGAGTTTGGCGGCCGACACGTTGCCGACCGCGAGGTAATCGAAACGCCGCACCAGATCGAGCGTGAGCTTATGCTGGAAATCGGCACGGGCATTCGCGACCTTGGCGTGCAACTTCGCGATATGCCGCTTGTGCTTGCGTGCTCGCTGGGCCTTCGCAAGCTTGTCCGCCGCACGGCGGCCGAATTGGTCGTTGGGCAGTTTCTCGCCGGTCGAAAGTGTGGCGAAGTCTTTCAGGCCGAGATCGATGCCGACACCGGAACGGATCGGGCGGGCCTGAACATCGGGCATCTCGATCACGATGTTGAGAAACCAGTTGCCACGTGCATCCTGCGCAAAGTTGGTCCCATCCTTGATCTTGCCTTCGGGAAGCGCCCGGCTGTGGAATACCCGAAACGTGTTACCGGCAAAACGAAACGCATCGCCCTCGCGCTTCAGGTCACGCCCCTTCAGCGGCACCCAGCCCAGCGATTTCCTGCCGCGATAGCCCAGGTAGGGCCGACGGTGCTGACTGCGCGACTTCGCATATTGCTCGCACGTCGCGTTGATCGTGCCGGAGTGGATGCCGAGCGCCTTGCTGCTCCCCGTCGTCAGCACGTTCAGATCGAATCCCGTCGGCCACTTCTTGCTCCACTTGAGCGCGTGCTTCTGCGTGTCGTTGCAGAAGTTCCAGACGTAGTTCACCGCACGGCTCTGCTTGTTAAGCAGTCCGTTGAGCGACTTCACGCGGTAGCGGTAGACAAGGATCATGCCGGTGATCCTAACCCGTGCAAGAAGCTGCCTGTCAACAGCACTCCTTTCCTTCCCACCATCAATGGCGGGGTTTCTCGGAGCAAATTCTGATGAACCTGATACGCGCGTTGTGGCTAGTGCTGCTGCTCGCCGTCGCGGGCCCGGCCATCGCCTTTCAGGCGCGGGTCATCGCGATTCCGAGTGCCGCGATGAACCAGACGCTCAAGGCGACGGTCGTGCTGCCCGACGACTACGCACGCCTGCGCCACGGCCCGGAACGCGGCGTCGAACGATTTCCGGTCGTCTACCTGCTGCACGGGTCCGGCGGCGACCACACCGACTGGACCGCGAACACCCGCATCGCCGCGCTGGCCGATCGCTACCGCGTGATCCTCGTGATGCCCGACGGCGGCCACGAAAGCTGGTACATCGACAGCCCGTTTGACTCGGGCAGCCGCTACGAAACCTTTGTCGGCGACGAAGTCGTGTCCTATGTCGACATGCACTTCCGGACGATCGCGACCAAGGGCGCGCGCGCGATCACGGGGCTCAGCATGGGCGGCTTCGGCGCGCTGCGCATCGCGCTCGACCGGCCCGACACGTTCGGTGCGGTCGGCAGCATCAGCGGCGCGGTCGATCCGCGCTGCTGCGAGGACGAACCCGGCATCGACCACGTGTTCGGCGACCCCGGCCGCCATGCGTCGTTCTGGAACCGCAACGCGATCGTCGAAAGCGCGCGCGCGTTCGTCCGCGCGCATCTGGACCTGACGATCGACTGCGGCCGCGACGACGCGTTCGTCAGCTCGAACCGCACGCTGCACGAACGGCTCGTCGCGCTCGGCGTGCCGCACGACTATGCGGAGCGTCCGGGCGGCCATACGTGGGACTACTGGGCGCATGCGATCGGCTACCAGATGCGGTTCTTCGCGACGTCGTTCCAGCACGGCGGCTATGCGTACGATCCGCACACCCGCCTCGCGAGCCATCCGGCGCGCATGACGCAGGCCGGCTGACGCGCGCGGCCGCGCCGCCGCGTTGCCGAGTCCTCGCGCCGGCGCATCGCGCGGCAGGCCCGATGGTCGGATGCGCAGGCATCGACCACCCGACTTCCTCCATGCCGCGCGACAACTTTGCGGACCTGCTCGCCTTCATCGCCGTCGCGCGCGAGCGCAGCTTCACGCGTGCGGCCGCCCGGCTCGGCGTGTCGCAATCCGCACTCAGCCATACGTTCCGCTCGCTCGAGACGCGTCTCGGCGTGCGGCTGCTCACGCGCACGACACGCAGCGTGGCGCCGACCGAAGCCGGCGAGCGCCTGCTGCAGAATCTCGCGCCGCGCTTCGACGAAATCGAGGACGAACTGTCGGCGCTCGCCGAGCTGCGCGACAAGCCGGCCGGCACCGTGCGCATCAACGCAACCGACTACGTGATCCGCACGCTGCTGTGGCCGAGGCTGTCGCCGATCCTGCGCGACTACCGCGAGCTGAAGGTCGAGTTCGTGACCGACTACGGGCTGTCCGACATCGTCGCGCAACGCTTCGACATCGGCGCGCGGCTCGGCGCCAGGTTGCAAAGGACATGATCGCGGTCCGCATCTCGCCGGACCTCAAAATGGCGATCGTCGGCGCGCCCGCGTATTTCGCGGAACGCGAGCCGCCGGGACATGCGTCGACGCACGGGTATACGGATCCCGGTTATCCGGTCGAAGGGCGAAAGGTGTGAGGTTCGTCTGCTGACGCGGTGGCGCATCGGCACGCCGGGCGTGGCGCGACGCGGCAAACAAACGAACACGAAAAACGGAAAGCGACGGCGGCAAAAACAAAAGCGGAAACCGCGAATTCAGTTTCCTTGCGCCGCGTCGGCGTTCACCACGCGATCGAAGAATTCCTGCGCACGCGCCAGTTCGTCCAGCGCGCGATCGAGACGCGACATCGCGCGTGCATATTCGCCGGACGAGATGTCGTCGTCGCTTTCGCCGCGCACGGCGCGAAACGCCTGGTCGACGTTGCGCGTCGCTTCGACGAAGCGTTGCGCGGCCCGTGCTTCCCGCGAACAGATGTGGGTCGACATCGACACTTCTCCCTCAGGGTTGCTGTGTGAAGCAAGCCGACGCTCAGTGTGCGTGTCGCGCATGTCGGCGGCGTGAACGACGGCAGGCAGCCTGTCGACGCACACCCGCCGTGCGGCGTGCTTCCGTGGCGATTGTCGCGCGACGCTCGCCGATCCGCTACGGCGAGATTGCAACAAATTCTTGCGCGCACCGAGATGGCGCAACACCGGCGCGTGTCGTTGCACGTGCATCAGTTGGCAGCCCGCATCACGCGCCGCGCATGAGCGGCGCGAACGTCACGCGCGCCCGATGCGCGGATGCGCGAGACCGCCGAACGCGGCCGCTTCAGACGACAGATCGAACAGATCGCCGGTGAGCTCGCGCGGATGCTCGACCGCCGGCCGGCTGCGCAGTCGGCCGGCATGCGTGGGCGCGACGTAGGCGGCCGCCGTTTCGATCGGCGGCACGTCGAACAGATCGCGCGTGACGCCGCGCACGGCATCCGTCGGCGATCGGCTGCGCAAGCGCGCGACCAGTTCGACGAAGCGATCGAAATCGCCGGCCCGCGTCGCCTTGTTCACGTCGGCAAGATCACGCGCCTTCAGCATGCACGGCTGCGCGAGCCGCACGAAATACGGTGCTTCGAGTTCGACCGACAGCGCGAGCGGATAGCTCTTGCCGGTTTGCTCCTTCGCACGCCCGATGCAGTCGACCACGGCCGCGCCCTGCGCGACGCCGAGCGGCTTGCCGGTGCTCACGCTGCGCAGGTGATCGGGGAACACGCGCAATTGCGTGCCGACCGTCAGCGCGGTGGACGATACGCAGACGAGCGCGTAGTGCTGTTCGCGGCGCCGGCCCGACGGCAGCGTCGAGCGGCTCGCGATGAACGTGTGCGGCGGCAGCGGCCGCACCTGGCCGCTCGCGTCGACCCATGCATTCCACAGCAGCGCGTCCTCGCGCCGGCGCTCGCCCGAACGCGTGCGCGCCGCGACCGGCGAAAACAGCGCGAGCAGCGAGCCCGTGCGATGCGCGGCGACTTGCGCGCTGCTGCCGAGCGGCTGGTTGATGCCCCACAGAAAACGCCCGCCCCCGAGCCGGCGCTCCCATTCCTTGCGGAGCACGACGGTCGGCAGTTCCTCGCCGGACTCGGTACCGATCTTCGTCCAGCAGAACGTGGGAGGGAGATGTTTCAGTGTCATCGACTTTCTCGGGATACAGCCTCGCTGGCGACAGCAAGCCCATTCAACAACCGTAACTGTATAGGTATAATGCATCGCATGGAAGCCCCGGATCACGATTTTCCTGTACAAGACCTGTTACGCCGTCTGATGGCGGACACGCGCTCGTCGAGCGAAATCGCGCGGCTTTCCGGGGTCAGCCAGCCGACCGTCTCGCGCCTGCGGCTGTCGAACGGGCATCGGCTGCGGCGCAGCGCGCCATTCAACAAGCTATGCAGTTTCTACGGCGTCGATACCGGCCCGGCGCGCCGCCGTTACAACGACCTGCTGCGCGACGCGATCGTCGACGCGTGGGACGGCTCCGACGAGCACGGGCGCGCGCTGCTGGTCGTGATTCAGGGATTGAAGGATCTGCAGGCGAAAGCCGACGACAGGTGACGGCGCGCATGCGTTCATGACTGCGTGATTGGATGGAAGGCTGACAGCACGTAACGGGCGGGCGATGGCGAATACGATTCGTCATCGCCCGTTTTGCATCGGACGATGCGACACGGAGCAAGCGCAAGCACGTCGATCGCGCCACACGCCGTGCACCGGCAACGCGCCGAAACTTTATTTACCCACGGTTAAAAAAGTTTGACACGGCGATTTCACTGAGATAAGTTTTGCGCAAGCTTCCGGAAAGCAAACGCGAACCGGCAAGCCATCACGATGCGCGGCGCGGCCGAAACCGCCGATCCGTTTCATTCCGTCGCCGCACGCGCGTCGCGTCGTGTTACCGCAGCGCAGCACCGCAGCTCGCAACATCCCCGTTTCATCGAATGATGTCGTTCCGTTTCATCTGGAAGGACGTACGGCATGCACCGTGCATTTGATTCGCAGTCCTGCGTGACGCACATGCGTGGCGCCGCCGCTTTCCCGATGGTGCAGTTTCCTCTTCGTTGCAGGCAGTAATCGGCCCGGCCCGCAGGGGGTGTATCGCGAGCCGGTCGTCCACACACAATCACAAGAACGAGGTCGACAATGCAATTTCATGTCAGAGGATCGCGTCGCGCATGGCTCCCCGCGCTGGTCGCAGCGGCGACGCTCGCCGCGTGCGGCGGTGACGACGGCGGCAGCGTGGCCGGCGTGTCCGCACTCGCGCAAGGCCAAGGTCAGAATCAACAGGGCGACGGCGCCGCATCGGCGGACGACGCATCGGGGCGCGTGTCGCCATCCGGCGTTCCGTATGCGAATCCGGCCAGCGGCGGACGCTACCGGCCGGTGATCAGCAACGGCCAGGTACAGCCGTCCCTTTCCGGCGGCACGATCGAGGAGAACGCGTGGGTCGACACGCCGGTCGATTCCGACGGCGACGGTACGCGCGACCGCATTCACGTGCGCATCGTGCGTCCGTCCGAAACCGCCAACGGCGCGCGCACGCCGGTCATCGTGCTCGCAAGCCCGTACTACGCCGGGCTCGCCGACAGCCCGAACCACGACGTCGACGTCGAACTCGACGGCACGCCGCATCCTGTCGCGGCGGCAGCCGCCCCCGGCGGCGCGTCCGCGCGGGTCATGGCCGCCGCGCCGCAAGTACGGATGCTGCAGCAACTCGAAGCGGCCGCGGCCGGCCGTTCATGGATCGAAGGCTATTTCGTGCAGCGCGGCTTCACGATCGTCTATGCGGATTCGCTCGGCACCGCCGGTTCCGACGGCTGCCCGACGATCCTCACGCGCGACGAATCCGTCGCGATGGCGTCGGTGATCCGCTGGCTCGGCCGCGATGCGACCGCGAAGGATGCGAACGGCAAGCCGGTCGTCGCGAACTGGTCGACAGGCCACGTCGGCATGTATGGCGTGTCGTACGACGGCACGCTGCCGAAGATGGTCGCGAGCCTGCGCACGCGCGGGCTCGACGCGATCGTGCCGGTCGCCGGGCTGTCGAACATGTACGGCTACTACCGCTCGGGCGGGCTCGTGCGCGCGCCGGAGGGCTATCAGGGCGAGGACGTCGACGTCTATATCAAGGCGCTGCTGACGAATGCGCATCCGGAGCGCTGCACGCACCTGATCGACGAGGCGCTGCAGCAGGAAGACCGTAAGACCGGCAACGATTCGCCGTTCTGGGCCGCCCGCGACATCCCGACCGCGCACGCGGTCGCGCCGGCACTCGTCGCGCAAGGGCTGACCGACGACAACGTGCGTACCGACCAGTCGACGTCGTGGTATCTCGCGATGCGGCGTCAGGGCGTGCCGACGCAGCTATGGCTGCATCGGCTGAAGCATACCGACCCGACCCGCGTGCCGGCGATGGCCGAGGCGTGGACCGCGGAGGTGAACCGCTGGTTCACGCGCTACCTGATCGGCGTCGACAACGGCGTCGACCACGATCCGCGCGCGGTGGTCGAGCAGGCCGACGGCACGCTGCTGAAAGAAGCGGACTGGGCCGCGCGGCACGCCACGCCGGTCGCGTATTTCGCGGGCGGCGACGGCGCCGGCACCGGCACGCTGCTGCGGATGCCGAGCGGCGGCCCGCTCGCGCGCTTCACCGACGATGCGTCGATCCCCGCGCTCACGCTGGCGAACGCCACGACCGGCGAGCATCGCGGCCGCTTCGAGACGGCCCCGTTCACGGCCGCGACGCGCGTGTCCGGCACCGCGACCGCACGCGTGCGGCTGACCTTCACCGGCGTCGCGAACGTGACGGCGCTGCTGGTCGACCGCGCGCCGGACGGCACGGCGACGATCGTGACGCGGGCATGGACCGATCCGCGCAATCGCTTGTCGGACTGGTTCTCGGCGCCCGTGCTGCCGGGGATGCCGTATGACCTGAAGCTGACGTTCATGCCGCGCGACTACAAGCTCGAAGCGGGTCACAAGCTCGGCCTCGTCGTGCTGTCGAGCGACAACGAGGCGACGCTGCGGCCGACACCGGGCACGGGTCTCGCGCTCGATCCGGCAGGCACGTCGGTCACGGTGCCGCTGGTGTCGTCCTGACGCTGGAATGTGGCCGCGCACCCCGTGCTTCGCTTGCGCGTTGCCCGGCGGTGCGCGGTTCATCGGTTCAGCCGAGCAACGCGTTTTTGCTCTGCCACCGCGGCGGCCTGCCGTTCCAGACCGGCCGCCTCCTCACCGGAGAACCGCACGCTCACAACGGTGTCAGCACCGCCTGCCCGGCAAAATGCCGGGCGGCGTTGTCGAGAAACTGCCGGACCGACCGGTCGAGCGCCTCCGGCGACCAGCCGCCCAGATGCGGCGTCAGTACGATGTTGTCGAGACCGGTCAGCGCGCGCGGCGGCTCCGGTTCGCCTTCGTACACATCGAGCCCCGCGCCCGCGATGCGTTTTTCGCGCAGCGCGTCCGCCAGAGCAGCGGTATCGACAACGCTGCCACGCGACACGTTGACGAGAAAGCCACCCGGGCCGAGCGCGTCGAGCACCGCGCGATCGACCAGATGCCGGGTGCCCGCGCCGCCCGGCGTCGCGACGATCAGGAAATCGGCCCACTGCGCGAGTGCGTCGAGCCGGTCGAAATAGCGGTATGGCGCAGCGTCCTTCGGCGAACGGCTGTGATAGCCGACCTCGATGTCGAAGCCGGCCGCACGGCGCGCGCACTTCTCGCCGATCTTGCCGAGCCCGACGATGCCAAGCTTCTTGCCCGAAACGTTCGGCGGCATCGGCAGCGCGTCACGCCATACGCCCGCGCGCGTTTTCGCATCGAGCCTCACGACATCGCGCACCGCCGCGAGCAACAGCGCGAACGCGTGGTCGGCGACGCAATCGTCGTTGGTGCCGGCGCCCGTGACGACCGTGATGCCGCGCGCCTTCGCATGCGCGACGTCGATATGCTCGTAACCCGCGCCGAGCGCGCTCACGAACGTGAGCTGCGCAAGCCGGTCGATCTCGGCAGCGGCGAGGCCCGTGCTGCCGTTGGTCAGCACCGCGCGAATCGTGCCGCCGTATTCGGCGATCGCGCGTTCGCGTTCTTCGGCGGTCGGGGCATAGCGCACGTCGAACGACGCGGCGATCTCGCGATGCGCATCGCCGCGCAATGCGATGAGGACCAGCAGTTCTGGCTTCATGTCAGCAAATGTCTGTCCGCAGGCGGAAACGGATTTCAGTGTAACAAGCCAGCATGACGGATGCGGGTAATCCCCACACGGGCTGTGGGCACGCCGTCGCACGCGGTTTGCCAAAGCCGGCTCAGTCAAGTAACTTTCGGCGTACGCCCCCGTCCTGGAGATTGGCCTCGATGAAACTCGCCCTGCCCGCCCGGATCCTGGGCCTCGCGCTCGCCGCCGCCGTCGTCGCGCCCGGTGCGCATGCCGACACGCCTGTCGTGGTGTCGTCGAAGATCGATACCGAAGGCAACCTGCTCGGCAACGTCATCGCGCAGGTGCTGAAGGCCCACGGCATCCCCGTCACCGAAAAGATCGCCCTCGGCACGACGCCGATCGTGCGCAAGGCGCTGACGAGCGGCGAGATCGACATCTACCCCGAATACACGGGCAACGCCGCGTTCTTCTTCAACAAGGCCGACGATCCCGCGTGGAAGAACGCAAGCCAGGGTTACGACGCCGCGAAGAAGCTCGACTACGCGGCGAACCATCTCGTGTGGCTCACACCGGCGCCCGCGAACAATACGTGGGGCGTCGCCGTGCTCGCGCCCGTCGCGCAATCGCAGCACCTGAAGACCTTCTCCGATTTCGGCAAATGGATCGCGGGCGGCGGCAAGGTGAAGCTCGCCGCGTCGGCCGAATTCGTGAACAGCGCATCCGCGCTGCCGTCGTTCGAGAAGGCGTACGGCTTCAAGCTGAAACCCGACCAGCTCGTCGTGCTGTCCGGCGGCGATACCGCCGCGACGATCAAGGCCGCCGCGAACCAGACCGACGGCGTGAGCGCCGCGATGGTATACGGCACCGACGGCGGCATCGCATCGAGCGGCCTCGTCGTGCTCGACGACGACAAGCACGTGCAGCCCGTCTATGCGCCGACGCCGGTGATTCGCGAAGCCGTACTGAAGGCGCATCCGCAGATCGCCGACTACCTGAAGCCCGTGTTCGCGAGCCTCGACCTGAAGACGCTGCAGACGCTGAACGCGCGCATCCAGATCAATGGCGAACCGGCGGCCGGCGTGGCCAAGAGCTATCTGAAGTCGAAAGGCTTCGTCAAGTGACGGATCGCGCCGTGGCGTCCGCGCGGCGCATCCCGCTCGACAAGGTCGGCATCCTGATCGGAATCCTGACGATCGTCGCGGTGGTCGGCATGCCGTTCATGGTGCTGCGGCCGAACCGCATCGCGGCCGGCACGGGGCTGTCGGTGTTCGCCGCCCTGCCGGCGGCGCAGGGCGCCGCGCTCGCCGCGCTGTGGATCGTCGGCGCGCTGTGGGCGATGACGGCGAGCCGTCCCGCATGGCGCCTCGCGGCCGGCTGCACGTGGCTCGGGACGCTCGCCTATGCGGTCGGCGCGGCCGCGGCGCACGTCGTCGCGCCCGACGACATGCTCGCGCGCGTGTCGCCCGCGGCAGGCGTCTGGCTGCTGCTGTTCGCGTGGGCCGTGCTCGTCGCGGACGCGCTCGCGCGGCTCGCATTCGGCCCGTGGCGGCGCCTCGCCGCGCTCGCCGTCGCGATCGCGGCGATCTCGGTGCCGCTCGCGAGCGGCTGGTGGGACGGCCTTTCCGTGATGCGCGAATACGCGGTGCGCAACGACGACTTCTGGCGCGAGGCCATCCGGCACGTGTCGCTCGCGGGCGGCTCGGTCGCGGCCGCGCTCGTCGCGGGCCTGCCGCTCGGCATCGCGTGCGCGCGGATCGCACCGGTACGCACCGTCGTGATGCCGGTGCTCAATATCGTGCAGACGATCCCGAGCATCGCGATGTACGGGCTGATGATGGCGCCGCTCGGCCTGCTCGCCGCGCACGTGCCGCTCGCGGCCGCGCTCGGCATCCGCGGGATCGGCGTCGCGCCGGCCGTGCTCGCGCTGTTTCTCTACTCGCTGCTGCCGATCGCGTCGAGCGTCGTGGTCGGACTCGAGCAGGTGCCGCCGCATGTGACCGAAGCGGCACGCGCGATGGGCATGACGCGCGCGCAGCGGCTGCTGGGTGTCGACCTCGTGCTCGCGCTGCCGGTGATCCTGAGCGGCGTGCGCATCGTGCTCGTGCAGAACATCGGCCTGACCGCGGTCGCCGCGCTGATCGGCGGCGGCGGGTTCGGCACCTTCATCTTCCAGGGGATCGGGCAATCGGCCGCCGATCTCGTGCTGCTCGGCGCGATCCCGACGATCGCACTCGCGCTGGCAGCCGCCGTCGTGTTCGAAGCCGCGACCACGCTCGCGAAGGGACGTACCGCATGATCGAGATCGAACGCCTCGGCAAACGCTTCGGCGACATCACTGCCGTCGACGACGTGTCGCTGACGATGAAGCAAGGCACGATCACCGCGCTCGTCGGCGCATCGGGCAGCGGCAAGTCGACGCTGCTGCGGATGATCAACCGGCTGATCGCGCCGACCAGCGGCACGATCCGCATCGACGGCGTCGACACCGCGGGCGTTCCGCCCGAGCAGCTGCGGCGGCGCATCGGCTACGTGATCCAGGGGCACGGCCTGTTCCCGCACTGGAGCGTCGCGCGCAATATCGCGACCGTGCCGCGCCTGCTCGGCTGGCCGGCCGCGCGCATCGACGCGCGCGTGCGCGAACTGCTCGAACTGTTTCACCTCGCGCCATCCGAATTCGCGGACAAACTGCCGCATGAGCTGTCGGGCGGCCAGCAGCAGCGTGTCGGCGTCGCGCGCGCGCTCGCGGCCGAGCCCGCGATGCTGCTGATGGACGAGCCGTTCGGCGCGCTCGATCCGATCATCCGCAACAAGGCGCAGGACGACCTGTACGCGCTGCAGCGCCGCCTCGGCATCACGGTCGTGATCGTCACGCACGATATCGAAGAAGCGCTGAAGCTCGGCGACACGATCGCGGTGATGGACGGCGGCCGGCTGCTGCAGGTCGCGTCGCCGGCCGAGATTCTCGGCAAGCCGGCGGCAGGCGTCGTCGAACAGCTCGTCGCGGGCGTCGACCGGCCGCTGCGCCTGCTCGCGTTGACGCCGATCGATGCGGTGGCCGAATCCGGTCACGCCGACGGCGAACCGATCGCCGCGACGCGCACGCTGCGCGATGCGGTATCCGAGCTGCTGTGGCGCGGCGTCGACGCGTTGCCGGTCGACGACGGCAACGGGCGCGATGCGCGCCGCATCACGCTCGGCGCGATCCGCGCGCACGCGAGGAAGCCCGCATGACGACGCGGCCCGCGCGTTCACCCGTGCCGCGGCGGCTGCCCGCGTACATCGCGCGCGCGGCCGCGCTGGCGCTGTTGCTCGTGCTGCTGTTGCGTCCCGCGTGGCTGCAGGGCGTGTTCGCGCCGTTCGCGGACAACGGCGCGCCGGTCATCTACGATCGCGCGAGCCTGCTCGACCTCACGCTCGCGCACCTCGGCACCGTCGCGCTGTCGAGCCTGATCGGCATGCTGGTCGCGATCGCGGCCGGCATCGCGGTCACGCGGCCTGCCGGCGCGGATTTCCTGCCGGTCGCGCGCAGCGTCGTCGACATCGGCCAGACCTTTCCGCCGGTCGCCGTGCTCGCGCTCGCGGTGCCGGCCGTCGGCTTCGGGTTGAAACCCGTGCTGATCGCGCTCGTGCTGTACGGGCTCCTGCCGATTTTCGAGAGCACGATCGCTGGGCTCGAGGACGTGCCGCGCGACGTCGTCGACGCCGCGCGCGGGATGGGGATGAGCGGCTGGCAGCAACTGGTGTCGGTCGAGCTGCCGCTCGCGTTTCCGGTGATCGTGAACGGCATCCGGCTCGCGGTCGTGATCAATCTCGGTACCGCGACGATCGGGTCGACGGTTGCCGCGCGCGGGCTCGGCGACGTCATCATTGCGGGCCTGCAGACCTCGAACACGGCGTTCGTGCTGCAGGGCGGCGTGATCGTCGGGCTGCTCGCCGTGCTGGTCAGCGATGCGATCGGCGCGCTGGCAAGGGTGGCGAGCGCGCGGCGGCCGTAGCAAGTGCCTGGCGTCGCGGGTCTGCCCGCGAAAAAGACGGCGCGACAAAAAAATCGGGCCGTGCTTGATCCGGACTCCGATGCGTGTTCGTGCAACGATCCCGTCTGCGCACGGCGCGCGTCGACACAAGCCTACATCGTGCTTTCATTCGAGCCCGTGCTCGAACGCGCCAGACGATTGGCCGATATACTATGCGCCTCCCAGTTCCCCGCACTCGACCATGCGACGACGGTTTTTCTGGCTGATCGTTCTTTCGCTCGGCATTGCGCAACAGGCTTCGGCGCAGCAGGCGCCCGCGCTGCCTGCGTCCGCGCCCGAAGTATCCGCATCCGCGCCGGCCGCGGCATCTACGCCGCTCGCCAACGCCAACGATCAGCCGAACGAAGCAAACCGCCGCATCACCTCGTATTTGACGAAGAAATTCGGTCTCGCGAAGGAGCGCGCCGCGCGGCTCGCCGATATCGTGAGCGTGACTGCGACGAAATATTCGCTGCCGCCCGCACTCGTTTACGCGATTATTTCGATCGAATCGCGCTTCCAGGAAAAGGCGCGCGGCCAGCATGGCGCGACCGGGCTGATGCAGGTCGTGCCGGCCGCCCACCGCGGCCTGCTGCGCAACGTGAAGGATCTGACCGAACCGAATGCGAACGTCGAGGCCGGCTCCAAGATCCTGTCGGGCTATGTGCGGGCGGCCGGCGGCAATGTGCAGGCCGGGCTCAAGAGCTACGGCGGATCGAATGCGTATGCGGCGAAGGTGATGCAGCGGGTCGACGCGTTCCGCTTCGTGCTCGAACCCGAAGACGGCGCGAGCGCCGACCAAATCCCGACAGCCCCGAACGATACGAAGGGCCGCATGGTACCGGTCAGCGAGACGTCGAAGCCGGCGTCGGCCCGCTACCGTCAGTAAGCGCGCAGCGCGCCTTCGCCCGACGGTCCTGCCATGCGCCAAGCCATCCGCTTCCTTGCCGTCGGCTCGTTGGCAATCGGTCCCGCCTGCGCCTTCGCCGCTGCCGATTGCGAGCATCAAGGCCCGACAATGGACAACGTGCGGGCCTGCGTGGTCGACCGAAACCAGCAGGAAGTCGACAGCGCGTACCGGTCGCTCGAGCGCACGCTCAAACGGCGCAACGCCGACGCCGCCGGCGAACTCGCGAAGTCGCAGGCCAGCTGGACCCGCTTCGCCGCCGACACCTGTAACTATGTGAAAGCCGCCAATCCGCAGCAGATGATCCCGAACGACGCGTGGATGAACTGCTGGGTCGACTTCAGCCAAGCACGCGTGCGCATCCTGAAGAAATGGGAAGCGCTAGAGAACGCGCCGCAACCGGCGCAGAAGTGATCGACGGTCGGACGCCCGTGCGTGCCGCCCGTCATGCCTGCGCGAAATGCGCGTGCAGAAACTCGATGAAGACCTGCGTCTTTAATCGTCTTTAGGCGAGCACCGCGACACGCAGGATCGGAGTCGCGGCAATTGCAGGCGAACCGCGCGAGATCAGAGCAGTTCCACGTTGACCTTGGGCACCATGGGTGCAATGCGAAGCACGCGATCGGCCTGATTCCGAACGTACTCCGAAATACGGTGCACCCATGCATGCTCGTCGCCCGCATAGACGTCCGATCGCGCCAGCTCGGGAGCCAGTTTCGCAGCCAGGGTCGCCATCCTCGTCATTTCGCGTGCAACGAGTGTCGGCCGAATCTGCGCACGATGCGCGAAGTCCGCGAGCGCGAAAGCGGTCAGCTCCTCGGTACGGAACACATCTCCGTACGCCATTGCCATGTCTTGTACATAGGCGTCCCCGTACACGTTCACGCATACCAGATCGTACAGCGGCGCCGGAGCGAGCCCGCCGCTGCTGACGAAAAACGAAATGTTCTTGCCGTGCGCGTCGCTGTTGCCGATCAGCAGTTGCAACAATGCCCAGCGCAGCATGGCCGAACGTGCGGCGGCCGGCGTCTCGAGAGACGGCGTCAACGAGAACAGTCGCTCGAAGCTCACGCCTTCGCGGATATTGCGAACGTCCTCGTTGTTGCCGAGATTGCGCTCGTACTTGAGCGTCGCCGGTAAATCGAGGGCCTGGCATCCGTCGATGATATGAAGTCGCCGCACCGCGCTCACGCGGTGCGGATCGCCCGGCTCGGTCGTCACGATCCGGTCGAATCGTTCGATCAGCAGAATCGGTTCGGGGATGCGCCGAATCTCGACATGCGCGACCGGCAGGCCCATGCGAGCCGCCAGCGTCATGCAGAAATGCTCGTTCGCGACCATGAACGGCGCATTCGGGCTACGCGACTCGGGCTTCAGAATATGCGAGCTGCTGAGCGCACCATCGACAAGCGAGAACTGCTCGCCCTCGACGAGCACTTGCAACTTGTCCTGATGACCGGCGATCGACAGGCGCACCCGATCGTCCCAGACGGCAAACGGGATCGCATCGCGCTTGCGGATACGATCGGTCAGCTCTTCCGCCGAAATCGGCCGACGCACGGGTTCAGGGCTTTCGGGCACTTCCGCGGCCGAATCGTCATCCGGAACGAAACTCAACGCACCGACCGGCTCCTTGCCGAGCATCCGGATGAGGCCGAATACGTTGTCCTTCGAGATCTGATACATCGATGCGGCCACGTCGAGCGCACGGCCCTCGGGCAGCAAGTTACCCACGAAGCGCTGGACCGCGCCCGCCGGCGGCGTGCCGCCATCGAGCGGAATGCACGGCGATAACGCGAACGCATCGCCACGCGCGAGCCACGCCGGGTCGTACGAAAAGCCGTAATCGTCGCGACCGGCGTCGTAGGTCAATTGCCCGACGAGCGAGCCGTCGGTCGAGACGCGCAGGCGATGGACCATTACACGCCCTCGTGCGAATCAGGTGACGAGACACGCTTCTGCATATGCTCGCGCAATGCGTTGCGCGCCGCGGGGACGTCACGTTTCGGTACGACCAGCAACTTGAGGCCGAGGCCGTCCAGTACCTTGAACAGCTTGTCGAGACTTACCGCGCGGCCGTTCTCGAGCCGTGACAGCACGTCCTTGGAGACGCCGAGCATATCGGCCGCATCATCGATCCGCATCTGGGCCTGGGCTCGTCGGTTGCGCACGAGCGTCCCCAGCGCTGCGAGATCCAGTGCGAGCGGGTCGGGTGCCGCGATCGGTCGCGGTAAGGTACGCGCCATAATTCCGTTATTTCAGGAACAAAGCGCTGACGCCTTGTGCCTGACGACATAGTTACGAGAATGTCGGAATTATAGTCGACAATAGACCGAAAGCCCAATTATTCCGCTATTTCAGGAACAATGCCGCACGCGGTAGGCTCACCGCCCTTTGTTCCGATATTTCAGGAATTAAAACGAGCGCGGCGACGCTTCCGCGCCGCCGCCCGAGTTGACCGGATCGCCCGCGACCCGGGCCCCCGCTCACAACTGCCCCGCCGCCCCCGTCCACCGCAGGTAATCCCCACGCGTCCAGTCGAGCGACACGCCGACGCGCTTCGTCCCCGGCCGGATCTTCGGCTTGTACATCGACAGCGTCAGCGACTCCAGCGCGGGCCATTCGCGAAACGACAGCACCGCGAGATCGGCGACGAGCGTTTCGAGCAGCCGCGTATGCGGCTTGTGCGACAGGAACGACGCGACACGCGCGCAGTAGCCGTCGTAGTCGATCCACTCGCCCTGCTCGCTCGGCTCGCAGCGATACCCAAGCCGCGCATCGATCACGATCGGCTGCGGCGCCTCGTGCTCGTGCGCGTGGATGCCGATTCGCGCGGGCACCTTCAGTTCGTCGACGAACACGCTCCAGCCACGCCCGCGCAGGCGCGGCGCGTCGATCGCCACGAACGGCTCGTCGAACGGCTTCATGATGCGAGCGGCGCCGCGGCGTCGAGCATGATGCGCACGAAATAGTCGGCGAAGCTGCGACGCAGGACGATCTCGAACGTATCGTCGCCGGTCGGGATCAGCGTGATCGGCGACTTGAAGTAGTGCGACTGCGCGCACTGGCCCGGCTTGAGCACGCGCGGATGCAGATCGAGCGGGCAGCCGCGCGCGATCACGTCGCGCACGCGTTCGCCGCTGACCTCGACCACCGTGTAGCCGCTGCCGACGTCGACGGCCGCCGCATACGAACCCTGCACGGCCTCCGCGAGCTGCGCCTCGAGCACGCCCGACTGGACGGGCCCGTTCGAGCGCACGAGCCACTCGTCGGGACCGAGCCAGAGCACGTCGTACTCGGCGGCGCGCGCCACCGTGTTCGGCGCCGACGGCGGCCGGCAGCCGACCACGCGCTCGAACGCGCTGACGAATGCCGGGTCGCTCAACTCGCCGCGCACGTTCACGAGATCGAGGAACGGCCGCTCGCGCAGCGTGAACTTCTTCGATGCACGCGCCTGATGCGGCTTCAGCACATCGGCCGAGCCGACGAGCGGCGATTCAAGCGTCACGCCCACGCCGGCCACCGGCGTCTGGTTTCTCGTTTCATTCCACATGCTGGCGCACCCCTTCGGTATCGTAGAAAACCGGGCTCGAGATCTTCGCGGTGACGCGGCGGCCGTTGGCCAGCGGAATCACGACGCTCTCGCCCATCTTGTTCAGGCCGCCCTTCACCACCGCCAGCGCAATCGAGCGCTTCAGGATCGGGCTGTAATAACTCGACGTCACGTGGCCGATCATCGGCGTCGGATCGACCGCCGACACCTGCGTGTCCTTCGCGATGATCTGCGCGCCTTCCGGCAGCACGAACTGTTCGTCCTCGGTCAGCAGGCCGACGAACTGCTTGCGGCCTTCCTTCGACGTATCCGAGCGAGCCAGCGAACGCTTGCCGAGGAAGTCCTTCGACTTCGCGACGAGCCCGCCCATCCCGAGGTCGTACGGCGTGACCGAGCCGTCGGTGTCCTGGCCGACGATGATGTAGCCCTTCTCCGCGCGCAGCACGTGCATCGTCTCGGTGCCGTACGGCGTGATGTCGAACTCGGCACCGGCCGCCATCAGCGCTTCCCACACCGCGCGGCCTGCATTGGCCGGCACGTTCACTTCGTACGCGAGTTCGCCGGAGAAGCTGATCCGCATCACGCGCGCCTTCGCGCCCGCGACGGTGCCGTTCCGGTAGCTCATGAACGGGAATGCCTCGTTGCCGAAGTCGATGTCCTGACACACCTTCTGCACGACCTTGCGGCTCTTCGGGCCGACCACCGCGAACGTCGCCCAGTGATCGGTGACGGACGCGAGCCGCACCTTCATGTCGGGCCATTCGGTCTGCAGCCAGCGCTCGAGCCACGTGAGCACGCGCGCCGCGCCGCCGGTGGTCGTCGTCATCATGAAATGCTGGTCGGCGAGGCGCACCGTCACGCCGTCGTCGAACACCATCCCGTTTTCGTCAAGCATCAGCCCGTAGCGGCACTTGCCGATTTCGAGCTTGTTCCACGGGTTCGTGTACATCCAGTTCAGCAGCTTCACCGCGTCCGGACCCTGGATGTCGATCTTGCCGAGCGTCGACGCGTCGAGGATGCCGACACCGTTGCGCACCGCGAGGCATTCGCGCTTCACGGCCGCATGCAAATCCTCGCCGTTCTTCGGGAAATACCACGGCCGCTTCCAGTTGCCGACGTCCTCGAACAGCGCGCCGTGCTCGACGTGCCATTCATGCACGGCCGTCTTGCGGATCGGGTCGAGGAAATCGCCGGTCTCGCGGCCCGCGAACGTACCGAACGACACCGGCGTGTAGTTCGGGCGGAACGTCGTCGTGCCCGTTTCGGGAATCGTCTTGCCGAGCGCCTGCGCGAGGATCGCCATCCCGTTGATGTTGCCGAGCTTGCCCTGGTCGGTGCCGAAGCCCATCGCGGTGTAGCGCTTCACGTGCTCGACCGACTCGAAGCCTTCGCGCGCGGCAAGCAGGATGTCGGCGGCTGCCACGTCGTTCTGGAAGTCGACGAACTGCTTCGGCCCGCGTGCGGCGGCCTCGCGGCTGCCGACGAGCCACAACGGCTGCGGCGCGCCTTCGACGGTTTCGGCGACTTGCGGCGCGACTACGCGCTGCGGAGCCGCGAAGCCGGCGGCCTTCGCCGCTTCGACGCCCGCGTCGAGTGCGAGCCGCAACGCACGTGCGAGACCGAACTCGCCCGCCGCCGCACCGACGCTCGCCTCGGCCTGCACGGGCTTGCCCGGCAGGAAGCACGCCTTCTCGTCGTTCCAGCATGCCTTGCCGCCGGACTGCGCGAACAGGTGCAGCACCGGGCTGAAGCCGCCCGACATCGCGACGAGGTCGCACGGCAGCGACTGCAGCTTGCTGCCGGTCTGACCGTTCGTGTAGGACGCGACGTCGACCGACGATACGCGCCACTTGCCCGAAGCGGACGTCACCACGGCACCGCTCATCACCGTCACGCCCTGCCGCTTCGCGGCGGCAGGCAGCGCGCCGTTCGACGACGCACGCGAATCGACGACCGTCACCTTCGCACCGCACGCCTTCAGGTCGAGCGCGGTCTGGTACGCACGATCGTTGTTCGTGAACACGACCACGTTGCGGCCCGGCATCACGCCGTAGCGATGCACGTAGGTGGACACCGCGCCGGCGAGCATCACGCCCGGCAGGTCGTTGTTGCCGAACACGATCGGACGCTCGTGCGCGCCGGTCGCGAGGATCACGCGCTTCGCGCGGACCTTCCACAGCAGCTCGCGGGTACCCTTGCGCATCGACACCGGCTGGTGATCGGTCAGGCGCTGCGTGATCGTGACGAGGTTGTGGTCCTGGTAACCGAACGCGGTGCTGCGCGACAGGATGGTCACGTCGGGCAGCTTGCGCAGCTCGGCCTCGATCTTCTCGACCCATTGCTGCGCCGGCTTCGCGTCGATTTCCGCGCGGCACGACAGCAGGCTGCCGCCGAGCTCGCGCTGGTCGTCGACGAGGATCACGCGCGCGCCGGCCGTCGCGGCCGCATGCGCGGCGGCGAGGCCCGACGGGCCACCGCCGACCACGAGCACGTCGCAGTGCGCGTAGCATTTGTCGTAGCGATCGGCGTCGAGCACTTCGGGCGCCTTGCCGAGGCCGGCGGCCTCGCGGATCTTCTCTTCGTACTTCGGCCACATGTTGCGCGGCCACATGAAGGTCTTGTAGTAGAACCCGGCCGGCATGAAGCGCGAGAACTTCTGGTTGATCGCGAACTTGTCGTTCTCGAGCGACGGCTCGGCGTTCACGCTCGTCGCGACAAGGCCCTGGTACAGCTCGATCTCGGTCGCGCGCGCGTTCGGCACCGTGTACGGGCCGGACTCGAGCTGCACGACGGCGTTCGGTTCCGCGACGTCCGCCGTCACGATCCCGCGCGGACGGTGGTACTTGAAACTGCGCGCGACGAAGTGCACGCCGTTCGCGAGCAGCGCGGACGCGAGCGTGTCGCCCTGGAAGCCCTGATACGTGCGGCCGTTGAACGTGAACGTCAGCGGAATCGCGCGATTGATGCGGCCACCGGTGCCGAGGCGGTCTTTCTGGCTCATTTGCTCGTGCCCTCTTCGTGTGCGTTGCCGGCAGCCGCGCCATTGATGGCAGCGCCGCCGAACTTTTCGTAGCCCTTGATATCGTAGGTCACCGTGTCGCGCGTCACCTTGAACCAGCGGCGGCAGCCCTGGGTGTGCAGCCATTGCTCCTTGTGCAGCCCGCGCTTGTTCTCGCGCATGAACACGTATTCGCCCCATTCGCGGTCGGTCATGGTTTCGTTCGCCACCGGGCGCACGATGTCGGCTTCACCGCCGCACGTGAACTCGGATTCGGCGCGCGGCCCGCACCACGGACATTCGATCAGCAGCATGTTTCTTTCTCCTCAGTGCGGTTAGTGTGCGACGGCGGCAGCGCCGTGCTCGTCGATCAGGTGGCCCGTGTAGAAGCGGTCGAGCGCGAACGGCGCGTTCAGCGGATGCGGTTCGTCGCGGGCGATCGTGTGCGCGAACACCCAGCCCGAGCCCGGCGTCGCCTTGAAGCCGCCGGTACCCCAGCCGCAGTTGAAATAGAGGCCCTTCACGTCGGTCTTGGTGATGATCGGGCACGCGTCCGGCGACACGTCGACGATGCCGCCCCACTGGCGGTTCATCCGCACGCGCGAGAACACCGGGAACATCTCGACGATCGCCTGCAGCGTGCTTTCGATGATGTGGAAGCTGCCGCGCTGGCCGAAGCCCGTGTACTGGTCGATACCCGCGCCGATCACGAGGTCGCCCTTGTCGGACTGGCTGATGTACGCGTGCACGGCATTCGACATGATCACCGAGTTGACCAC
Source organism: Burkholderia sp. SIMBA_062 (assembly GCF_046534765.1). Lineage (NCBI taxonomy): Bacteria > Pseudomonadati > Pseudomonadota > Betaproteobacteria > Burkholderiales > Burkholderiaceae > Burkholderia > Burkholderia sp. SIMBA_062. The sequence continues at coordinate 237,521 of NZ_JAWRYD010000007.1, forward strand.
CGGCTTGATCGGCTCGGACACCAGCGCCTGCAGCGGGTGGCTTTCGATCGGCAGGCGCACGCCGGCCATGTCGGCGAGCGTCGTCGTGTTGCCGGCCGCCACCACCGCGACCTTCTTCGCCTTGATGAAGCCCTTCACCGTATCGACGCCGACCACCGCGCCGCCTTCGCGGCGAATGCCCGTCACCTGGCAGTTCTGGATGATGTCGACACCGGCGCGGTCCGCGCCGCGCGCGAAGCCCCAGGCCACCGCGTCGTGACGCGCGACGCCCGCACGGCGCTGGATCGATGCGCCGAGCACCGGGTAGCGGCTGTTCAGGTTGATCGTCGGCTCGATTTCCTTGATCTGCGCGGGCGTCAGGAATTCGGCGTCGACGCCGTTCAACCGGTTCGCATTCACGCGGCGCTCGGTGTCACGCACGTCCTGCAGCGTGTGCGCGAGGTTCATCACGCCGCGCTGGCTGAACATCACGTTGTAGTTCAGGTCCTGCGACAGCCCTTCCCACAGCTTCATCGCCTTCTCGTACAGCGCGGCCGATTCGTCCCACAGGTAGTTCGAGCGGACGATCGTCGTGTTGCGCGCGGTGTTGCCGCCGCCGATCCAGCCCTTCTCGAGGATCGCGACGTTCGTGATGCCGTGCTCCTTCGCGAGGTAGTAGGCGGTCGCGAGGCCGTGGCCGCCGCCGCCGACGATCACGACGTCGTATTCCTTCTTCGGTTCCGGGCTCTTCCACTGCTTTTCCCAGTTCTCGTGATACGAGAGGCCGTTGCGGAACAAGCTGAATATCGAGTAGCGGCTCATGTTAGTGATCCTTCGTTAGCATTCGATGACGTTCACGGCAAGACCGCCGCGCGACGTTTCCTTGTATTTCGTCTTCATGTCGGCACCCGTCTCGCGCATCGTCTTGATCACCGAATCAAGCGACACGTAGTGCTGGCCGTTACCCTTGAGCGCCATCCGCGACGCGTTCAGCGCCTTGATCGCGCCCATCGCGTTGCGTTCGATGCACGGAATCTGCACGAGCCCCCCGACCGGGTCGCAGGTCATGCCGAGGTTGTGCTCCATGCCGATCTCGGCCGCGTTCTCGACCTGATCGGGCGTGCCGCCCATCACCGCGGCGAGCGCGGCCGCCGCCATCGAGCACGCGACGCCCACTTCGCCCTGGCAACCGACTTCCGCGCCCGAAATCGACGCCGTTTCCTTGTAGATGATCCCGATCGCCGCGGCCGTCAGCAGGAATTCGACGATGCCGGCTTCGTTCGAGCCCGGCACGAATTTCACGTAGTAGTGCAGCACCGCGGGAATCACGCCGGCCGCGCCGTTGGTGGGCGCGGTGACGACCCGGCCGCCCGCCGCGTTCTCCTCGTTGACGGCCATCGCATACAGGTTGACCCAGTCGAGCATCGACAGCGGGTCGCGCAGCGACTCTTCCGAACGCGCACGCAGGTGCCCGTTCATCTCGGCCGCACGGCGCTTCACGCGCATCGGGCCCGGCAGTTCGCCCTCGACCTTGCAGCCGCGCTCGACGCATGCGGCCATCGTGCGCCAGATCGCGAGCAGCCCGGCACGCACTTCCTCCTCGGGGCGCAGCGCGCATTCGTTGCGCAGCATCACTTCGGCGATCGACAGCCCGTGTTCGCGGCACTGGCGCATCAGGTCGTCGCCGGTACGGAACGGATACGGCACTTCGACCGCCGCGCGCACGCCGTTCACGCGATCGCCGTCGCGATTGACCACGAAGCCGCCGCCGACCGAGTAATACTCTTTCTCGACGAGCAACTGGCCGTGCTCGTCGAACGCCTGGAAGCGCATCCCGTTCGGGTGCACGATGCTCGTGCCGCTCATCAGCTTGCGATAGAAGCCGATGTTCTCCTTCTCGTCGAAGCGGATCGTCTGCTTGCCGAGCAGCGCCAGCGACTTCTCCGCGCGGATCCCGGCGAGCCGCGGCTCGATCAGGTCCGGATCGATCGTGTCCGGCAGGTGGCCCTCGAGACCGAGCAGCACCGCCTTGTCGGTGCCGTGGCCCTTGCCCGTTGCACCGAGCGAGCCGTATAGTTCGACCCGCACGCGCCGCACGAAGCCGAGCAGGTTCGCGTCCTCGATGTGCGATGCGAAGCGGCACGCGGCGATCATCGGGCCGACCGTGTGCGAACTGGACGGGCCGATGCCGATCTTGAACAGGTCGAACGCGCTGACGTTCATCTGGCTTCCTCTGGGTGGGCGTACGTGAAATGTCGTTGGCATCAGTACATCAAAGCGTAAAATTGGCAGATAGAACAAAAACGGCATCGGCGTGGGATAGCGCCGCCAAGCCCCGCGCCGGCCGCCCGCAAAGTGCGTTTTGGCGATGATTCGCGACGCAAAAGCACAAGTCGGCCTCCCGCCGTGCCCGCAGAGTGAATGAAACGAGTGAGACCTGCCTTTCCGGCGTGACGAGATTGACCGCGATGACACCCGACGTACCCGCTTCCCCCCTCGCCGAACCAGCGCCGCAGCGCATCCGCTTCGGCATCGTGCTGCTGCCGAACTTCACGCTCACGGCCTTCTCCGGTTTCGTCGACATGCTGCGGCTGTCGGCCGACGACGGCGACTACAGCAAGCCCGTGCGCTGCGCGTGGAGCGTGATCGGCGAAACGCTGGCGCCGGTGCGCGCGAGCTGCGGGATCCAGATCACGCCGTGGGAGACCTTCGAAGGGGCCGAACCATTCGACTACGTGGTCGTGGTCGGCGGGCTGCTGCACTCGGGGCCGCAAGCCGGCCCCGAAACGCTCGAGTTCATCCGCCGCTCGGCGGCGGGCGGCGCGACGGTCGTCGGCATCTGCACGGGCGTGTTTACGCTGATGCGCGCGAAGGTGCTCGACGGCTATCGCACCTGCGTGAGCTGGTTCCACTACTGGGATTTCATCGAGCGCTTCCCGAGCGCCGATCCCGACCTGCTGATCGCCGACCGCCTGTTCGTGATGGACCAGCGCCGCATCACCTGCTCGGGCGGGCGCGCGTCGATCGACGTCGCCGCCGCGATCCTGCTGCGCCATTTCGACCATGCGACCGTGCAGAAGGCGCTGCGCATCCTGCTCGTCGGCGAGATGCAGAAAGGCAATGCGCCGCAGCCGCATCCGCCCGGCCTCGAGCCGGCCACGCACCCGAAGGTCAAGCGCGCGATTCTCCTGATGGAACAGCATGTCGGGCGCTCGCTGCCGCTCGAGGAACTCGCGTGCAAGCTCGACATGTCGACGCGCCAGCTCGAGCGGCTGTTCAAGGCCGAGACAGGCAGGAGCCCGCAGGCGTTCGCGAAGCAGGTGCGGCTGCGCACCGCCGCGTGGCTGCTGACCAGTTCCGACCGCACCGTCGCCGATATCGCGTCGAGTTGCGGGTTCGCCGACGCGTCGCACCTCGGCCGTGAGTTCCGCAAGCAGTTCGGCGTGCCGCCGGCGACCTATCGCGAGCGCGGCGGAGAGGTCGCGGAAGTCGCGGTGCCGGCCGCGACGGATGCCGATCCCGTCGAAGACATCGCCGACTGACGATCGCTCGCCGTCGCCGGCGCGCTCCCTTTGCTCCCCGACCGCGCGTCGAACCGCGCACGATCGCCGCATGTTCGCGGCCAATTGGAACCGGTTCCAATCAACTTGACCGACGTTCTCCCGTGTTGATTGAGGGTTATTCCGGATGTTGACGCTCTTCCAAATTTGTATGATGACCACATCACCTTACAAGCTAGAGCGCCATGTTCGAGAAAATTCCCGCCCGTGCAATGAGCGATCACGTCGCGCAGCAGCTGCTCAAGCAGATCGAAGCCGGCAGCTTCTCGGCCAGCGGCAAGTTGCCGACGGAAGCCGTGCTCGCGCAGGAATTCGGCGTGAGCCGCACCGTGATCCGCGAGGCGATCTCGCGGCTGAAGAACGAAGGCGTGGTCGAGCCGCGCCAGGGCAGCGGCGTGTACGTGAACCAGCACGGCGCGATCCGGCCGCTGCGGATCGACTACGCGGAAGCCGTCGAGGCCAGCTCGCTGCCGCACCTGCTCGCGGTGCGCCGCGCGATCGAGGCTGAAGTCGCGGCCGAAGCCGCGCTGCACCACACCGCCGACGACATGGCCGACATCGACGACGCGCTGCGCAAGATCGACGACGCGGCGGCCGATGGGCGCGACGGCGTCGCGGAAGACGTCGCGTTCCACCGCACGATCGCGGCCGTCACCGGCAATCCGTATTTCCTCAAGACGCTGCAGTTCCTGAATCAGTACCTCGAGGCCGGCGTGAAGGTCACGCGACGCAACGAAGCGACGCGCGAGGATTTCTCGCGGCAGGTGCGCGAGGAACACGCGGCGATCGCCGACGCGATCCGCGCGCGCGACCCGATGGCGGCGCGCAACGCGGCGCGCACGCACATGTACAACGCCGCGCGCCGTCTCGCGGAAGCCGGCATCTGCTGAAGCCGGTGGCGGTGCTCCCCCTGCGCCGCCACCGTCCCGAACCTCTTCCCGAATCGATCAAGGTTGACCATGTCACGAAATGTTGGAGTCATCGGCCTCGGCGCAATGGGTCTGGGCGTCGCCCGCTCACTGCTGCGCGCGGGGTTCCGCGTGCACGCATGCGACGTGCGCGACACCGTGCTGCAGGCGTTCGCAGCCGAAGGCGGCGTGGCCTGCGCGAGCCCGGCCGAACTCGGCGCGCAGTGCGACGTCGTCGTCACGCTCGTCGTCAATGCCGCGCAGACTGAAACGGTGCTGTTCGGCGAGCACGGCGCGGTCGCGGCGATGAAGCCGGGCGGCGTCGTGATCGCGAGCGCGACCGTCGCGCCCGACTTCGCGGTCGCGCTCGGCGTGCGCATCGAGTCCGCGGGCCTGCAGATGCTCGACGCTCCGGTGTCCGGCGGCGCCGCGCGCGCGGCCTCGGGCGAGATGACGATGATGACGTCGGGCCCGGCCGCCGCGTATGCGGGTTGCGACGACGTACTCGCCGCGATCGCCGGCAAGGTGTATCGCCTCGGCGACGCGCACGGCATCGGCTCGAAAGTGAAGATCATCAACCAGCTGCTGGCCGGCGTGCATATCGCGGCGGCCGCGGAGGCGATGGCGCTCGGCCTGCGCGAAGGCGTCGACGCCGACGCGCTGTACGACGTGATCACGCACAGCGCCGGCAATTCGTGGATGTTCGAGAGCCGCGTCCCGCACATCCTGAACGGCGACTACACGCCGCTGTCGGCCGTCGACATCTTCGTGAAGGATCTCGGCCTCGTGCTCGATACCGCGCGCCGCAGCAAGTTCCCGCTGCCGCTGTCGGCCACCGCGCACCAGATGTTCATGAGCGCGTCGAGCGCCGGCCACGGCGGCGAGGACGATTCCGCCGTGATCAAGACTTTCCCCGGCATCACGCTGCCGCCCGCCCGCTGATTCGAATCACGCTCCTGCCATGACCGCCTCCGCTTCCCGTCCCCTGCTCGGCTGCATCGCCGACGATTTCACCGGCGCGACCGATCTCGCGAACATGCTCGTCAAGAGCGGCATGCGTACCGTGCAGACGATCGGCGTGCCCGCCGACGGCGCCGCACTCGACACCATGGTCGACGCCGATGCGATCGTCGTCGCGCTGAAGTCGCGCACGATTCCCGCCGCCGACGCCGTCGCGCAATCGCTCGCCGCGTATGAATGGTTGCGCGCGCAAGGATGCCGCCAGTTTTTCTTCAAGTACTGCTCGACGTTCGACTCGACCGACGCGGGCAACATCGGGCCGGTGGCCGACGCGCTGCTCGATGCGGCCGGCGGCGACTTCACGATCGCGTGCCCGGCGTTCCCCGAGAACGGCCGCACGATCTATCGCGGCCACCTGTTCGTCGGCGACGTGCCGCTGAACGAATCGGGAATGGAGAACCATCCGCTCACGCCGATGAAGGACGCGAACCTCGTGCGCGTGCTGCAGCAGCAGACGAAATCGCAGGTCGGCCTGATCCGCTACGACACGATCGCGCTCGGCGCGGCCGCCGTGCGTGCGCGGATCGACCAGCTGCGCGCCGAAGGCACGCGTTTCGCGATCGCCGACGCGCTGTCGGATCGCGATCTCTACGTACTCGGCGAAGCATGCGCGGGCCTGCCGCTCGTCACCGGCGGCTCGGGCATCGCGCTCGGCCTGCCCGCGAATTTCCGCCGCGCGGAGCAACTGCCCGAGCGCGACAACGCGGCGTCGCTACCGCGCATCGAAGGCCTGTCGGCCGTGCTCGCCGGCAGCGCATCGAAGGCCACGAACGCGCAGGTCGCCGCATGGCGCGCGACCCGGCCGAGCTTCCGCATCGATCCGCTTGCGGCCTCGCGCGGCGAACCCGTCGTCGAGCAGGCGCTCGCCTTTGCGCGCTCGCACCTGCCGCAGCCGGTGCTGATCTACGCGACCGCCACGCCCGACGAAGTGAAGGCCGTCCAGCAGGCGCTCGGCGTCGAAGCGGCCGGCCATCTCGTCGAAAGCACGCTCGCGGCGATCGCCCGCGGCTTGCGCGAGCTCGGCGTGCGCAAGTTCGTCGTCGCCGGCGGCGAGACGTCCGGCGCGGTCGTGCAGGCGCTGGACGTGAAGTCGCTGCAGATCGGCGCGCAGATCGACCCCGGCGTGCCGGCCACCGCCACCATCGACGCGCAGCCGCTCGGCCTCGCGCTGAAGTCCGGCAACTTCGGCACGGTGGACTTTTTCGACAAGGCGCTGCGCGCCCTCGACGGAGCCGCATGATGCGCGACGAAGCGAAACTGCGCGAAGAGATCTGCGTGGTCGGCGCGAGCCTGTATGCGCGCGGCCATGCGGTCGGCAGCGCCGGCAACATCAGCGCGCGGCTTGCCGACGGCTGGTTGATCACGCCGACCGATGCGTGCCTCGGCCGGCTCGACCCGAACGACATCGCGAAGGTCGGCCTCGACGGCCAGCCGGTATCGGGCGGCAGGCCGTCGAAGACACTCGCGCTGCATCGCGGGATCTACGCGCGCAACACCGAAGTCAACGGCATCGTCCATACGCATTCGACGCACCTCGTCGCGCTGACGCTCGCGGGCGTGTGGCGCGACTCCGACGTGCTGCCGCCGATCACACCGTACTACGTGATGAAGGTCGGCCACATTCCGCTCGTCCGCTATCGCCGCCCCGGCGACCCGGCCGTCGCGGCCGAAGTCGCGGCGCTCGCCGACCAGGTGCGCGGCGTGCTGCTCGAGCGTCTCGGCCCGGTGATGTGGGGGCCGTCGGTGTCGCACGCGTCGTATGCGCTCGAGGAACTCGAGGAAACCGCGCGGCTGTGGCTGATGACGCATCCGAAGCCCGAGCCGCTGTCCGACGCCGCACTCGACGAACTGCGCCAGGCCTTCGGCGCGCGCTGGTAGCGCGACGCATCGCGCACGGACCACGCGCGAGCGACGTACCGATTCCCATGCCCGCCGTGTGCGCGGGCCCTTGCCTCAGCACACACACGATCCGGCGGCGTACGCGCCGCCGGCACACGACATCGATGGAGACGACGATGACTGCTCTCGACGCGGCCGCAAGCCGCTCGCCCGCCGCGCCCGCCCAATCGGCCGAGCTCGACCGCACCTACAAGAAAGTGTTCTGGCGCATCGTGCCGTTCCTGATGCTCTGCTACGTGGTCGCGTATCTGGACCGCGTAAACGTCGGCTTCGCGAAGCTGCAGATGTCGCAGGACCTCGCGTTCAGCGAAACCGTGTTCGGCCTTGGCGCCGGCATCTTCTTCCTCGGCTACTTCCTGTTCGAGCTGCCGAGCAACCTGCTGATGCACCGCATCGGCGCGCGCATCTGGATCGCGCGAATCATGATCACGTGGGGCCTGCTGTCGGCCGTGTTCGCGTTCGTGCAGACGCCGACGCAGTTCTACGTGCTGCGCTTTCTCCTCGGTCTCGCGGAAGCCGGCTTCTATCCGGGCGTGATCCTGTACCTCACGTACTGGTTCCCGTCGCATCGCCGCGCGAAGATCATCGCGGTGTTCATGTCGGCGATTCCGGTGTCAGGCATCTTCGGCAACCCGCTGTCGGGCTGGATCATGGAACGCTTTCACGGCGGCTCGGGCTTTCACGGCTGGCAATGGATGTTCATGATCGAGGCCGTGCCGGCCGTGCTCGTCGGCATCGCGACGATCCTGTATCTCGACAACAGCATCCGCGGCGCGAAGTGGCTCGACGAGCGCGAGAAGCAGCTGCTCGAGGATGAAATCGCCGCGCAGCCGCAGGAGCAACAGAAGCACGGCCATTCGCTGAAGGCCGTGTTCTCCGACCCGCGCATGTGGTGGATGTCGCTGATCTACTTCGCGTTCGTCACCGGCCAGTACGGCCTCACGTTCTGGATGCCGACGCTCGTCAAGTCGACCGGCATCACCGATACGTTGCAGATCGGCCTGCTGTCGGCGATTCCGTTCGTCGTCGCGATCGTCGTGATGAACCTGTTCGGCCACAGCGCGGACAAGCACCGCGAACGCCGCTGGCACCTGATCGTGCCGGCGCTGATGGGCGCCGTCGGGTTTGCGGTCGCCGCGTCGTACTCGCACAATACGGCGGTGTCGATCGTGTTCCTGTCGCTCGCGGCGGGCGGCGTGCTGACCTGCGCACCGCTGTTCTGGTCGCTGCCGACCGCGTTCCTCGCCGGCTCCGCCGCTGCCGCCGGGATCGCGATCATCAACTCGGTCGGCAACCTCGCCGGGTTCGCGAGCCCGTACGTGATCGGCTACCTGAAGGACCTCACGCACAGCACGTCGTCGGGCATGTACGTGCTCGCGTCGATGCTCGTGATCGGTGCGATCGCCGTGTGGCTCACGCCCGCGAAACTCGTGAACCGCTGAGCCTGCCGCCATTCGACGCGGGGCGCCGTGCGCCCCGCCCCATTCATTCACAGGAACCGCTGCCATGCCCCGCTTCGCCGCCAACCTCTCGATGATGTATACCGAGCACGCGTTCCTCGAACGCTTCGCCGCCGCCGCTTCCGATGGCTTCAAGGCCGTCGAATACCTGTTCCCGTATGACTTCGCCGCCGAGGACATCCGCGCGCAGCTCGACGCGCACAACCTCGAGCAGGCGCTGTTCAACGCGCCGCCCGGCGACTGGGCCGCCGGCGAGCGCGGGATCGCGTCGCTGCCGGGCCGCGAGGACGAGTTCCGGCGCGGCATCGACCGGGCGCTCGACTATGCGCGCGTGCTCGGCAACAAGAAGCTGCACGTGATGGCCGGGATGGTCGCGCCGGGCGCCGACCGCGCGCGCCATCGCGACACCTACCTGGCGAACCTGCGGCATGCGGCGCAGGCCGCCTTCGCGCACGGCATCACGATCCTGATCGAGCCGATCAACCAGCGCGACATGCCCGGCTATTTCCTGAGCCGCCAGGACGATGCGCACGAGATCTGCGCGGAAGTCGGCGCGCCGAACCTGAAGGTGCAGTTCGACTGCTATCACTGCCAGATCGTCGAGGGCGACCTCGCGATGAAGCTCAAGCGCGATTTCGCGGGCATCGGCCACATCCAGATCGCCGGCGTGCCCGAGCGCCACGAGCCGGATATCGGCGAGCTCAACTATCCGTACCTGTTCGCGCTGATCGACGCGCTCGGCTACGACGGCTGGATCGGCTGCGAATACCGCCCCAAGGCCGGCACGTCCGAAGGCCTCGGCTGGCTCAAGCCGTATCTGTAATCCAAGCATTCCAAGAGGGCAACGAACATGAAAGTACTGATCACCGGCGGCGCCGGCTTTCTCGGCCAGCGTCTCGCGCGCAAGCTGCTCGAGCGCGGCGAGCTGACCGGCCCCGACGGCCGGACCGGCAGGATCGACGAGCTGGTGCTGCTCGACGTCGTCGAAGGCAGCGATTTCGGCGACGCGCGCGTGACGTCGATCGTCGGCGACATCGCCGATCGCACGGTGCTCGAAAGCGCGATCGACACGCAGACGGGCACGATCTTCCACCTCGCGGCGATCGTCAGCGGGCAGGCCGAAGCCGATTTCGATCTCGGCATGCGGATCAACCTCGACGCGTCGCGCACGCTGCTCGAGGTGTGCCGCGCGCGCGGCCATCGTCCGCGCGTCGTATTCACGAGCTCGGTGGCCGTCTACGGCGGCGTGCTGCCCGACATCGTGCAGGACGACACCGCGCTGAATCCGCAATCGTCGTACGGTGCGGAGAAGGCGATCGCCGAGCTGCTGCTGTGCGACTACGCGCGGCGCGGCTTCGTCGACGGCCGCGTGCTGCGACTGCCGACCATCAGCGTGCGGCCGGGCCGCCCGAACGCGGCCGCGTCGTCGTTCGCGAGCGGCATCATTCGCGAGCCGCTGAACGGCGAGGAAAGCGTGTGCCCGGTGCCGGGTTCGACGCGCTTGTGGCTGCTGTCGCCGCGCGGCGCGATCGAAGCGCTCGTCGCCGGTTGTGAAATCGACGGCGAGAAGCTCGGCAACAAGCGCGTGATCAACCTGCCCGGCCTGTCGGTGTCGGTCGACGAGATGATCGCGGCGCTGCGCGAAGTCGCGGGCGACGACGTCGTGAAGCTGATCCGCCATGCGCCGGACGAACGCGTCGAGAAAATCGTCGGCAGTTGGCCGGGCCGCTGGGACACGACGCGCGCGGAAGCGCTCGGGCTGAAGGGAGACACGTCGTTCGCGGACGTGATCCGCAGCCATATCGCCGACGAACGGCGTTGACGGCCGCGCCGCCGACGCCCGCGCGGCAGGCACCGTCGGGCCGCGTCAGCGCGGCCTGGCGGACTCCCCGGCGCGCATCGATGCGCGCTTCGCCCCGCCCGGCGGGCGCGCCGCGCCAGCCGCGTGCTGCCATGCCAGCAAACCCGGCAGATAGAACAGCAGATCGCGCACGCGCCGCGCGCCGGCCAGCGCCAGACAGGTCGGCGCGTCGAAGCCGAGCAGCCCGCCGATCAGTACGAACCCGCCCTCCTGTACGCCCAGCCCGCCCGGCATCATGAACGCGATGCTGCTCAGCAGCTGGATCAGCGCCTCGATCGCGAGCGCCTGCGCGAACGTCGGATCGGCGCCGAGGAAGCGCAGCGCGAACCAGAGTTCCAGTGCATGCCCCGCGAACTGCAGCGTCTGCCAGATCGCGAGATAGCGCACGACGATACCGGTCCTGCGCCAGATCATCCGGATGGACTGATCGGTGCGCGCCGATTCGCCGACCAGCGCCACCACCTTCCCGCTCGTGATGCGATTGAGCGCACGCATCGCCCGCTCGAACGGCCGCGCGTGCTGCACCAGTGCGGACAGCAGCAGCACGGGCACCATCGCCGCCATCCCGATGGCGAGCTGCGCGGCCACCCGCGCGGCATCGGACGAACCGTGGTCGAGCACGTAGCCGATCGCGACCAGCGCGAACACCAGCTGGCTGATCAGCGTCAACTGCATGTCGGCGACGAGGCTCGCCACGATGGTCGCCGGGCGCACGCCCGCCTGCCGCAGCAAGCTGAACGACACGAGTTCGCCGCCGATCCGCGCGACCGGCAGCAGCCCGTTGATCGATTCGCGAATCCAGACCAGCTTCAGCATCGTCGCGAAGGAGGGCCGGCGCCGGCCGCGGATCAGCATCCGCCAATCCCATGCATTGGCGAGCATCGGCAGCACGTGAACCAGAGCGGCGAGCAGCAACCCTGCACCGGCGGCCTGCAGCCGGTGCAGGACCGTCAACGGATGCTCGCGCCAGATCAGCCATACGGCGATGGCCAGCCCGGCGAATGCAGCGATGCGTCCCGCATGCCGGAGCCGCGCGTCGCGATAGGTGGACACCCGCCCCGCGCCTTCATCGTCGGAATGCGTGTCGTGCGTCATGGTTTCCCCGCCGGCGACAGCAAACCCTCGCGGTCGACGCGAAAGCGCGTGCCGCGCCAGATGACATGCGACGAGAAGAAGCTCGACACGAAGATCAGGAACTGCACCAGATCGACGAACGGCAACCAGAGCGCGCCGCGCAGGCTCGCGCCGATCGCGCGCGCCGTTCTCACCATCAGCAGCGCCCGCGCGGCAAGCGCGGCCACCGTCAGCGCGCAGGCGGCCGCCGTGCCGCCGGACAGCAGCAGCGCCAGCAACGCGAGCGGCACCGGATGCATCAGCACCGAACCCGCATGACCGACCCGGTCCGCCGCGCGGATCGTGCAACTCCAGCGCAATTCGTGCGCGTACAGGTTGGCGAACGTGTCGTCGACACACGCATGCCCGACGACGAACGGCGGAATCACGACCCGCGCCCCGATCTGCCGCACCGCTTCACCCAGCGCGTGATCCTCGGCGAGGTGATGCGCGAAACGCGTGAGGCCGCCGATGCGTTCGAGCGTCGCGCGTGTGATCGCGATCGTCTGGCCGAAGCACGGACGCGCGCGACCGATGAAGAGCCCGGTGATCACGCCCGGCAGGAAATGGTAGTTCGTCATCGCGACGGCAACGCCGGGCCAGAAACCCGGCGACGCGACGCCGCGATACACGCTCGTCACGATGCCGACGTCCGGCTCCTGTAGCGCGCCGACGACGGCGCGCAAATAATCGCGCTCGACCACCACGTCGCTGTCGGCAAGGCAGAGCACCGAATGCTCCGCGTGTTCGAGCATGTTCACGAGATTGGCGACCTTGCGATTGGGCCCGTACAGCCGGGCATCGGCGACGACCGTGATGTTGGCATCCGGATAGCGCACGCGCAGTGCCTCGACAGCCTCGAGCGCGGCGTCGCCCGCGTCATGCACGCCGAACAGGTGCTGAACCGGCCCCGGATAATCCTGGACGAAGAAGCTTTCGAGATGCTGACCAAGGTGCCATTCGTCGCCGTGCAACGGCTTCGCGACGGTGACACCCGGAAAATCGCGCGGCATCGCCGCCGCGCGGGAAAAGAACCGACCGACCAGCACGCTGGCCGCGATCGTGTAGGCAATGCCCAGCAGCACGCCCAACCCGCAAACGAGCGACATCGCCCGGGCCAGCGCGTGTACCACCTGCAGCCACTCCATGCCTCTCTCCCGAGGTTGTCCGTGCGACCGCAATGCCGGTATCGGCCCCGCGCGCACGGTTTCACCACGCACGCAGCCGGATCGAGTGTGATCGAGTCGGATGTGCAGGATGACCAACCGACGTTACGCGCAATCAGATGACACGACTACCGTTCGGCGAATACGGCGCCGGCAACCTTACGATCCGACAGGATCGCAATCGCGACGACGCCCGATTTATCCAACGTCATCGTGGTGAAAAATGCCTCGGGTACAACCTGCGGGCCCGCGCGGCGATCGACAAAGGGGCGCGCCATTGCTCGATCGACGGGACACAATCGATGTGCGGCCGCACACTTAAAGTTTCGTTAAGCATTCGGCCGTACAATCCGCCGGAAGATACAGCCACCCCGCTTGCCAGGAGCCTTCATGCCCACGCCCGCCCGATATGACGCAGTCGCCCGCGTTCTTCACTGGCTCATCGTCGTGCTTCTCGTCGCGCAGTACGCGATCGGCTGGACGATGCCCGACGTGCATCGCGACACACGCCCGGTCGGGCTGATCGCCGCGCACCTGATCGTGGGCACCGCGCTGCTCGCCGCGATGGCTTGTCGCGTGCTCTGGCGCGCGACGCACCGTCCACCCGCCGACGAGCTGTCGCCCACGATGCGTGCGTTGTCCGGCGCAACGCATGCCGCGCTCTATGCGCTGCTGATCGCGGTGCCGTTGCTCGGCTGGATCAACGCGTCATCGCGCGCGTGGGCCGTGACGCTGTTCGGCGTCATTCCGTTGCCGGCACTGTCGGCAGCCGGCTCAGGATTCGGGCACGCGATGGGCGACGTGCACGGGATCCTCGCGTGGGTGCTGTTCGGTGGTGTGTGCCTTCACGTCGCGGCCGCGATCGCGCATCGGTTCGTCCTGCGCGACCAGGTCATGCAGCGGATGATGCCCTGGTAATCTCGTCACTCACGTCCCGGCACATTCCGCGATCGACCTGCGCACGCATCGGAATCGCGTGACGAGGTGATCGCGGCGCCGCGCGAAGCGGCGCGCGATCGACGGCATGGCCGTGCGTGCGGTTCGATCAGGTCGCGCGCCGCGCACGGCATGCGTATTGCCGGCACGCGAACACGACGGCCTGAAGATACACACGTACACGTCGACACCTAGTTGTCGAGCTGCGCCGGCATGACGGACGCCGGCGCATTCGCGGCGGCCGAAGCCGCCATCCTCGCGTGATCCTGCTCGGCGAGCTTCGCCTGCGCGGCCTGAATGTCCGCTGGATATTCGCCGTCGTCGCCCTTCGACGGGTCGTAACCCGCCGCTTCCAGACGAATCAGCTCGTCGCGAACCTGTGCACGCGTGAGCGGCGCATTCGATTGCGCGAATGCGGACTGACCGGAAATCGCGCCGATCATCATCAGTACTGCGATACAAGTTTTCATCATGAACTCCTTCAATGTTTCGTGCCGATCAAGCGTGGTGAATGTCGAACCCGGCGCGGCGGGCCTTCAGGTCAGCTTCCGAAATAGAGCGTGCAGAAGCTCTCGGGGCCCACGCACGCGGCCGAGCGCGGACGGGACGGCAGCGTCGCCGGCCTTCCCGCATCGGAAGCCGCCGCCGGATCGCGGCCGACCGCGGTCTCGGCCTGATGCCGCGGCATCTGTTCGGCCTGCTGCTGGAACAGCGGGCTCACCGCCGGATACGACGTGTCGGTCACGAAGCGCAACCCGTTGTTTTCGGCGTCGATCAGTTCCTGCCTGACCTGCGCGCGCGTCAGTTCCTGGGCCGACGCGGACGTCGCGACACCCGCGACGGAAATCGCCGCCACCGTGGCGGCCACCAGCCAATGCGTGTTCATGCTCCACTCCTTCGAAAGTCAACGAGACGACGTGCTACATCCCGTATGACGGCGCCCGGTGTGCGTTTATTCCCGGAATTCCGCGGCACCTGCGCCGGACGTTCACCGAACTGTCATTCTTTCGTCAGCCGGCGTAACCTGACGTAATGCGGCCCCACCGCGTGTGGGGCAGACTGACGACACCTTGTGGATCGGTCCTCGATCATGTCCGTTGCTTACGACTCTGCAGCCAGCCTGCTTCGCACGCTGTACGACCGCCATATCGATAGTGGCGCGGTGCTCGACACGGCCGCGTTCCCCGATGCCGAGCGATTCATCCGTGCGTGGCCGGTCATCCGCGCGGAAGCGCTCGACGTCGCGCGCGACCTGCCGCGCATCCCGCGCTTTCACGAGATCATGCGCGAGCAGCACGACATCTCGGCCAACGATGCGCGCGACTGGCGGATGTTCATCATGCAGGCTTACGGCCAGCCGTTCCCGCGCAACCTGTCGCGCTGCCCGACCGTCGAATCGATCATCGCGGCGTCGCCGGACGTCCTGTCCGCGTCGCTATCGTTCCTCGCGCCCGCCAAGCACATCCCGCCGCATCGCGGGCCGTTCCGCGGCATCCTGCGCGGCTATCTGGTGCTGTCGATGCCGAAGCGCGCGGACGGCACGCCGGCCGCCGTGCTGAAGGTCGACGGCCACGAATACCGGCTCGACGAAGGCCGCTTCCTGCTGTGGGACGACACGTTCGTGCATGAAGTGTGGAACGACAGCGACGAAGTCCGGATCGTGCTGCTGCTCGATATCCGCCGGCGCGGCATGCCGCGCTTGCTGACGTGGCTGTCGAATGCGGTGATCGGCATCGTGCGGCTCGGAATCCGGATACGCGGGCAGTCGATTCCGGTTTAGCAAGACACCCGACGCACGCAGGTTGCGATCAATCCTCGCGTGCAAGATGCGTCAGGACCTCCGTGAGCGCCTGAATCGCGGGTTGCGCGGCGCGTTGCACCGGGTACACGAGGTAGTAGCCCAGACCGTTGCGCACCACCTCCGAAAACGGCGCGACCAGCGTTCCGGCCGCCAGCCGATCCGCCGCCATGCGCGGATCGCCGATCGCGACGCCGTGCGCCTGGGCCGCGGCCGTCAGTGTCAGTTCGAGCGTATCGAATACGAGCCCGCTGCGCGGGTCGATCTGCGTGGCGCCCACGGCGTCGAGCCAGCATCGCCATTCGTCGCGATTGCGCGCGGGATGCAGCAGCGTCGCGTGCGCGAGATCGGCGACCGACTGCAGCGACGCGCCAACCTCGCGCGTACACATCGGCGTCAGGTATTCGTCGAATAGCGGGACCGCCACCATGCCCGCCCAACTGCCGGTGCCGCGCACGACGATGGCATCGAAATCGGCGTCGGTGAAATCCGGTGTGTCGTCCGCCGACGTGTGAATGCGCAGTTCGGTCCGCGGCAACGCGTGATTGAGCGCCGACAGCCGCGGCAGCAGCCAGCGAATCGCGAACGTGGAAGGCAGCCGCAACGTCAGCGTCGACGCGGCATGCGCATGGGCGTGAGCGTGTCGCGCCAGTTGCGCGAGTACGTCGACGGCCACCGTCAGCAACGCGCCGCCTTCCGTGGTCAACGTCAATCCCGACGGGCGACGGACGAACAACGCACATCGGTAGTGCGCTTCCAGTTGCTGCACCTGACGGCTCACCGCGCCTTGAGTCCGACACAGATGCTCGGCGGCCCGGTTGAAGCTGCCCAGTTCCGCGGCGGCGACAAACGCCTGGAACGCCGCGAGCGGCGGCAGTGCGCGCGTCAGTTCCGCCAGCGGATATGCGCGGGCGGCATGCCCGGGTTGCGGATTTTTCGTTTGTTCGGTCATCGCGGCATCGCTATCGTGGTTGAACCGAATCGCGACGGCTGTCGCGGAAGGCTCGTCAACAATCAGCGGAGAAATATCATGGTTTCGTCGTCCGACGCACTTTACACGCGACAGGTCGATACCTACCTGAAGACACTCGAGCGCGGCGACGTCGCCGCGATCTGTGCATTGTTCACGCCGGACGCGCGAATCTTCTCGCCGTTTCTCGGCTGGATGGCGCCGCAGCCCTTCTTCGAAAAAGTCGCGGCGGCATCCGGACAAAGCCGGATCACGCCGATCGACATCTGCGTCAGCACGACGGGCGCACGTCGGGCCACCGGCTATTTCACCTACGACTGGGGACTGAAAGACGGCTCCGCGGTGCAATTCGAGTGCGTCGACGTATTCGAATTCGACGAGCACGCGCGCATCGAGCGCATGATCATCGTCTATGACACGCATCCGGTCCGAAGCACGGTCGGCGACAAGTACGCGTAGCCGGGCAAGCGCGGGCACTTGCCATTGCGCGGCGCAGCAACCGCGACATCGCCGCCGGCCGCACGGCGATGTCGCTGCCGGCCCGATCGATCGCCTAAACTACAGACCGTCCCCCTGCGCGGCTCCTGCCAGCCCCTGCCATGGCCCACCTCTTCTTCGCGGCGTCGATCCAGCGGCATATCGACACGCCCGAGCGCGACATCGACGCACGGACGCTCGGCGAAGCGCTTGAAACCGTCTTCGGCGAACAGCCGCGGCTGCGCGGCTACATCGTCGACGACCAGGGTGCGCTGAGAAAGCATCTGTCGGTGTTCATCGACGGCCAGCCGGTGCGCGACCGGCAACACCTGTCCGACGCGCTCGGCGACGCGAGCCGCGTCTATGTCGTGCAGGCGCTGTCCGGCGGATAGAGGGACGCATCGCCACCGAAACAAGCACCCGATCGCGCGCACAGGAGACACCCGACATGAACGATCGACTGCTCGTCGCGACCCGCAAGGGCCTGTTCGTGCTGCATGCCGACGGCAACGGCGGCTGGTCGCTCGGCGAGCCGCACTTCATCGGCGAACCGGTCAGCATGGCGCTGGCCGATCCGCGCGACGGCGCGCTGTATGCGGCGCTCAACCTCGGCCATTTCGGCGTCAAGCTGCATCGCCGGCGGGCCGGCGCGGCCGAATGGGAAGAATGCGCGGTTCCGGTGTATCCGCCGCAGCCCGCCGACGCGCTGCGCGCGAACGTCGGCGCACATGCCGGCGACGCCGACGCGGGCGACGAAGCGCCCGCCCCACCCCGGCCGCCGTGGACACTTCAGCAGATCTGGTCGCTCGAAGCCGGCGGCGCCGACGAGCCGGGCGTACTGTGGGCCGGCACGATACCGGGCGGGCTGTTCCGCTCCGGCGACGGCGGCGATTCGTGGGAGCTCAACCGCGCATTGTGGGACCGCCCGGAGCGCCCCGAATGGTTCGGCGGCGGCTACGACGCGCCGGGCATCCATTCGGTGATGGTCGATCCGCGCGACAGCCGGCACGTGACGATCGGCATCTCGTGCGGCGGCGTATGGCAGACCTTCGACGGCGGCGCGACCTGGCGCGTCAGCGCCGACGGCATGGAAGCCGATTACATGCCGCCCGAGCGGCGCGGCGAGCCCAACGTGCAGGATCCGCATCGCGTCGTGCAGTGCGCGGCCAATCCCGATGTGCTGTGGACCCAGCATCATTGCGCGATCTTCCGCTCGACCGACGGCGCCGCGCACTGGCAGCGCATCGAAGCGCAGCCGTCGAGCTTCGGCTTCGCGGTCGCCGTGCATCCGGCGGATCCCGACACCGCGTGGTTCGTACCGGCCGTGAAGGATGCGTGCCGGATTCCGGTGAACGGCCGGTTCGTCGTCACGCGCACGCGCGACGGCGGCCGCAGTTTCGAGAGCCTGTCGAACGGGTTGCCGCCTGCACCGGCCTATGACCTCGTGTATCGGCACGGGCTCGCGGTGGATGACACCGGCACGCGCCTCGCGATGGCGTCGACGACGGGCGGGTTATGGACTTCCGGTGACGGCGGCGAGAACTGGCGGCAGGTATCCGCGCATTTGCCGCCAGTGTATTGTGTGCGTTTCGGGTAGCGAACGGAGAACGACGTGCGCTCGAGGCAAGCTTCGCGGCCGGGACACACCACCCCCCTGCGCCGCGATGCGCATCATTTGTTCATGCAACAATTGTCGGGACAGCCAGGCAGCAATGTTATTTCAGCGCGTTTGGCATTTTCATGGTCATGAATACTCAAGCGTTTATAAACATAAGCATGAACAGCGTAGCGCTCCTGTTTCATCCCGAAATGCACCAACAACCGGCGAGCGGACTCGGCACGCCTCGCAGACAGCTCTTCCGGATGGATTTCCACAGGCTCGGCTACCCCGCTCACGGCTACGCCTTCGCGAACCGGAAACTGCGACAGCATCGTCGATACCCAACCCTTCAGCTTCCTCGCTTGCTCTTCGCTCACCATGGCAGAATCCCGGTCAAACATCAGATCAAAATTTTGCCCTGGCAAATTCTCCGACCCATCGCAAGCGTACGAATTTTCAGCCAGACACAACAAGATTACGCCGCTAATCAAGCCAGATAACGTACGCCGAAATACTGTCCGCATTTTTGATTGCCATCTCAGGATTATTTTGCCCCCATTCGGGAAGAAATCGCGTGATTCCATACTTTGGATCGCCAGCCCCGAACGTATCCTTGAAATGAGTGCATTCGTGGATAATGGTTGACAACTTCGAGGTAGCCGCCCGACTTCGATCGCGAATCGTACAAAATTCCTCGTAAATGCTTATTGTATGCGTTTCAGTGTCGGGGCCGCATACGTGCGCAACAGTGCCGACATGCTTATTGGTAGGCAAGCATCCAAGTGATCTGTCCAGATCGGGACGAGCCCTCAGGAAATTCCCGGGACCGAGTGCCCGCATGACAGCAAGGGTCGACGTCAGTCCAGTGACAAGGCGATGACGGACCTGATGATCATTGGCGCCAAACCACGTCCAGACACGGCTCCGTTCGTCAGGCGCCCATTCGGCCAGTCGTTTGAGCCGCTCCTTTACCAAATCGGCCCCCTCGTCGCGAAGCTCCATCATCAGCTTTCTGAACTCCGCGTCGGTCATGCCCGGACAGATTGGCGGCCCGCTGAGCGTAAGGAAAACTTTGAGCTTGGAGTTGCGCACGGTATTCGTCACGGCTGAATCGTGGACGCATACGTATTCGTCACGGGGCATCGCTACTGTCCTCCACGACCT
Source organism: Burkholderia sp. SIMBA_062 (assembly GCF_046534765.1). Classification (NCBI taxonomy): domain Bacteria; kingdom Pseudomonadati; phylum Pseudomonadota; class Betaproteobacteria; order Burkholderiales; family Burkholderiaceae; genus Burkholderia; species Burkholderia sp. SIMBA_062. The sequence continues at coordinate 257,432 of NZ_JAWRYD010000007.1, forward strand.
CGAGCCTGAGTTTCTCGGCCCCACGCGTCGTTATTCGCCGAGTGTTTCCGTCGAGATCAGTGACGCCACTGAAAATCTGGCCTGACATTGTGCGTATGCGGTACCGAACGTGTGCAAGCGGACGCCCGCTCCGATCGTCGCACAAGACATACTGCTCGTCATGCTGATCGCTGGCCGTCGATGCAGACTCGGTCTGATTGCGGATCTGCCCGGTGAACGCCGCTGCTTCGTCGGCCGTAAACAACATCCTCATGCCGCGCTCGGCATAGAACACCGGCGGCGGATTGCAACCACAGACGTTGATGTCACCGCTCAACGCCCACGGTTTGCCGTTTGGTCCGGTTCCTGGCCTTCGCGGCCCTTTCGGGGCAATAAAACCCTTCTGCCCGCAAGCGGTGCAGTAGGTTTTCATATCGAGCGTCGCAATATGCACGCGCGGCGCCGGATTGGAACAGGTAACGGTCGGCAGCCCCTCCATAATCGTCGCGCTGCCGCCTCGATCACCTCGTGCAAGGAAATAGCGGATCATGCGCAATCGCCCGACTCGCCGCGTGCGACGGCAAGCCTCACCACCATCCGTTCTCTATTGGGAGTATCCCCGTGTCTGGCGCACTCGGCACACGAGCTGACAACGGAATGAAAATGCGTCGGCACCTTCTTCTTGGGTGACATCCTGACTCTCCTTCGCAATATTGGTGTGGTTTGAGGTTCCCACGGTTTTTCGCCTTCCAACGGTCCCGAGTTATGCCGCGGCGTCCTTGGTCTGCTGAGCTTTGATCCAGTCCCGAAGGAACCGCTCCGGAGAAACAAAGCCGAGCGACGAATGACGACGACTGCGGTTGTAGAACAC